>NZ_LIQR01000069.1 GCF_001418575.1 Peterkaempfera griseoplana
CCACCGCGACGCCCACCCCCACCGCGACCAGCTCGGCCACCGGGGCGTCCTTCGCGGTCAACGCCACCACCGTCTACGGTCAGAACATCTATGTGGTGGGCAACAACGACGCCCTGGGCAACTGGGACACCGGCAAGGCCCTGCCGCTCTCCTCGGCGAGCTACCCCGTGTGGAAGCTGGACGTGTCGATGGGCGCCGGCACCTCCTTCGAGTACAAGTACATCCGCAAGGAGTCCAACGGCGCCGTCACCTGGGAGTCCGGCGCCAACCGCACCGCCACCGTGCCCAGCAGCGGCACCGTCGTCCTCAATGACACCTGGCGCAACTGACGTACCGTCACAAGAGCTGCACCGGGGCGCCGTTCCGCATCCTTCCGGGGTGGGGACGGCGCCCCGCCGTACGGGCCGCGCGCCTGCCGTACCGGAGCCGCCCCACCGGTCGCCGGGACGGCACCCCCCGGGACCGCCGTCCGCCGCCCGAGCCGCGGGCGGTGGGCCAACCGGCGATCCGCGCCTGCCGATTGGCCCATGGACCGGGCCCCGATGCGGCCCGTGACCGGGCGGCGCCGCGCTGCGTACGCTGAGCCGCAGGACGTTCCGACCCTCCTGGAAGGTGCCCCGACCCATGGCCTCAGCCGCCGCTCTGCGCGCACTGCACCACCGGCCCGGACAACCACTGGTCCTGCCCAACGTCTGGGACGCGGTGAGCGCCCGGTCCTTCGAGGCGGCCGGTTTCCCCGCCCTGGCCACCGCCAGCGCCGCCGTCTCGGCGGTGCTGGGCCACTCCGACGGGCAGGGGACACCGGTCGAGGTGATGCTGGCCGCCGTGGCCAGGATCGCCGGCTCCGTGGCCGTCCCGGTCACGGCGGACATCGAGGCCGGATACGGCCTGCCCGCCGGTGAACTGGCCGAGCGCCTGCTGGCTGCCGGGGCGGCGGGCTGCAACCTGGAGGACTCCGACCCCGGCAGCCGTACCCTCGCCGACCCGGAGGCGCATGCCCGCCGGCTGGCCGGGCTGCGCGCCGCGGCCGGCCCCGACCTGGTGGTCAACGCCAGGGTCGACGTCTATCTGGGCGGCCGCTTCCGGGGCGGGCCGGAGGAGGCCCTCGCCGAGGCCACCGCCCGGGCCGAGCGCTATCTGGAGGCGGGCGCCGACTGCGTCTATCCCATCGCCGCGCCGGAGGCCGACCTCGCCGCCCTGGTCAAGCGGCTGGAGGCGCCGGTCAACGCGCTCTGCCCCCGGCCGGCCCGGGCCGCACTGGACCGGCTGGCCTCGCTGGGCGTCGCCCGGATCACCTTCGGCGACGGGCTGCTGACCGAGGTCTCGGCCGGGCTCGACACCCTCGCCGCCGGACTTGCCGCGGACGCCGCCGCCCTGGACGCCCACGGCTGAGCGCCCCACGGCCGGGACACCGGCCGGGACACCGGACGGGACACCGGACGGGGCCGGGCCGCGCGGGGGATGCGGCCCGGCCGCCGGGTCCGCATGCCGGGTCCGCATGCCGGGTCCCGGCCCGTCCCGTGGCGTCACGGGGGTCGCCGGGCGGTCCCCGTCGTACGCCCGACCTGCACATTGATTCCGTGCACATCATCTGCTTATTCGCTCCGGGCAGCCTGGTGCCCCGGCAGCCTCGCCGGGACCCCGCCGACGCCCAGGTGATCCGGAAGTGATGAGCAGCATGTCCGCCCCGTACGTCCTCGCCCAGGACCTCCCCGACATCGGGACCTCCACCAGCGCCGGCAGCGTCCGCTTCGCCGGACTGCTCCTGGTGCACGCCGCCCTGCGGCGCGACCTGGTGCGCCTCCCCGGAGCCATCCGCACCCTCGGCCCCCGGGACGACGACCGGGGCCACGCGGTGGTGCGCCGCTGGCGGTTCCTGGTGGATATGCTGGTCCGCTACCACGAGTACCAGGACGTCAGACTCTGGCCGCTGCTGCGCCGCAGGGCCCCTGAACTGCGGCTGCTGGCCAACTGGCTGGAGGCGGACCACCACGACCTGGAGCAGTGCGCCGACGGCACCACCGCCTCCGTGCTGGAGGGCGCCCTCACCCGCACCGGCACCTGGAGCGCCGCCCACGCCGTCGAGGGGTTCGCCATCGAACTCCAGGGACACCTGCGGATCGAGGAGACCCAGGTGCTGCCCGCGATGCGCCAGGTGCTCGAACCGGGCGCCGTCGTCGGCACCCTGCCGGACCTGCTGCGCTGTGCCCGCGGCGACACGGGCCCGGGTACCGCCGACGTCCTGGCCTGGCTGCTGGAGGGGGTGCCCCAGCGGATCGCCGACGAACTGCTGCACCAGTGCGACGACACGGTCGTCCGCCAGTGGCCGCACTGGCGCGACACCTACGCCCGGGTCAGCGAGGAGGTCTGGGGGGAGCCGTCGCACACCGTCTGACCCGGCGGCGTGCGACGGCGGGGCCCGGCCCGGCGGACCGTCAGTCCGTGCAGACGGCCGTGACGAACTCCGCCACCCGCTCCCGGGTGAGGTGCCGTGCCAGGTCCGCCTCACTGATGATGCCGACCAGCCGGTGGTCGTCCTCGGCGATCACCGGAAGCCGGCGCACCCGGTGCTGCTCCATCACCCTCAGCACCTGGTCCTCGTCCGCGGTGTCGCGGATCACCAGCGGGCGGCCCGCCGCCAGCTCCCCGGCGGTCATCTGCGCCGGATCCTCGCCCTCGGCAAGGCACTTCACCACGATGTCGCGGTCGGTCACGATCCCCTTGAGCTTGTTGTCGTCCCCGCAGATCGGCAGCGACCCGACGCCCAGCTCCCGCATCATCCGCGCCGCGGTGTCCAGCGTCTCGTGCTCGCTCACGCACTGGGCGCCCGTGTGCATGATCTCCTTGGCTGTACTCATGATCCGGCCTCCCGGTTCGCAGACAGCTCCTGACTCCATCGTGCGCGCCCCTGCGGCGGGCGGCCACAGGAGCAGGCACCCGGTCAGAGCGGCGGCAGCAACTGCTCCGTCCAGATGGTCTTCCCGAACCGGGTGTAGCGGCTGCCCCAGCGGTGGGCGAGCTGGGCGATCAGGAAGAGTCCACGGCCGCCCTCGTCGGTCAGCCGGGCGCGGCGCAGCCGGGGCTGGGTCTGGCTGGGGTCGGAGACCTCGCAGATCAGCACCTTGTCCTTGATCAGCCGCAGCCCGACCGGTGCCCCCGCATAGCGGATGGAGTTGGTCACCAGCTCACTGGCGATCAGCTCGGTGGTGAAGGCCAGCTCCGCCAGGTCCCACTCCGTCAGCTGCGCCGCCACCAGCTCCCGGGCCTCCGCCACCGCCGCCGGATCACCGGGGAACTCCCACCCGACCGCCGCCCCCTCGGGCAGCGCCCGGATCCGGCTCACCAGCAGCGAGAGATCGTGCGCGGGCGGCTCCGGCAGCAGGTCGTCCAGGACGTCGCGGCCCATCTCCGCGGAGGAGGCGTCCGGCCGCGCCGAGCACTCGATCTGCTCGCAGAGCCGGGCCAGACGCTCCTCGGCGGTCTCGTCCGGCGAGGACAGCAGCTTGTCGGTGAACAGAGTGAGCACCGCACCGGGCGCCAGCTCCAGCTCCAGCTGCTCGAACGGCTCGCCGCCCAGGCCCAGCGCCGGACCCGGCTTGACGTCGGCCACCACCGCGGGCCCCCCGGGCGCGGCGATCACCACCGGCGGCGGGTGGCCCGCGCTGGCCATGGTGCAGTGGCCGGTCACCGGGTCGTACACCGCGTACAGGCAGGTCGACCCGTACACCCCGCCGCCGCTGCTGTGCTGCGTCGCGGCGGCCTCCTCGGGGCGGCTGCCGCCGCCCTGCTCGCCCGCGACCAGCCGCACCACCAGGTCGTCCAGGTGCGACAGCAGCTCCTCGGGCGTCATGTCCAGGTCGGAGAGCGTCTGCACGGCGGTACGCAGCCGGCCCGTCGCCGCGGTCGCCTCCAGACCGTGCCCCACCACGTCCCCCACCACCAGGGCGACCCTGGCGGAGGACAGGGCGATCACATCGAACCAGCTGCCGCCGATCCCCGCCGTGCTCGCCGCCGGCACATACAGCCCCACCGTCTCGGCCGCGGTCACCTCCACCACCGAGCGCGGCAGCAGGCTGCGCTGCAGCGCCTCGGCGGTGCGGTGCTCACGGGTGTAGCGACGGGCGCTGTCCATGCCCAGGGCGGCGCGTGAGGCGATCTCCTCGCCCAGCGCGGCGTCGTCGGGCCCGAAGGGCGGCCGGCTGCCCAGCCGCCACAGCATCAGGCAGCCCAGCACCATGCCCCGGGCGTTCAGCGGCACCACCAGCAGCGAGGTGGCCCGCTCCGCCTGGATCACCCGGGCCAGTGAGGGATCGCGGGCCACCCTGGCCCGGATCCGCTCCATGTCCCGTATCAGGATCGCCGCGCCCTCCCGCAGCCGGTCGGCGTCGTCCCGGATGATCCGTGCGGTGGTGCCCCGGGGGTGCAGCTCGCACGGCCACTCGCCGTCCGCGGCGGCCACCGCCACCCGGCGCAGCTGGGTGCCCTGCGCGAACCGGCCCGGCTCCTCGCCGACCAGCACCGCCTCGGTGAGGTCCACCGCCGCCAGGTCCGCGAACCCGGGCACCATCACCTCGGCGAGCTGCTCGGCGCAGCGGGCCACGTCCAGCGTGCCCTCCAGCCGCTTGGCCGCCCTGCCGACCAGGCGCAGCTGCTGGCGGCTGCGCTCCTGCTCGGTGACGTCGGAGAAGGTGGCGGCGACCCCGGTGAAGCGGCCGTCGGCGTCCTCCAGGCGAAACATCGACAGCGACATCACCCGGTCCACGGAGGGGGAGTCCAGCCGGCGTGCGGAGTGCACCCAGTCGATCACCGGGACCCCGGTCTCGGCGACCTTGTGCAGCTGCTCCTGGATGGCCGCGGCGTCCTCCGGCAGCAGTGCCTCCCCCAGGTCCTCCAGCGGCCCCTGGTCGGGCGGGATCCCGCTGCCCGCGGTCGGGTTGACCCGCACCATCCGCAGCTCGGAGTCGTGGATGGCCAGCCCGATCCGGGTCTGGGTGAAGAGCGCACGTACCAGCGCCTCGTCCTGCTGCCGGCGCTCGGCCACCGGTTCGGGGGTCACCAGCACCAGGTACCGGGCCAGGGCGCCGGCCCTGGGATGCAGCGGCAGCACATCCAGCCGCGCCTCGATCGGGCCCGAGGGGCCGCGCAGGGCCGCCCTGGTGCCCGGCGGGGGCAGCGGGTCCGTCCACTCCTCGGGCCGCAGCAGCAGCTCGGTGGCCGGGCGGCCGCTGAACTCCGTGACCGGGCGGCCGATCAGCGACTCCAGCTCCGTGGTGCAGGTGATCACGGCGCCGTCGCGGTCGAGCACCAGCACCGCCGCGCAGCCGCCCGGCAGGCGGCTGTCGGTGCGGGGATCGGGATGTGTGCTCGTCTGCCTCACCCCCGGACGTCGGTGATCGTGGTTCCATTCAACCCGCCCCGGTGTCCGCTCGCGCGGTGGCGAAACCGGCGAACGGGTGATGAGCAGGTGCGACCGGGGACGGTTGGCGCGGTCGGCGGCCGGGGAGGACAGCAGTGATCGGCCGCCCGGACCTGGGGACGGCCGCCGCGCTGAAAGGGTGGGGACGTGCGATTCGGACTGCTGGGGACCGGACCCTGGGCCACTGCGGTACATGCCCCGGTGCTGGACGCCCATCCGGATGTCGAGTTCGCCGGTGTGTGGGGGCGGCGCCCCGAGGCGGCGAACGCGCTGGCCGAGCGGTTCGGTGCCCGTTCCTACCAGGACCTCGACGCCCTGCTCTCCGATGTCGACGCGGTGGCCGTGGCGCTGCCGCCCGCCGTGCAGTCCGAGCTGGCCGTACGGGCCGCCAAGGCCGGCTGCCAGCTGCTGCTGGACAAGCCGCTGGCGGTGACGGTGCCCGCCGCCCGGGAGGCGGTCGCGGCCGCGCAGGCGGCGGATGTGGCCTCGGTGGTCTTCTTCACCACCCGGTTCGGGCTGGAGCAGGAGGCCTGGATCAGCGAGCAGGCCCGGACCGGCGGCTGGTTCACCGGCCGGGCGGACTGGCTGGGGGCGGTCTTCTCCGCCGAGAGCCCCTTCGCGGCCTCGCCCTGGCGCCGGGAGAAGGGTGCGCTGTGGGACGTCGGTCCGCACGCCCTCTCGGTGCTGCTGCCGGTCCTGGGGGAGGTCGAGGAGGTCACCGCGGTCCGGGGCCCGGCCGACACCGTCCAGCTGTTCTGCCGGCACGGTTCCGGCGCCACCAGCACGGCCACCCTCAGCCTCACCGCGCCGCCCGCGGCCAGCGGAGCCACGGTGGAACTGCGCGGCGAAGGGGGAGTGGTGGTGCTGCCCGAGCGCAACGACGGACCCGCGGCCGCTTTGCACCGGGCGGTGGACGCGCTGCGCTCCGCGGCCGCCACCGGCACCCCGCACCCCTGCGACGCGGCCTTCGGGCTGGCGGTGGTCGAGGTGCTGGCCGCTGCGGAGCAGTCGCTGGCCACCGGGCGGGCCGCCGCCGTCTGACCGGACACGGCGGGTACGGAGGCACCCACGGCACCCGGGGGCGCCGGAGGGTACGGAGGACCGGGGAGGCCCCTGAGGGCGCGCCACCGGGCCCCCCGACGCCCCGCAGGACGCGTCAGAGGGCCCGGCGCGGGGCTCAGGAGTTCAACAGGACCGGGAAGGACTCCAGGTCGTTCTGGGTGAGGACGGGGAGGTTGCGGATCTCCTCGACCGGTACCGCGAGCGCCAGCCCGGGGAACCGGCCGAAGAGGCGCGGCAGCGCGATGCCGGCCTCCAGCCGGGAGAGCGCCGCCCCGGGGCAGATGTGCGGACCGTGACCGAAGGTCATATGGCGGATCGGGGCGGGCCGGGTGATGTCGAACAGGTCCGCGTCCGGGCCGTGCTGACCGGTGTCCCGTCCGATCGCCCGGTAGGACATGACCACTCCGTCGCCCTTGGGGATCACCGTCCCGGCGATCTCGATGTCCTCGGTGGCGAACCGCATCAGCAGATGGGTGGTGGGGGTGTCCCAGCGCAGCGTCTCCTCGATCACCGTCTCCCAGGAGACCTTCCCGTCGAGCACCAGCCGCAGCTGCTCGGGGTGGGTGAGCAGGGCGCGGACCGCGTTGAGGATCAGCCCGATGGTGGTCTCGTGCCCGGCCGCCACCATCGCCTTGAGGTTGCCCACCACCTCCTCCTCGGTGAGCGGCTCCCCGCCCTCGTCGGCGAGGATCAGCGCGCTGGTGAGGTCGTCGGTGGGGTGGGCGGTCTTCTCCCGCACCATCGCGGTGAAGAAGACGTCCATCTCCTCGATCACCGCCAGCCGCTCGTCCTGCGGGGTGAGCATCGAGAAGAACGCCCGGTACATCCGGTGCAGCCGGGGGTGCTCGGCCGGGTCGACGCCCATCAGCTCGCTGACCACGCTCAGCGGCAGCGGCAGCGCGAAGTGGGTCTTGAGGTCCACCGGGCCGTCGGCGCCCGCCGCGGCCAAGCCGTCCAGCAGCCGGTCGGTGATCTCCTCGATGGCGGGCTGCAGCTCGGCGACCCGGCGGGGGGTCACCGCCTGCGCGGTCTTGGCCCGCAGCCGCCGGTGCTCGGCGCCGTCCACGGTGAACATCGAACGACCCGAGTCGATCATGCCGATCAGCGGCCACTCCCGGGTCACCTCACCGGTCTGCCACAGCCGCCAGCTGTTGATGTCCTTCACCAGCCGGGGGTCGGTGAGCAGCTGCCGGGCCTCGGCGTGCCGGGTGACGGTCCAGGCCGGGGCGCCCATCAGCTCGATCCGGTTGATCGGTGGTCCGGCCCGCAGCCATTCGGTCTCCCCGGCCAGGTCCCGCACCAGCGGGTCGATGACGAGGGTGTCCGCGCTGAAGGGGCAGCCGCTTGTGGCGGTCCCCTCCAGGGCCGGCTGAGGTCTGTTCAACGGAGGCCTCCAGTGGTGGGCACAGGGGTGAAACGGATCGGCAGTGCCGACATGCCGCGCAGGAACGCGGACGGCCGCCGGACCAGCGTCTTCGCCGGTACGGCCAGGTCGAGATCGGACAGCCGGTCCAGCAGCACCTCGATGCCGGTCCGGGCGATCACCTCGGCGATCTCCTGGGCGGGGAAGGGACAGCGGTACTCCCCGTAGCTGAAGGAGAAGTGGGCGCTGTTGCCCTCGTGCAGCCCGTCGTTCGACCGCGGTCCGTGCTGCCGGATCGCCGGGTCGGCGTTGGCCGCGGCGAGGCCCAGCAGCAGCATGTCCCCGGACCGGATGGAGCGCCCGCCCAGCTGGGTGTCGCGGGCGGCCCAGCGGCCGGACAGGATCTGGGTGGGGGTGTCCTCCCAGAGGACCTCGTTCATGGCCTGCGCGACACTGTGCCGCCCGCCGCCGAGGGAGGCGGCGAAGCGGTCGTCGGTGAGCATCAGCCGCACCGAGTTGCCCAGCCAGTCGGCGGTGGGCAGGTGGCCGGCGGCGGTGATGGCCATCAGGTCCAGGATGTACTCCTGGTCGGTGAACCGCTCCGGGTGGGCGAGCATCCGGGAGGCCACGTCCGCGCCCGGCCGGGCCCGCTTGGTCTCGACCAGCCGCTGCATGTGCTCGCCGAACCGCAGATACGCCTGCTGGGCGTCGGCCCCGCCGTCCGCCAGCGCATTGAGCACCCGGGCGACCTCCGGGCCCTCCTCGTCGGGGAAGCCGATGATCCGGGCGAGGACCAGCACGGGGAGCAGCACGGCGTACTCGGAGACCAGCTCGGCCGAGCCGCGGCCGCAGAAGCCGTCGATCAGCCGGTCGGCCAACTGCTCGGTCAGCCGCCGCAGTTCGAAGAGGTCGACGCCCTCCAGGGCCGGGCCGACCATGTCCACATGCCGTCGGTGCTCCGCGCCGACGGTGTAGTAGATCGACGGCTGGCGCTGGCCGATCATCGGCAGCAGCGGCCAGTCCGCAGGGATGTTGGGCCACTGGTTCCAGAGCCCCACATCGCGGGGGAAGAGCTGCGGATCGCTGGTGACCTGGTGGAGCTCGCGGTAGCCGATCACCAGCCAGGCGGGCAGCCCGCCCAGCTCCACCGGGACGACGGGACCGTGGTCGCGGCGCATCTCCCGGTAGAGGTGCAGCGGGTCGGTGTGGAAGCGGGGACCGCTGAGCGGCACCGCGTCCGTGTCGGTGTGGGCCGGGCAGCCCACGGGGGGTGCGGACGGCGACTGCCCGGCGGCGGACGGCGCGGAGGGCGAGGAGGACGTCGTCACGATGCGGTCTCCCGGGCGGAGGCGAGGGCCCGCAGATGCTCCACGAGCGTGATGAGGACGTGCTTGCTGGAGGTACGGGACCGGGCGTCGCAGTCGATCAGCGGCACCCGGGGATCCAGGTCCAGGGCGTCGCGGACCTCCTCGGCGGTGTACTTGGGGCCGCCGAAGTCGTTGCGGGCCACGATGAACGGGGTCCCGTGGTGTTCCAGCCGGTCGATGGCGTACCAGGAGTCGGCCAGCCGCCGGGTGTCCACCAGCACCACCGCGCCCAGGGTCCCGGCGAACAGCCGGTCCCACAGGAACCAGAACCGCTCCTGCCCGGGTGCGCCGAACAGGTACAGCACCGTCCGCTCGTTGAGCGAGATGCGGCCGAAGTCGAAGGCGACGGTGGTGGAGGTCTTGCTGCTGATGCCGCCGAGGTCGTCGATGCCCCGGCTGGCCTGGGTCATCGTCTCCTCGGTGCTCAGCGGCCTGATGTCGCTGACCGAACGCACCAGGGTGGTCTTGCCGACGCCGAAGCCGCCGACCACGACGATCTTCAGCCCGTTGTCAGCGGTGCGCACCAGCGGGGTGCGGACCGCCGGGTCAGAGATTGCGGAGTCCAACGAGCACCTGCTCCAGGAGGGGAAGGTCGGGCAGTTCCGCCCGAGAGGGGACGGCCCGTGGATGCCGGGCGGTGATCCTGCCCATGTCCAGCAGGTCGGAAAGCATGATCTTCACGATGCTGACGGGCAGCCGCAGATCGGCCGCGATCTCCACCACGGCGGTGGGCAGCCGGCACATGCGCAGGATCGCGGCATGCTCCGACTGCATCCCCAGGGTGGCCTCGGACTCGCTGACGACCAGGGTCACCAGGTCGAAGTCATGGGCGTCGGACCGGCTGCGTCCCCCGGTGAGGGTGTACAGCCGGTCCGGGCTGTCGTCGCGGCCCGGGCGGATCATGCCGGGCTGCCCTCCCCGGCGGGCTGCCGTGGGGCAGCGCTGAGGTACTCGCCGATCTGCTCGACCAGTTCGTGCATGTTGTGGCCGATCAGACCAGGGTCCGCCTCGTCGTCGGCGACCACCGCCACATGGGCCCCGGCGCCGGCCTCCACGATGAAGAGGATGCCGCCGTAGAACTCGGTCATGGACTGCCGCACCCCGCCGGTGCCGTCGCCGAACTCCATGGAGGCGCCGTGCGAGAGGCTCTGGATGCCGGCGGATATCGCGGCGAGCTGGTCGGCCCGGTCCTCGGAGAGCTCGGGGGTGTGGCAGAGCTTCAGGCCGTCACGGGACAGCACCAGCGCGTGCCGGGCCCCCGGCGTGCGCTCCAGCAGGCCCTCCAGCAGCCAGGTGAGCTCGGTCACCGGTGCGGCGGGTGCAGTCATCGGTCGTCCTCCGGAAGCGAAACAGTGGTGGGAGCGGGTGCGGTGCCGGCCGGGTCCTGGCCGGTGACGGCTCGGCGGAAGGCGCCGAACCGGGCAGCGGAGTCGGCACCCGGGCGCGGGCCGCGGGAGGCCTGCTCCGGGACCGGGTGCTGCCGCTCGGCGGGAAGTCCGCCGGGATGGGCTGCGGCCAGGGTGCGGCCGCGGCTGCGCTTGGGCAGACCGCCGGACCCGGGGGAGGGGTCGGCGGCGGGGGTGCGTGCGGTGAACGTCTCCGTGGTGAACGCCTCCGCGGTGATGGCCTCCGCGGTCAGCGGCGGCTCCGCGGCCGAGGTGTGCGCGGGGGAGCGCTCCTCGGCGGCGGTGTGCGCCCGGGAGGCGGTGTGCTCCCCGGCCGGGGCCGGGGCCGCCGACAGCGGCCTGCGGCTCTGCGGGACGGCGGCGGGCACCGGCTCCGGCTCGGGAGCGGGCTGCGGCCGGGTGACCAGCTCCTGCGGCAGCAGCATGACCACCCCGGTGCCGCCACTGGCCGAAGGCCGGAAGGAGACCGTCAGGCCGTGCTTGCGGGCCAGCCGCCCCACGACGGCGAGGCCGAGCCGGGTGCCGGAGAGCGCGGCCAGGTCCGGGGTGTCGCCGGAGACGGCACGCTCCGCCCGGCGCAGCGCGACATCGCTCATCACCAGGCCGCTGTCCTCGACGGTGATCACCACGCCGGCCGGTACCTCGGCCACATAGACATGGACCTCGGTGGTGGGCGGCGAGAAGTTGCAGGCGTTGTCCAGGAGTTCGGCCAGAGCGTGCATCACGCCCTCGGCGGCGTGGCCGGCCACCGCGATGTCGGTGGTGGAGTGCAGCCGCACCCGCTGGTAGCCGGCGATCCGGCCGGTGGCGCCGCGCAGCACCGACTCCATCACGATCGGCCGCGCCCAGCGGCGCCCCGAACGGGCTCCGGTGAGCACCGCGATGCTGTCGGCCAGCCGCCCGGCCTGGGCGGTGCGGTGGTCCAGGTGCAGCAGGTCGCCCAGGACCTCCGCGTCGCCGTGCCGGTGCTCCATCTCGCGGAGATCCGCCAGCACGCTGGTGGCCAGTGCCTGCATCCGTCCGGCGACGTTGGCGCAGGCGGACATCGCGGCCGCCCGACGGTTCTCGCTCTGTGCGAACTCCACGGCCAGCTGCCGCAGCGCGCGCTGGTGAGCCGGATCCGTCGGGGCCGGGACGGCGGCCAGCGCGCCCTCCCAGGACGCTCCGCCGCGCAGCCGGTCGAGCAGCAGGGGCAGGGCCTCGTCGGCGAACGCCGGAGCGCTCGCGGCTGCGGCGGCCGCCGCAGCCGCGGCACGGGTCCGTACCCGTCGGGCCTGCTCCCGCTGGAACACCGCGGCGGCCACGGCGGTGCAGAGCAGCAGCCCCGCGACCCCGGTACCGACGGCCAGCGGTGTACGGAAGGAAGCGGGAGCGGATGCCACTGCCCACACCTCGGCAGCCGCAGCCAGGACGGCTGAGACAAGAAAGGCGAGCAGTGGCCGACGCAGCAGCGGGCGCTCCGCCCGTGGGTGAGCCGCGTCCGTGTGCACTCTCATCGACTGGTTCCTCGGGGCGGAAGGGGGGAATCACACGGGCCGGCGAACGCCCCAGTGAAGACGTGTTCTTGACAAGTCAAAGAGATCATAGATGAGTTGACGGTCAGTTGGTGTCGATCTCGTAAAACCTTCTGCTGATATCTGACCAGAATTGGTCGAACAGAAAGGAGTTGGACACTTCCGGGCGGCGACGGGCCGCACCGGCGGCTCCTCGGTTCGGTGAGGACCGGCTTCGGCGGTGTCCGGTGTGCGGGTGATCCGGTTGTCTGATGTCCGGTCAGGAGACATGGAGACGACGGGAGCTGGGGGGCTCAGGGGTGCGGCAAGGGGCCTCCGGCGATGCGCTCGATGTCGGTGTTGAAGCGCCGCAGACAGTTGGGCGCACACGGTGACGTCCTCGTCCGCCCAGTCGGCCATGACCCGGTCCGGGGCGTGGACGACGGACTCCCGCTCCCGCTCGAGCCGCTGTGCGCCCCGGTCGGTGATGCGGAACGTGCGGGCCGCACCGCCCTCGGGGTCGGGGATGCGTTCCACCGGGCTTTGAGGGGGGAGGCGTTCAGCCCGAAGGCGTCGCTCAGCTCGCCGATCGACATCGGCGCCTGCGTACGGATCCGGCTGAGCAGGAGGTAGGCGCTGCGGTCCAGCGCGTCACCGGCGCGGTCGCCTGCCCTGCGGTGGGCGGCCGAGTGGCATCTGCTCGTACTCGACCTCAGGAGTCGGTCTGCCCAGGCCTCTGCTGCCTCCCGTCCTGCGCCCGGCGCCTCGTGCCGCATGCCGGCGAGTCCGTTCCCTGCCCCTTCTGTCGGCATGCATGGCGCATTTGTAATGTATTGGGCATATAGCGTGGCTCATGCATGTGACATGTATGCTGCACACCCTTCTTGTTCGACCGACAGACCTGCCGAGGAGATCCGACGATGGACGCCCCCCAGCCAGCAGCCCGCGCCGGAGGCGTGGTCGCCACCCTGGCGCTCGCCGGCATCACGGCAGCGATCATGCAGACCCTGGTCACCCCGCTGATCGCGGAGCTGCCGCAGATCCTGCACACCACGACCTCCAACGCGGCCTGGGTGATCACCGCCACCCTGCTGGTGGCGGCCGTCTGCGTACCGGTGGTCGGCCGCCTCGGCGATCTGGTCGGAAAGCGCCGCATGCTGCTCGTCTGCTCCGTGCCGCTGGTGGCGGGCTCGGTGGTGTGCGCCCTCTCGTCCTCCGTGGTGCCCATGATCGTCGGACGCGGCCTTCAGGGCATGGGCATGGGCATGCTCCCGCTGGGCATCGCCCTGCTGCGCGACGTCGTCCCGGCGGAGCGGCTCAGCTCGTCGATCGCCCTGGTCAGCGCCTCCATGGGGATCGGCGGCGGCCTCGGGCTGCCGATCGCCGCAGCGATCGCCCAGTACGCCGACTGGCGGGTGCTGTTCTGGGGATCCGCCGGGCTGGCCGCGGTGGTCGCGGTGCTCATCTGGTTCCTGATCCCCGACGTGCCCGCCGGAGCCAGAGGTCAGCGCTTCGACGCACCCGGCGCCCTGGGCCTCGGCGCCGGCCTGGTCTGCCTGCTGCTCGGCGTCTCCAAGGGCGCCGACTGGGGCTGGGGTTCGGCCACCACGCTCGGACTCCTGGTCGCCGCCGTCGCGGTGCTCGGCGCCTGGGGACTGTGGGAACTGCGCACCAAGGACCCGCTGATCGACCTGCGCACCACCGCACGCCCCCGGGTGCTGCTCACCAACGCCGCGTCGATCTTCGTCGGCTTCGCCATGTACGCCAGCATGCTGGTCGTCCCGCAGCTGCTGCAGTTCCCCAGGGCGACCGGCTACGGCCTGGGCCAGTCGATGCTCGCCTCCGGCCTGTGGATGGCCCCCGGCGGTGTGATGATGATGATCGTCTCCCCGCTGGGCGGAAAGCTCACCAACGCCCGGGGGCCCAAGTTCACCCTGACCAGCGGCGCTCTGGTGATCGCCGCCGGGTACGGGCTGTCCCAGGCGCTGATGGGCTCCGCCTGGGGTCTGATGGTGGTCTGCATCGTGATCAACAGCGGTGTGGGCCTTGCCTACGGAGCGATGCCGGCACTGATCATGAGCTCCGTCCCGCTGTCCGAGACCGCGGCCGCCAACGGCTTCAACACGCTGATGCGATCGCTGGGCACCTCGGTGGGCTCCGCCGTGATCGGTGTGGTCCTGTCCCAGATGACCGTCACCCTGGGCGGCCACACCCTGGCCTCCGAGAACGCCTTCCGTACCAGTCTGCTGATCGGCGGCGGCCTGGCGCTGATCTCCGCGGCCGTCGCGGCCGTCATCCCGGCTCTGCGCCGCGCCGGAGCCGACGGCGGGCCGGCGGATGCGGCGCCCAGCGCCCCCGAGGAGGCGCCGGTGGGGGCCTGAGGCCTCCCGTCCCGACCAGGATCCGTCCGCCCCGGCCCGGTGTCGCGGGCGGACGGATCCGTGCTGTCCGCCGGGCTCTCGCGGTCGCCGTCAGGGCGTGGGCCGCAGCCCGGCCAGGGTGACCTCGACCAGGCGCCGGACGGCGGCCTCGGAGGGCAGGCCGCCCGCAGCGGAGAGGGCGTGCAGGCAGTAGTCGGCCAGTTCGCCGGGCGGGGTGTCGTCGCGGACCGCCCCGGCCCCGGCGGCCTCGGCGATCACATCGCCGACCAGGCCGCGCAACTGCCGCTGTGCGGTGGCGATGTGCTCGCCCCGGTGGACGAAGGCGGCGATCTCGCCGTCCCGCGGCCGCTTGTGGGTGATGTGCGCATAGGCGCGCAGCACGGCCTCCAGCCGCGCCGCCGGATCGTCGGCCTGGTCGCGGACCTGGGCGAGACGGTCCAGGTGGGCGCCGACATGGCGCTGGTGCCAGGCGACGAGGATGGACTCCACGTCCGGGAAGTACTTGTAGAGCGTCGCGCGCCCGATCCCGGCCTCCTTGGCGATCTGCGACATCGTCACCGACGACAGGCCGTGCTCGGCCACCAGTGCCGCCGTGGTCTCCAGGGTGGCGTCCCGTACCGCCTGGCGGTGGGCCTCGATCGTCTCGTTCCACAGCTTCGGCATGCCTCTGAGACTACGTGACGGCCACGGTACGACACTTTGCCTTGACAGAGACACTGTGTATCGATAAATCTGACGTCCGTCGATCCGGACGAACAGAGGAGGCCCGATGTCCGGCGCACACGGCGGCCCCGGCCCCAGCACCCCACAGCGGACACCGGCACCCGGCGACCTCTATGCCGTCCCGCCGCCGTGGGACATCGGCGGACCCCAGCCCGCGCTGGCCGCCCTCGCCGGGACCGGCGCCCTGCACGGGCGGGTGCTCGACGTCGGGTGCGGCACCGGGGAGCACACGCTGATGGCCGCCCGACTGGGCCTGGACGCCACCGGTGTCGACCTCGCCGCCACGGCCCTGGAGGCCGCCGAGCGCAAGGCCCGGGCCAGGGGACTGACCGCGCGCTTCCTGCGTCACGACGCCCTCGACCTGGCCGGCCTGGGGGAGACCTTCGACGTCGTCCTGGACTCCCTGGTCCTCCATGGCTTCGAGGGCGGCGACCGCGCCGCCTATGTGGCCCAACTGCACACCGTGACCGGTCCCGGCGGACGGTGCTTCCTGCTCTCCTTCCGCGACGAACCGCCGAACCGGCCGGGACGCGTGCACCGGATGACCCCCGACGGGATCCGTGCGGCCTTCGCCGACGGCTGGCGGATCGACGCGATCGACGCCGTCACGGTCGCCGCCGCCCTCGCCCCGCCCGCCGACGCCATCCGGGGCTGGCGGACCGCACTCACCCGCATCTGACCACCGCCCCCACCCCTCGGACGGGACCGCCGGGCCGTCGCCGCGCGGCGGTCGGCGGCGGTCCGTCCGCACCCGGAAGGAACGGCCCCGTGCCGACAGCCGAAGCCCTGATCGCCACCGACCGCGCAGGCCGGTACCTCGTCCAGCTCTGCCGCCACCTCGACAGCATGACCCGCCTCGACCACCGGCCGCACGGCGCCCACGGCACCCACGGCGCCCATGGCGAGGGCCGGACGGGCCCGGAGATCCGGCAGGTCGACTGGTCCGGCACCACCGGGACCGTCCGCTTCGCCGACGGTCTGTGGAGCCTGGAGGCCGGCCCGGACGCCCTGGCTCTGCGGGTCGACGCCGATGACGAGGAGTCCCTGCGGCGACTGCGGGCCGCCGCCACCACCCGTATCGAGCAGATCGGCAGACGTGCGCGGCTGCGGGTGGTCTGGGAGCCGCCCCGGGAGTCCGGCGCCGCTGCGCAGCCCGGTGACGGCGGCGCGCCGCCGGAGGCGCTGCCGCAGTCCGCCCGGCCCGATGCCGCCGGGCCGCCGCACCGGAGGCACGGTACGGCGGCGGCCCTGGCGGCGGGCGGAGTGCTGGTCGTGGCCGTGCACCTCGGTCTGGGCGGGGCCGCGGCATGGACCGGGTGGGCCGCCGGCACCGTGCTGGCGGTCGTCCTGCTGAAACTGGTGCTGATGGGCGGCCATCTGGCGCTGGGCCGGGTGGCCCTGCGGCGCGGCGGAGCGGCGGCAGCCCTGGCGGCGGTCCTGCGCCGTCCGGGCCGCCGCGAAGCCGCTCCGCGGCCGGCGGACACCCACCGGGCGGGCGACCGGGACGGTTGATTCCATGTCCGGCCAGGTGCCTGGACCCGGAACGGGGCCGGGCCCGGCCGCCCCCGCTAAGGGGACAGCCGGGCCCGGTCTGCACTCGGATCCGCCGAGCCCCGGTCGGGGGCTGCCCCTCAGGGGGCGCACCCGGTCCCGGATCGGCGGGTGGCGCTGCTCAGATGTCGAAGTAGAGCTCGAACTCGTGCGGGTGCGGCCGCAGCTGGATCGGGGCGACCTCCTGGGTGCGCTTGAAGTCGATCCAGGTCTCGATGAGGTCCGGGGTGAAGACCCCGCCCGCGAGCAGGTACTCGTGGTCGGCCTCGAGGGCCTCCAGCACGGCCGGGAGGGAGGCGGGGACCTGCGGGACCGCGGCGTGCTCGTCGGGGGCGAGCTCGTAGAGGTCCTTGTCGACCGGCTCCAGCGGCTCGACCTTGTTCTTGATGCCGTCCAGGCCCGCCAGCAGCATGGCCGAGAAGGCCAGGTACGGGTTGGAGGACGGGTCGGGGGCGCGGAACTCGATGCGCTTGGCCTTGGCGTTGGACCCGGTGATCGGGATGCGGATCGCCGCGGAGCGGTTGCGCTGCGAGTAGACCAGGTTGACCGGGGCCTCGAAGCCGGGGACCAGGCGGTGGTAGGAGTTCACCGTCGGGTTGGTGAAGGCCAGCAGCGAGGGGGCGTGCTTGAGCAGGCCGCCGATGTAGTAGCGGGCCGTGTCGGAGAGGCCGGCGTAGCCCTGCTCGTCGTAGAAGAGCGGGGAGCCGTCGCTCCACAGCGACTGGTGGACGTGCATGCCCGAGCCGTTGTCGCCGAAGATCGGCTTCGGCATGAAGGTGGCGGTCTTGCCGTTGCGCCAGGCGACGTTCTTGATGATGTACTTGAACAGCATCAGGTCGTCGGCGGAGGCCAGCAGGCTGTTGAACTTGTAGTTGATCTCGGCCTGGCCGGCGGTGCCCACCTCGTGGTGCTGGCGCTCGACCTCGAGGCCGGCCTTGGCGAGCTCCAGGGACATCTCGGCGCGCAGGTCGGCGAAGTGGTCCACCGGCGGGGCCGGGAAGTAGCCGCCCTTGTAGCGGACCTTGTAGCCGCGGTTGTCCTCGAGGGCGCCGGTGTTCCAGGCGCCGGCCTCGGAGTCGATGTGGTAGAAGGCCTCGTTCGCCTTGGTCTCGAAGCGGACGCTGTCGAAGACGTAGAACTCCGCCTCGGGGCCGAAGTACGCGGTGTCGGCGATGCCGGAGGAGGCGAGGTAGGCCTCGGCCTTCTTGGCCACGTTGCGCGGGTCACGGCTGTACTGCTCGCCGGTGATCGGGTCGTGGATGAAGAAGTTGATGTTGAGGGTGCTGTCCTTGCGGAACGGGTCCACGCGCGCGGTGCTGAGGTCGGGCACCAGGGCCATGTCGGACTCGTGGATGGCCTGGAAACCGCGGATCGACGAGCCGTCGAACATCAGCTGCTCGGCGGGGTCGAACGTGGCGGCCGGCACCGTGAAGTGCTGCATGACACCCGGCAGGTCGCAGAACCGGACATCGACGAACTTGACGTCGTTGTCCGAGATGTAGCGGGACACCTCGTCGGCGTTGTTGAACATCCATCCTCCTCGGCCCGGCGGAACGCCAGGAGTTTCGCGTGAACGGACCGCTCGTCCCGACCGGCCGCGATGCGGCAACGATAGGAAGAGGCCGTTTCTCGGGCGTGACCCGCCTGTTTCGCGGATGTTAACCGCCCTGGCCCGGCAACGGTCGGACCCGCCGTCTTCCGGGGGTTTCGCGCTGCGGGCAGCGGCTTCGGCCGCCGTTTCGGCGGAAGTGGTCTGGACCAGTTGTCTCACTCTGCAGTGTCCGGAATCGCTCCGGTGTCCATAATCCGCCCTACCGGCGGACATCCGTCGCTGTCAAGGCCCCGCCGCCCCCGGGTCCTGGCCCCCCGGTTACTGTGGATCCGTGGACAGCAGAGAAGCGTTGGGTTCGTGGATCGACGGCCCCCGGGCGGCCGCCGAGAGGATGGGTGCCGACTTCGGGCACCGCGGGGCACGGCTCGGCCTGCCCGAGGAGGGGCCCGGCTCGATCGCCCCGGTGGGCCGCCGCATCGGTGCGCTCTTCGTCGACGGCTGGCTCTGCACCATGATCGCCTACGGGCTGCTGGCCCGGGGCGACGCCTCGCAGGCCAACCTCTGGTCCACCCCGGTGTTCTTCGTGATGAGCGTGCTGCTGCTCTCGACGGCCGGCAGCACCCTCGGCAAGCGGCTCTTCGGCCTGCGGGTGGTCCGCCTCGGCGGTGGCCGGGCGTCCGTGGTGCAGGCCCTGGGCCGCAGCCTGCTGCTGGTCCTGGTGGTGCCGGCGCTGATCTGGGACCGGGACGGCCGCGGACTGCACGACAAGGCGCTGGGCACCGTCGAGGTCCGCGTCTGAGACACCCCGCGCCCGCCCGGCCGCACCCCTTCGGGGCGGTGCGGCGCGGACGACCGGCTGCGGTGGCACGTCACCGGCCTGTGAACGTGAAGCGGCCCCGCCGCCCCCGGGAGGGGGTGGCGGGGCCGTCTGTCGTTGTGGGAGCGGGCAGGGGTGGTTCAGCGGGCCCGGCCGCCCTTGGGCATCCGGGCGTTGCGGGGCAGCGGACCCTTGGGGACCGGGGCCTTGGAGAGCAGGTCGCCCATCGCCCGCAGCCGGTCGTTGATCTCGGTCACCTGGGACGGGGTGATGGCGCGCGGCAGCCGCATCAGGTGCACCTGCAGCTTCTTCAGCGGGACCTCGCCCTCGCCGTCGCCCACGATGATGTCGTGCACCGGCACATCGCCGACGACCCGGGCCATCTTGCGCTTCTCGGCGGCCAGCAGCGGCCGCACCCGGTTGATGTTGCCCTCCGCGATCAGGGCGATGCCGGGCCGGCCGACGGCGCGGTAGACGGCGTCCTGGTTGCGGGTGACCGCGACCGGCGTGGGGCTGGTGCTCCAGCCCCGGCGGATGTTGTTCAGCACCGCGGCCGCCGCTCCGGGCTGGCCCTCCATCTGCCCGAAGGCGGCCCGCTCGGCACGCCGGCCGAAGACGATCGCCATCGCCAGCAGGGCCAGAACGAAGCCCAGGATGCCCAGGTAGACCGGGTGGCCGATCAACAGTCCGATGGCGAGGAGCACGCCGAAGGTGATGATGCCTACGCCGGCGATGATCAGACCGATGCGGGTGTCGACCCGCTTGGTCATCTGGTAAGCCTGACGGATCTGCTTGAGCCGTCCGGGGTTCTCGGATGTTTCCCTCGCCATGAGGCTCATGGTACGGGGATGCACCAGCCGATGCCCAAGCCCGGTCCCCGTCCGGGCTGATTCAGCGTCCGTCCGGTCCGGTCCGGACATCCGCGCGGGGCTGCGCGGGCGCGGCCGCGCAGGCTCCTCAGCGCACCGCTGCGGAGCTCCGACCGGAGTCCCCGCGGGCCGCCAGGGCGCCGAGAACGGTGGCGGTCTCCGCCCGGTCCGCCGCATGGCGGCGGTTCTCGCAGACGGCGTCCCAGGCATTGCGCCGGGCCACCTGCTGACCGCCGGCGAACAGCACCGACTCCGCCATCCGCAGTGCGGTGACGAAGCCGTTGATGCGAACAGCTCCAGGTACGACGGTGCCGACCTGCATGGTGAGCAACTCCCCTCGTCGGGTCGTGTTCCCGCCCTGTTCCGGGCACTCCGCGCGCCGTCCGCCCCCGATCCGGGGGCGGACGGCGGAGCGGTCACCAGTCCAGGGTCACCACATCGTGTTACCAGTCGGTGACCGGAGCGTCAAACTGCGATGAAAGTCGCACATGTCCGCCTCGAACCGCGTACCGCGAGGGAAACCGCACCTCAGCCGGTCGTCACGGCTCCGCGGCGCTCCAGGGCCTGCCGGTAGAGACGGCCGGCCCGGTACGACGAACGGACGAGCGGCCCGGACATCACCCCGGCGAAGCCGATCTCCTCGGCCTCCTCCTGGAGCTCCACGAACTCCTGGGGCTTCACCCAGCGGTCGACCGGGTGGTGCCGCACCGAGGGCCGCAGGTACTGGGTGATGGTGATCAGCTCGCAACCGGCGTCATGCAGGTCCTGCAGCGCCTGGCTGACCTCCTCGCGGGTCTCGCCCATGCCCAGGATCAGATTGGACTTGGTCACCAGACCGGCGGCCCGCGCCTGGGTGATCACCGAGAGGGAGCGCTCGTAGCGGAAGGCGGGACGGATCCGCTTGAAGATCCGCGGCACCGTCTCCACGTTGTGCGCCAGCACCTCGGGACGCGAGGAGAAGACCTCGGCCAGCTGCTCGGGCACCGCGTTGAAGTCCGGGATCAGCAGCTCGACGCCGGTGCGCCCGGCCGCCCGGCCGGCGGTCATCGCATGCACCTGGCGCACCGTCTCGGCGTACAGCCAGGCGCCGCCGTCCTCCAGGTCGTCACGGGCGACGCCGGTGATGGTGGCGTAGTTGAGGTCCATGGTCACGATGGACTCGGCCACCCGGCGCGGCTCGTCGCGGTCGAACTCCGCGGGCTTGCCGGTGTCGATCTGGCAGAAGTCGCAGCGGCGGGTGCACTGGTCCCCGCCGATGAGGAAGGTGGCCTCGCGGTCCTCCCAGCACTCGAAGATGTTGGGGCAGCCGGCCTCCTGGCAGACCGTGTGCAGACCCTCGCGCTTCACCAGCGCCTGGAGTCCGGTGTACTCGGGGCCCATCTTCGCCCGGGTTTTGATCCACTCGGGCTTGCGCTCGATGGGGGTCTCGCTGTTGCGGACCTCCAGGCGAAGCAGCTTCCGGCCGTCGGGTGCGACAGCGGACACGTGCGGCTCCCTCACTCGTCATTCTGTGCGACACCCTCAGGGTACGCCTCCGGTTGTGCGGCTCCCGCCGCCCGGGCGGCCTGGCAATCGCAGGCCGCGCCACGATCAGGCGGCGTCGGGGAGCGCCCGCATCTCGGTCAGCACATCCGCCAGGTGCCGTTCCACGAGGGGCAGCGCCTCCCCGACCGGGAAGGTCCGGCCCAGCTCCCCGGTGAGCGACGCCACACCGGCGTCGCGGATACCGCAGGGAACGATCCGGTCGAACCAGGTCATGTCGGGATTGCAGTTGAGCGCGAAGCCGTGCATGGTCACCCCCCGGGACACCCGCACGCCGATCGCCGCCAGCTTGCGGTCGTCGCCGCGCTGCCCGGCGTTGGACGGGGCGTACTCCGGACCGGCCAGCCGCGGGTCCAGGCCCATCTTCAGCCCCATCCGCAGCGTCAGCCCGCCGATGTCCACCTGCTGCGCCGGGTCCGCCACCGCGCCGGGGATCTCCTCGCCCAGCACCCAGACCCCGCTGCGGCCCTCGACCCGGGTGGTCCCCAGGCCGATCTCGGTGCAGGAGCGGATCAGGGCCTCCTCCAGCCGCCGGACGTACGCCACCACGTCCATCGGCTCCGGCAGCTTGACGATCGGATAGCCGACCAGCTGCCCCGGGCCGTGCCAGGTGATCTCCCCGCCGCGGTCCACCTGCACCACCGGGGTGCCGTCCAGCGGGTAGTCCTCGGGGTTGGTGCGGCGCCCGGCAGTGAAGACCGGGGGGTGCTCCAGCAGCAGCACCGTGTCCGGTATCTCGTCCGCCACCCGCAGCGCGTGCAGCCGCCGCTGCTCGTCCCACGCCTCCTGGTACGGCACCGAGCCCTCGCCGATGCCCATGCGTACGAACCGCACGTCCTCGCCCACCGCTGCCGCTCCTCGTCCGAGCCGTCGTTCCAGCCTTGCCACTGTACGCCCGGCGCCCGAAGGGCCCCGCCGGGCGTACGGCCCGCACGGCCGGCCGGTCAGTCCGCGGAGGCCGCGCCGGACAGCAGATGCAGGCGCAGCGCCAGCTGCAGCTCCAGGGCCCGCTCCGGGCCGTTCCAGTCGTGGCCCAGCAGCGCCTGCACCCGGTCCAGCCGCTGCACCACCGTGTTCACATGGACATGGAGCCGGTCCTTGGCCCGGGTGAGGCTGCCGCCGCAGTCGAAGTACGCCCGCAGGGTGCGCACCAGCTCGGTGCCCCGCCGGGCGTCGTACTCCAGCAGCGGACCCAGTGCCGTCTCCACGAAGCCGTCCACATCGTGCCCGTCCCCCAGCAGCACCCCCAGGAACCCCAGGTCGGCCGCGGCCGACC
>NZ_LIQR01000690.1 GCF_001418575.1 Peterkaempfera griseoplana
AGGTCGATGCCGGCCCGGGCGGCCGGAGCGGCGAACGCCTGGCGGTCCTGCTCGGCGCGGAACAGCGGACCGGCCTCCAGCAGCCGGGTCTGCAGCTGGGTGTGGCGGCGGATGCAGTCCTTGACGATGTCGACCAGCTCGGCGGCGCGGCGCTTGTGCTCGGGCTCCTCGGACTCGTCGCGGGCGCGGCGGATGTTGGTGAGGATGGCGTTCTCGTGGCGGTAGCGGTCGGCGACATGGTCCAGCGCTTCGGCGATCATGTCGGGGACGGCGACCGTCCAGTCGACGGCGCGGACGTTGCGGCGGGTGGCGTCCAGGGCGCGGCGCAGCGTCTCGGCGTACTGGACGGTGCGGTAGCGGGCCTGCTCCGCGGCGAGCTGGGCGTCCGCGAGGCGGCCGCGGCGGATCAGCACCTCCAGCTTGACCTCGGCGGCGATCTGAGCGGAGGTGACATCGGTGTCGAGAGCGCCGACCAGGACGTTGACCGCCTCGTCGGTGGTGCGCAGATAGATCCCGCCGTCGGGGCCGGGGACCTCCTCGACCAGTTTGAAGTCGTAGTCGCGGCGGACGTAGGCGCCGTCGGGCCCGAAGGTGCCGTAGACGGCGCGGAAACCGCGGTCCACGCTGCCGACGTTGATCAGCGACTCCAGGACCCAGCGGGCGACCCGCTGGTGCTCGGCGGCGGGACGGCCGGGGCTCTGCGCGGCCACGCGGGGCAGCAGCCGGGCGAGCACCAGGTCGCGGTCGGCGCCGGTGTCGAAGTCCATGTGCAGGGTGACCAGGTCGATGGCGGCGAGGCCGACCTCGGCCATGGCGTAGACCGCGTACTCGCCGGCCAGGTTGACCTTGCGGGCGTCCAGGTCGTGCAGCGGGGCGGTGCAGGCCAGCGCCCTGAGCCTGCGGGCGAGGCCCTCGTCGGCCGCGGGGCCGGGAGCGGGCCGGCCTGCCCCGCCGGGGTGCGGCGCCGCGGGCGCGGCGGGGCGCACCTGCCGGGGCAGGGCGGGCTGGTCGGCGGTCGTGGTCACGGTGGTCAAGATTAGAGGCAGCTACGGACAACGTCCCAAACGCCCCGAATGGGGGCGGTTGAGATGACCGTCCGTGAGGGTGCGGCGGCCGGTCTCCACGCGTAGGCCACCCGTATTGCCGCGGATGTCCGGCGGCAGTAGGACAGAAGCACCGGAGCCCGACAAATCGGCTCCCCCACGCCCAGGAGGCGTCATGCAGCAGACCGGCGGGACCACCAGGATGAGCAAGGAGATGCAGGAGTGCGTGGACGCGTGCCTCGCGTGCCACAACATCTGCGAGGAGACCATCAGCCACTGCCTGCAGCAGGGCGGGCGCATGGACGCGCAGATCATGCGCGCGCTGATGGACTGCAGCGAGCTGACCCGGACGTGCGCGGACATGATGATGCGCACCTCCCCCATCAGCGCCGAGATGTGCGCCATGTGCGCGCGGGCCTGTGACATGTGCGCGGAGGCGTGCAAGGCGATGCCCGACGACGCACAGCTGGCCAGGTGTGCGGAGGCGTGTCGTCGCTGTTCGCAGATGTGCCGCGCCATGTCCGGCGTACGGGCCTGACGGTCCGGCGTCTCCCGCCGCCGGCGGCTCCGAGCCGGGCGGTTCGTCCCCGACGGCTGTGCTCGGGTGCGGCTGCGCCCAGGCGCGGCCGTGCTCAGGTGCGGTCGCACGCAGGTGCGGCCGTGCTCGGGTGCGGCCGTGCTCGGGTGCGGCCGTTCTCAGGTGCGGGTGACGGGGAACTTCCGGCGGACGATGTCGGCGGTGGCGGGGTCGGCGGGCAGGAAGTGCTCGATGGCGAGTTCGGACACGGCCACGTCCAGCGGGGTGTTGAAGGTGGCGATGGTGCTGATGAAGGCCAGCTCCCCGTGGGCGGTGCGCAGCCGCACCGGCAGGGCGACCGCGGCAACGGAGGGGTGCGTCTGCGCCGGGTCCTCCGCGTGGTCGTCGCCCTCGGGGCCCGGATAGCCGCTGACCTCGGCGTACAGGCGGCGCAGCGGTTCGCTGTCCCAGATCGACAGATGCCGCTCCACCCGCTCCAGCAGATGCCTGCGGACCTGGCCCAGGTTGACGATCCGGGGGGCGAGCCCCTGGGGGTGGAGGGCGATCCGGATGAGGTTGAGCGGGGGCTGCAGCAGCCGCCCGGGGATGCCCTCCAGCAGTGCGGCCATCCCGCTGTTCGCGGCCAGCACGTCATGGCCCGCGTCCAGGACGACGGCCGGGCAGGGCTCGTGGCCGCGCAGCACCCCCTCCAGCGCGGCGCGGACGGCGGCCATGCCGGGGTCGTCGGGGTCGTGGTAGGACGACTCGCGGAAGACCGGCGCATAGCCGGCCGCCAGCAGCAGGGCGTTCCGTTCGCGCAGCGGCACGTCCAGGTGCTCGGCGAGTTTCAGCACCATCTCCTGGCTGGGCCGGGAGCGGCCGTTCTCGATGTAGCTGATGTGGCGCGCCGAGCTGTCGGCGGTCAGTGCCAGATCGAGCTGGCTCACCCGGCGGCGTTCGCGCCAGCGGCGGAGCAGCGGCCCGACGCCGCCGGTGGCCGGGGCGGGGGTGGTGGTCAGCGACAAGGCGCTCCTCCGGACGGCTCGTCGGTGGTCATCACCCCGACCGTATCGGAGTCCGCCGGGCGGCCGCGCCGGTCAGACCTTGCGCTGCACGTCGTGTGCCAGCGCCCTGGCCCAGTGGGCCAGTTCCTCGCGGTGCCGGGCGTCCCCCCGGCAGAGCGCTCCGGCCTGCTCGTCGGTGAGCCGGTCGGCGCCGGGCGCCTCCAGGAGCCGGGCGGCCTCGCTGAGGACCCACGCCAGCCGCTCTGCGTCGTCGTGGCTGATCATGACGGCTTGCTGGTGGTGGCTGATCGTGACAGATCCGGGCATCACTGCCTCCTCTGGTCGGCCGTCTCCCACGCTACCTGCATCCGGGGGGTCTGTCCGGGGCAGCTCTGCGATCATGGGAGCGGGAGAGGAGGCGGCCCTGCATGGCGGATGCGGTGATCGATCTCAATGCGGACCTCGGCGAGGGGTTCGGGCGCTGGACGCTGACCGACGACGAGGCGCTGCTCTCCGTCGTGACCAGCGCCAATGTCGCGTGCGGCTTCCACGCCGGCGACCCGTCGACGATGCGGCGGGTCTGCGGCCGGGCGGCCGGGCGGGGGGTGCGCATCGGGGCCCAGGTCTCCTACCGCGATCTGGCGGGGTTCGGACGGCGCGCGATGGACGTGCCCCCGGAGGAGCTGGCCGACGAGGTCGCCTACCAGATCGGCGCCCTCGAGGTGTTCGCCCGGGCCGCCGGATCGCGGGTGTCGTACGTCAAGCCGCACGGGGCGCTGTACAACCGGGCGGTCACGGACGGGGAGCAGGCCCGCGCCGTGGCGGCGGGGGTGGTGCGCGCCGGGGAGCTGTGCGGCGGTCCGCTGCCGGTGCTCGGCCTGCCCGGCTCCGAGCTGCTGCGGGCGGCCCGGGAGGCAGGACTGCCGGTGGTGGCCGAGGCGTTCGCGGACCGCGCCTACACGGCGGCGGGGACGCTGGTGCCGCGCGGGCGGCCCGGGGCGGTGGTGCACGAACCGGAGGCGGTACTGGCCAGAGCGGTGCGGATGGCCCGGGAACAGCAGGTGACCGCGGAGTCCGGTGAGACGGTGCAGGTCCGCGCCAGGTCGCTGTGCGTGCACGGGGACACCCCGGGCGCGGCGGAGCTGGCGGGCAGGCTGCGGGAGGCCCTGGCGGCTGCCGGGGTCCGGATCGAACCGTTCACCGGATGAGGGGCGCGCCGGAGCCGCAGCACGGGCCGGTGGTGGTGCGCCCCATGGGCCGGCGGGCGCTGCTGCTGGAGCTGGAGTCGGCGGAGCGGGTGGCGGCCTGGCATGCGGAGCTGCTGCGGCGCCGGGAGGCCGGGCGGCTGCCCGCCGGGCTGGAGATCGTGCCGGCGGCGGGGACGGTGCTGCTGGACGGCCTGGACGACCCGGCGGCGCTGGCCGCCGAGCTGCCCGGCTGGCGGGTGCCCGCGGTCGCGGCCGGGGAGGGACCGCTGGTGGAGGTGCCGGTGGTGTACGACGGCGCGGACCTGGCCGCGGTGGCCGGGCTGTGGGGGGTGACCGAGGCGGAGGCGGTACGGCTGCACTGCGCGCCCGAGTACCGGGTGGCCTTCTGCGGTTTCGCTCCCGGCTTCGGCTATCTGACGGGCCTTCCGGAGCGGCTGTCCGTGCCCCGGCTGGCCACTCCGCGGACCAGGGTGCCGGCCGGTTCGGTGGCGGTCGCCGGGTCGTACACCGGCGTCTATCCGCAGCCCTCCCCCGGCGGCTGGCGGCTGCTGGGGCGGACCGGACTGCGGCTGTGGGACCCGGCTCGGCAGCCGGCGGCCCTGCTGGCCCCCGGGGTGCGTGTGCGGTTCGTCCCGGTCCCCCCGCCGGCCGGCAGGCCCGGGGAGGCGGAGCCGTCGCGAGCGCCGGACGACACGGAGGGGCGGGGATGAGGACGCTGGAGGTGGTGCGGCCGGGTCCGCTGACGACCGTTCAGGACGAGGGCCGGCGCGTGGCGCACCTGGGGGTGCCACGCGCCGGCCCTCGTCCTGAA
>NZ_LIQR01000691.1 GCF_001418575.1 Peterkaempfera griseoplana
ACGTGAAACATCCGCCCGCCGTCGTTCATGCAGCTCAGCGGCGGCGGTGCCGTCCGCCGGCCGGTGAGGCGGCCTCCCGCTCCGGCAGCTGCCCCACGTTCTCCGCCGTCCCGCCGCCGGCCTTCTTCTTGCGGCGCTCCCGCCACACCTCGACCAGCACCGGCGAGATCGAGACCAGCACGATCAGTGCCATCGCCGGGATCAGGTACTTGTCGATCACGCCCGCGAGCTGGTCGCCGGTGAAGTAGCCGAGCAGCAGCATGGACTCGGTCCACAGCACACCGCCCACCGCGTTCCAGATCAGGAAGCGGCCGGCCGGCATCTCCAGGGTGCCCGCCACCGGGTTGAGGAAGGTGCGTACCACCGGGATGAAGCGGGCCAGGACCACGGCCTTGGCGGGCCCGAACTTCTCGAAGTAGTACTCGGCCTTCTCCACGAAGTCCCGGCGGAAGATCTTCGACTCGGGTTTCTGGAAGAGCCGCGGGCCGACCTTGGCCCCGATCAGGTGGCCGAGCTGGGCGCCCGCGATGGCGCAGAGGGGCGCACCCAGCAGCAGGACCGCGATGGGCATCTGGACGCCCTCGCCGAAGGCCTTGGCGGCAGCGCTGGAGGCGGCCACCCCGGCCAGGATCAGCAGGGAGTCACCCGGGAGGAAGAAGCCGACCAGCAGACCCGTCTCGGCAAAGATGATGGCAAGGAGCCCGACCGTACCGAGAGAGGAGATCAGCGACTTGGCGTCGAGGATGTTGAGCGCGAGCGTCGTGGTGTCCACCGGTGCAGCGTAGCCTGCGAACCTTTCGTCACCGTGAGTCGTGTCCCCGTCCCGACTGACGGGCAGGAAGATGAAGCGGCGCGCCTCTTCTGGGAAGATGGCACAGGCGTTCACCGTACGTACACACCGCACACCGACAGGAGCGGATTCGCATGCCCATCGCAACTCCCGAGGTCTACTCCGAGATGCTCGACCGGGCCAAGGCGGGCAAGTTCGCCTACCCGGCCATCAACGTCACCTCGACGCAGACCCTGCACGCCGCGCTGCGCGGGTTCGCCGAGGCGGAGAGCGACGGCATCATCCAGATCTCCACCGGCGGTGCCGAGTTCCTGGGCGGCCAGTACAGCAAGGACATGGTGTCCGGTGCTGTGGCGCTGGCCGAGTTCGCCCACATCGTCGCCGAGAAGTACCCGGTGACGGTGGCGCTGCACACCGACCACTGCCCCAAGGACAAGCTGGACGGCTATGTCCGTCCGCTGATCAAGGTCTCCCAGGACCGCGTCGCCCAGGGCCGCAACCCGCTCTTCCAGTCGCACATGTGGGACGGCTCCGCCGAGACCCTCGCCGACAACCTGGAGATCGCCCAGGAGCTGCTCGCCGAGGCCGCCAAGGCCAAGATCGTCCTCGAGGTCGAGATCACCCCGACCGGCGGCGAGGAGGACGGCGTCTCCCACGAGATCAACGACAAGCTGTACACCTCGGTCTCCGACGCCATCCGCACCGCCGAGGCGCTGGGCCTGGGCGAGAAGGGCCGCTACCTGCTGGCCGCCTCCTTCGGCAACGTCCACGGCGTCTACAAGCCGGGCAACGTGGTGCTCAAGCCGGGGCTGCTGCGCGAGCTGCAGGACGGCGTCGGTGCCAAGTTCGGCAAGCAGGACCCGTTCTACTTCGTCTTCCACGGCGGTTCCGGCTCCACCGCGGAGGAGATCTCCACCGCCCTGGAGCACGGCGTCGTCAAGATGAACATCGACACCGACACCCAGTACGCCTTCACCCGTCCCATCGTGGACCACATCTTCCGCAACTACGACGGTGTGCTGAAGGTCGACGGCGAGGTGGGCACCAAGTCCACCTACGACCCGCGCACCTGGGGCAAGCTCGCCGAGGCCGGCATGGCCGCCCGGGTCACCGAGGCCGCCCAGAGCCTGCGCTCCGCCGGTACCAAGCTCAAGTAGTCACGTCCCCGAAGTGCCCCGGCGTGCGGTACCCCGCGCCGGGGCACTTCGGGGACG
>NZ_LIQR01000692.1 GCF_001418575.1 Peterkaempfera griseoplana
AAGCGGCCTGTGCACCGGAGTGGGAACTCCGGTGCACAGGCCGCTTCGGGCGGTCCCCCGCGGGGTCAGAGAGGCAGCAGGTCAGGCCGCTTGGGCTCGACGTGGTCCCCCGAGGACTCCCCGCGCAGCCGCCGTCCGACCCAGGGCACCAGATGCTCCCGGGCCCACTGGATGTTCTCCCGGCGGACCTCCGCCGGGCTGTGCCATATCGGCGGCGGCCAGGCCGCCTCCGGATCCTGGTCCACCGGCACCCCCAGGACCTGCGCGGCCCGCAGCGCCACCCGCCGGTGCCCCGCCGGCGACAGGTGCAGCCGGTCCTCGCTCCACGCCCGGCGGTCCTGGATCGACCGCAGCGACCAGAGGTCCAGCACGGTGCAGCCGTGCCGGTCCGCGACGGCGCGAAGATGCCCGTTGTAGGTCGCGATCTTGCCCCGCAGCATCCGCAGCAGCGGCATGTCCCGGGTGTCGAAGCCGGTGCAGATCAGCACGGTGTCCACCGCCGACCGCAACTGCACCACCGCGGCCTCGAAGGTCTCCGCGATGGCGTCCGGGTCGCTGCCCGGCCGCAGCACGTCATTGCCGCCGGCGCAGAAGGACACCAGATCCGGCCGCAGCTCCAGCACCCGGGGCACCTGCTCCTCGACGATCTGGTCGATCAGCCTGCCGCGCACCGCGAGATTGGCGTAGCGGAACCCGTCCGGGCTGCGGGCAGCCAGCAGTCCCGCCAGCCGGTCGGCCCAGCCCGCGAAGCCGTCCCCGTCCGGCCGCGGGTCGTTCAGACCCTCAGTGAAACTGTCCCCGACTGCCGCGTACGAGGCGATGGTGAGGTTCTCCGAATGATCAGCCACGGCCAACCATCCTGAACCCGGCGACGTGACCTACGCCACCGTAGGGAGGGGTTGACGGACCGTGACTTCCGCCACCCGGTCATCGGGAATAAGACGCCGCGCCGCAGACCCGAAACGGTTTGACCGCCGCTGGAGAATGAGGCGGTGGACATCTCCCCGGACTGGACCGTCACCTCGGACCGGAACGTCGCCTCGGACCGGACCGCCGCCTCGGACTGGACCGTCACCCCGGCACCGGCCGGCGGCGCCGAGGCCGCGGACCTGCTGCGCCGTTACTACACCGACATCGTGGGCCGCTACCACGGCCGCGAGGCCCTGCCGCAGGAGGTCGACGAGGTGCTGCGCCAGGAGCCCAGCGAGGACCTGGACCCGCCCACCGGAGTCTTCCTGGTGGGCCGCCACCGCACCCGGACGGCCGGCTGTGTCGGCGTACGGCTGCTCACCCCCGAGATCGCCGAACTCACCCGGCTGTGGATCGCCCCCGCCGCCCGCCGCACCGGCGGCGGCCCGGCACTGCTGGCCGCCGCGGAGCAGGCGGCGGTACGGATGGGGCGCCGCACCATGCGGCTGGACACCCGGCGCGACCTGGTGGAGGCACGGGCCCTCTACGCCCGGCACGGCTACGCCGAGATCCCGGCCTACAACAGCTCCCCCTACGCCGACCACTGGTTCGAGAAGGCCCTGGGCTGAGCGGTCGTCACTTGGCGTCCGCGTAGCAGTCCACGACATGGGTCTCCAGCGGCATCCGCACCGGGGTGGCACCGAAGACCAGCGTGCGGGCCTCCTCGGCGGCCGCCCCGACGGCTGCGGCGGCCAGGTCGGCGTACTGCGTCGGCACATGCACCACCACCTCGTCGTGCTGGAAGAACACCAGATGGGGGCGCCCTCCGGTGGCGTCGGGGCCGATGTCGGCCAGCCGCCGGCGCAGCGCGGCCAGCAGCGCCAGGGCCCACTCGGCGGCGCTGGCCTGGATGACGAAGTTGCGGGTGAAACGGCCGCGGGCGCGGGCCGCCCGCAGCAGCCGGTCGCCGTCCGGCTCGGCGGCGGCCTCGGCCTCGGCAGGCTCGCCCGCGGGGTCCGGGGCGGACGGCGGAGGACAGATGCGGCCCAGATGGGAGCGGACCACCCCGCCGTCCTCCCCGGTGCGGGCGGCCGCCTCCACATAGGCCATCGCGGCCGGGAAGCGCCGCCGCAGCACGGTGAGCAGCGGCCCCACCTCACCGCTGGTCTGCCCGTACATCGCCCCCAGCAGGCCCAGCTTGGCGCGGGCCCGGTCCCCGGCGAAGGCGATCGCGGCCAGCGCCTCGTAGAGGTCGCCCTGGGCCGCCGCCCGCGCGAGGCCCGCATCGCCGGAGAGCGCCGCCAGCACCCGGGGCTCCAGCTGCGCCGCGTCCGCGACCACCAGCGACCAGCCGGGATCGGCCACCACGGCGCCGCGCAGCATCCGCGGGATCTGCAGCGCACCGCCGCCGCGGCTGGCCCAGCGGCCCGACACCACACCGCCGACCACGTACTCCGGCCGGAAGCGGCCGCCGCGCGCCCAGTTCTCCTGCCAGGCCCAGCCGTGCGCGGTGTGGATCCGCGAGAGTTCCTTGTACCGCAGCATCAGCGCAGCGGCGGGATGGTCGACCTGCTTCAGCACCCACGAGCGGGTGGACGGCAGCCGGATGCCCTGGTCGGCGAAGGCCCGCAGCACCTGGGCGTGCGAGTCCGGGTTGAAGGGGCGGCCGCCCAGCGCCCGCTGCACCTCCGCGGCCAGCTCGCCGAGCAGCCGGGGGCGCGAACCGGCGGGCGGCCGGGGGCCGAGCAGCCGGGTGAGCAGTTCGTCATGGATGTCCGCACGCCACGGCAGGCCGTCGTGGGCCATCTCGGCCGCCGCCAGCGCCCCCGCCGACTCGGCGGCGCAGAGCAGCCGCATCCGGTCGGGGTGCTCCAGCCGCGCCACCCTGCGCTGCTGGTCCGCATGGACCTCCACCACGGCGCGCAGCGGATCGGTGCCCGGCGGCAGCTGGTGACGGTCGGGCCGGAAGAGGGAGGGCTGGTCGTGGCTGTCGGCGGCGCCGCTGTCGGGACGGTCCTCCGGGACGGGCAGCCCTTTCACCCGCGCCCAGGCCGCGCCCAGCGAACGGGGATGGCCGTAGCGGCCCTCCTGACCCAGCAGCAGCGGCTCCACCAGGGCGAGGTCATGGCAGCGCGCCACCCGCTGCGGCAGCAGCCCGGGGTACACGGCGTCGGTGGCCGGCCACACCCAGCGCGGCTGCTCCCCGGCCTCCGCCGCGGCGACCGCCGCGGCCAGGTCGTGGTGCTGCTCGGGCGGGCCGGCCGGGCTGCCGTCGCCGGCGAGCCGCTGCAGCCGTCCGCCGTGGCCGTCGGGGTCGGCCACCAGAGCGATACGGGCGGTCATGGGGCCTTCTCCGTTCACAGGGGTCTGCACTTCGACCCTAGTCCTGGGGTCCGACAGGGGACGGGTGCACAATCGAGGGGTGGACGAAGGCGGGGACGCGGCATGCTGGCTGGACCAGGTGTGCGCGGAGTGCGGGAAGATCCGGGAGAACCGGTACGCGGCGGTCTGCGAGCACTGCGGAACGCCCGTGGAGGGCCGTGACCGGGACCGTGACCTGCGCGGCCGGGCCCGCAACGCCCGGCCCAGGGACGGCCTGGGGCGGCCGCTGCCGTACGGGTCGCCCGGGGTGGAGCGCCAGCCGGAGGGCGTGCTGCGCACCCCCGAGGAGACCCTGGCCGAGGCCCAGCGGCTGCTGGACGCGGGGATGCCCTTCCATGCGCACGAGGTGCTGGAGGACGCCTGGAAGTCCGCGCCGCAGCCGGACCGCGCCCTGTGGCGGGCCCTCGCCCAGCTGGCCGTGGGCCTGACCCACGCCGCCCGCGGAAACGCGACCGGGGCGGCGGCTCTGCTGGCACGGGCGGCGGACGGTCTGGAACCGTACGCCGACCGGGCCCCGTACGGCATCGCGGTGGCCGGGCTGGTCCGCTGGGCCAGGGAGGGCGGCCGGGACGGTTCCGTCGTGCTGCGCGGCTGAGCCGCGCCGCCAGCCCGAGCCGGGGGCACACGGCAGCGCGGCCGGGGGAGCTGCCCGAGCGGCCGGACGGGCGCGGGGCCGCGGCGTAGGGTCGGCCGGGTGACCCAGAATCCCTTCTTCAGCCCCAGCACCCTGCCGTACGAACTGCCGCCGTTCGCCGAGATCCGCGAGGAGCACTATCTGCCCGCGTTCGAGCGGGGGATGGCCGAGCAGCTGGCCGAGATCCAGGCGATCACAGCCGATCCGGCGCCGCCCACGTTCGAGAACACCGTGGTCGCCCTGGAGCGGTCCGGTGCCCTGCTGCGACGGGTGGAGAACGTCTTCTTCAACCAGGCGTCCGCCGACACCAACGACGCGGTGCAGGCGGTGGACGCCGAGATCAGCCCGCGCCTCGCGGCGCACGCCGACGCGATCCACCTGGACCGCGCGCTGTTCGAGCGGCTGGAGACCCTCTACGGGCAACGGGCCGAACTGGGCCTTGACGCCGAGTCGCTGCGGCTGCTGGAGCGCTACCGCACCCGGTTCGTCCGGGCCGGGGCGCTGCTCCCGGAGGCGGACCGGGAGCGCATGCGGGACCTCAACCAGCAACTTGCCGCGGCCGCGACGGCCTTCGAGCAGAACGTCTTCGCCGACACCGCGGCCGCCGCCCTGGTCGTCGGCAGCGCCGAGGAGCTGTCCGGGATGTCACCGGACGAGATCTCCGCGGCGGCCGGCAACGGCAGGGCGCTGGGGCACGACGGCGCCTATGTGCTCAGCCTGAAGAACTTCTCCAACCAGCCCGCGCTGGCCTCGCTGGACGACCGGGAGGTGCGCCGCCGGCTGCTGGAGGCGTCCCTGGGACGGGGCCTGGAGAGCAACGCCGGGCTGGTGGCGCGGATGGCCCGGCTGCGAGCCGAGCGGGCCGCGCTGCTGGGGTACGACAGCCACGCGGCGTACGCGGTCGCCGACCAGACCGCCGGAACGACCGAGGCGGTCTCGGAGATGCTGGCCCGGCTGGTGCCGCCCGCGGTCGCCAACGCCGAGCGGGAGGCGGCGGCGCTGGGCGCGGCCATGGGCGACGGCGTACCGGAGGCGTGGGACTGGGCGTACTGGTCGGAGAAGGTGCGCAAGGCGGAGTACGACGTGGACGCGGCGGCGATGCGGCCCTACTTCGAGCTGGACCGGGTGCTGCGGGACGGCGTCTTCTTCGCGGCGGAGCAGGTCTACGGGGTGACCTTCAGCGAGCGGCCCGACCTGGTGGGCTACCACCCCGACGTACGGGTCTTCGAGGTCTTCGAGGCGGACGGCACCCCGCTGGGGCTCTTCCTGGGCGACTGGTTCGCGCGCCGTTCCAAGCGCGGCGGCGCCTGGATGAACTCGCTGGTCCTCCAGTCCCGGCTGGACGGCCGCCGACCGGTGGTGGTCAACAACCTCAACATCGCCAAGCCGTCGCCCGGCGAGCCCGCGCTGCTGACCTTCGACGAGGTCGGCACCATGTTCCATGAGTTCGGCCATGCCCTGCACGGGCTCTTCTCCGCCGTGCGCTACCCCTTCTTCTCGGGTACCGCGGTGCCGCGCGACTTCGTGGAGTACCCCTCCCAGGTCAACGAGATGTGGGCAGTGTGGCCCGAGGTGCTGGCCAACTACGCCAGGCACCACCGCACCGGCGAGCCCATGCCCGCCGCGCTGGTGGAGCGGATGCAGCAGGCCGAGCGGTTCGGGCAGGGGTTCCGCACCGTGGAGTACCTGGCGGCGGCGCTGCTCGACTGGGCCTGGCACACCCTGCCGGCCGGTGCCGATCCCGGTGACATGGCGGAGTTCGAGGCCGCGGCGCTGGCGAAGGCGGGGGTGGCGGTGCCGGCGATCCCGCCGCGCTACCGGTCGGGCTACTTCGGCCACATCTTCGCCGGCGGGTATGCGGCCGGGTACTACTCGTACATCTGGAGCGAGGTGCTGGACGCGGACACCGTGGAGTGGTTCCGCGAGCAGGGCGGCATGCGGCGGGAGAACGGCGAGGTGTTCCGCAGGGAGCTGCTCTCCCGCGGCGGCAGCGTGGATCCGATGGAGGCGTTCCGCGGCTTCCGCGGCCGGGCCCCCGAGATCGGGCCGCTGCTGGAGCGCCGGGGCCTGGCCGGCTGAGGAGGCGCCGTTGCCGGTGGGGATGCGCCGCTCCTAGGATCTGCCCGTCACGGCCCGCGCCGGAGTCCGGCGCGGGGGCGACCGCGGCACATCCCCGCTCCGGCACGCCGGGCTCATGCCAGCGTGGTCCCGGCAGCCCCCGGCGCATCTCCCGCCGGTGGTCTGCGTGCGTTCACAGACAAGGATCTGACGCATGCTCAAGTACCCTGCCCGGGTGGCGTCCGCGCTACAGCTATACCGTGCGGGCCAGGGACGCGGCGGGCAACGTCTCCGCGGACTCCGCCGCGGTCACCGCCACCACCGCCGCCGTGAGCGGCTGCACCGCGACGTACCACCTGGACGCCGACTGGGGCAGCGGCTTCACCGC
>NZ_LIQR01000693.1 GCF_001418575.1 Peterkaempfera griseoplana
CTCCAGCAGATGCCACTCGGTGGGCGTCAGGCGGATCTCACCGCTCGCGGTGGTCACCCGCTTGGCGGCCAGATCGACCGTGAAGGCGGCGGTGGCGACCACCGGCTGGTCGTCTCCGGGGGTGGCCCGGCGCAGTGCGGCCCGGATCCGGGCGAGGAGTTCGCCCATGCCGAAAGGCTTGGTGACGTAGTCGTCCGCACCCGCGTCCAGGGCGTTGATCTTGGCGGTCTCGTCATGGCGGGCGGAGAGCACCACGATGGGGGCGCTGGACCAGCCGCGGAGGCTCTCGATCACGGTGATGCCGTCCAGGTCGGGCAGCCCCAGGTCGATGACGGCCAGGTCGGGCGGCGCGGCGGCGGCGGCGTTCAGCGCCGTGCGCGCGTCGGCCGCGGTGGCGACCTGGTGGCCGCCCGCGGTGAGCGCGATGGTGAGGGCCCGCAGCAGATGGGGGTCGTCATCGACGACCAGGACCCGGATCATACCGCGGCCGGCAGGGTGAGCGTCATGGTCAGGCCTCCGCCGGGTGTGTCGGACGGCGCCAGGGAGCCGTGCATGGCCTCGGTGAAGCCGCGGGCGATGGCCAGTCCCAGTCCCAGGCCGCCGCCGCTCTGGTCGTCCAGCCGCTGGAAGGGGGTGAACACCCGCTCGCGGTCCGCGGCGGGGATGCCCGGCCCGTGGTCGGCGATCCGCAGCCGTACCCGGCCGTCGGCGGCGTCGGCGCTGACCCGGATGGCACCGCCCGGCTCGGACGCCCGGCAGGCGTTGGCCACCAGATTGGCGATCACCCGCTCCAGCAGACCGGGGTCGGCCCAGGCGGGCGGCAGATCCTCGGGCACCTCGACCTCCAGGCCGTGGCCGGCCGGCAGCGGGGTGTGCAGCAGCGCCGCGGCGACGACCTCGTCCAGGGCGACCGCACGGGGATGCACGCTGAGCGCGCCCGCCTGCAGCCGGCTCAGCGCCAGCAGGTTCTCCACCAGGTCGCCCATCCGGTCGGCGGCGGCCTCCACGGTGGCCAGCAGCTCCGCCTGCTGCCCGGCGCTGAGCCCCAGCCCGGGTTCCCGCAGGGCCGACACCGAGGCCTTGATCCCGGCCAGCGGGGTCCGCAGATCATGGCCGACCGCCGTCAGCAGGGCGGCCCGCACCCGGTCGATCTCGGCCAGTTCCCTGGCGCGTGCCGCCTCGTCCGCCAGCCGCTCCGCCTCCAGGGCCCGCGCGGCGGCGGTCGCCAGCCGGGCCAGGAAGCGCTGGTCGGGGGCGAAGACCGCGGGGCCGTCGGCGACCAGCCGCAACCGCTCGCCCGCGGGCGCCGACAGGGCCGGACGTGCGGACGGAGGCTGCCCCACCACCCCCACCGGATGCTCGCCCGTGGCGTCGCGCTCCAGCAGCGCGGCTCCGGTCATGCCGAAGGTGTCCCGTACGTGCTCCAGCACCGTGTGCAGCGGGCGGCCGTGCAGCGGGGCCGCGGTGATCCTGGCCAGCAGCGCCGCCTCGACGGCGCTGTGGACGGCGGCGGCGCGCTGCCGGGCGGCCAGGTCCACCGTGACGCTGACGGTGACCGCCACCGCCACATAGACCACCAGGGTGATCAGCAGGTCGCGGCCCTGGACATGCAGGGTGTGGAAGGGCGGGACGAAGAAGAAGGCGACCAGGGCCTCCGACACCACCGCGGCCGTCAGGGCCAGCCACACCCCGCCGGCCGCGGCGATCAGCACCACGGCGGCCAGGTAGATCAGCTCGATGCCGGCCAGGGACAGCCCGCTCCGCAGGGGCAGCAGCACGGCGGTGAGCACTGCCAGGCCCGCGGCGCCGCCCACGGCGGCCGGCACCCGGCGGCCCGCGCCGGGCGGGCGCACCTGTGTGGCGCCCCGCCGATCCGGCAACTGCTGCATGATCAGCAGATTAGCCGCCCCTGGCGGCCCTGCCCTGCCGAGCGGTCGGCGCAGCCAAGGGGTGGCCGTCGTGTGCCGAGTCCAGCTGCCAGGGCACGCTGGTGACCATCACCTCGTGCTGGAAGAGCAGCCGCGCCTTGAGGTGGAAGGCGGAGTGGTTGTGGAGCAGCTGCTCCCACCAGTGGCCCACCACGTACTCCGGGATGTACACCGCGATCAGGTCCCCGGGGTGCTCACGGTGCAGGCGGGTGATGTAGTCCAGTACCGACCCGGTGATGTCGCGGTACGGCGACTCCATCACCGTCAGCGGCACCGGGATCTCCCGCGCCTCCCAGTCCGCCCGCAGGGCCCGCTCCTCGTCGGGACTGATCCGGACCGTGAGCGCGGTCAGGGTGTCCGGGTGGGTCGCGCGGGCGTAGCCCAGGGCCCGCAGGGTCGGCTGGTGCAGCTGGGAGACCAGGACCACCGCGTGCACCCGGCTGGGCAGGGTCACCCCGCCCGGCCGGGGGCGCAGCTCCTCGGCGACCCGGTCGTAGTGGCGCCGGATGCCGCGCATCATCAGGTAGAGCAGCGGCATGGCGATGACCACCAGAAAGGCGCCGTGGGTGAACTTGGTGGCCAGGACGACCACCAGCACCAGGGCGGTCAGCACGGCGCCCACGGCGTTGATCGCCCGTGACCGGTGGATCCGGCGGCGCTCACGTGGCTCCGGCCGCCCGGCGAGCACCTGGTTCCAGTGCCGGACCATACCGGCCTGGGAGAGCGTGAACGAGGTGAAGACACCCAGGATGTAGAGCTGGATCAGCCGGCTCACCGAGCCCTGGAAGGCGTAGATCAGCACTCCGGCGGCCACCGCCAGGATGATGATCCCGTTGGAGTAGGCCAGCCGGTCCCCGCGGGTGTGCAGCTGGCGCGGCAGACAGCGGTGCTCGGCCAGGATCGCGCCCAGCATCGGGAAGCCGTTGAAGGCCGTGTTGGCGGCCAGAACCAGGATCAGTGCGGTCGAGATCTGGACGTAGAAGAACATCACCGAGTGCGGTCCGCCGAAGACCGCGGCGGCGACCTGGGCGATCACGGTGCGCTGGCTGCTGCCGGCGCAGTCGCCGGGGAACCCTCCCAGCCGGCAGGTCTCGGAGGCGTACCGCACATGGGAGATCAGCGCCAGCGCGGTGATCCCGGTGAACATGGTGATGGACAGGGCGCCCATCATCGCCAGTGTGGTCGCGGCGTTGCGCGACCGCGGCGGCCGGAAGGCCGGGACCCCGTTGGAGATCGCCTCCACACCGGTGAGCGCGGTGCAGCCGGAGGAGAAGGCCCGCAGCGTCAGCAGCACCAGGGCGATCCCGGTGAGGCCCAGCTCCCCGGGCACCGGCCGGATCTGCCAGTGGGCGCTCTCGGCCACCGGGGGGTGCCCGAGGGCGGTCTGCAGCAGCCCGGCGGCGATCATGGCCAGCACCCCGGCCACGAAGAGATAGGTGGGTACCGCGAACAGCCGCCCCGAGGACCGCACCCCGCGCAGGTTCATCCCCGCCAGCAGCGCCACAAAGCCCAGGTTCACCGGCACCCGGTACGGGTCCAGCGAAGGCACCGCGGAGATGATGTTGTCCACTCCGGCGGCCACCGACACCGCCACCGTCATGATGTAGTCCACCATCAGCGCCGAGGCCACCACCAGTCCGGCCCACGCCCCGAAGTTGCGCGAGGCCACCTCGTAGGAGCCGCCCCCCGACGGGTAGGCGCGCACCACCTGGCGGTAGGAGAGCACCACCACGGCCAGCAGCACCACCACCGCCG
>NZ_LIQR01000694.1 GCF_001418575.1 Peterkaempfera griseoplana
GGTCAGAGCCTGGTCATCCTGGCGTAGGGGCTCATGATCCGTTCCTGGTGGGGACCGAAGTCGACGAGTACGGCGACCTCGTCCTCGACACCGACGACCCTTCCGAGGCCGAACTCGTCATGGGTGACGCGGTCGCCCAGGGCGAACTGCTTCGGGAGCGGGACGGCGGCGGGTTTGAACGGGCTGGTGGGCAGATGCCTCGGGGCAATGGGCTTCTTCATCCCCACCAGTATGTGTCACATCGGGCGCCCGGTGCGCTGACATCCCGCCCGGACCCGTCCGGGCGTACTCCGCCGTGCCCCGCCCTGCCCACGCGCGCACCCCGCCGCACCCGCGCTCGGGCGGGCGTCCGCATCCCGCGCCCGCCGCTGCGCCCGCCCCGGTGGCCGTGCCATCGGGGCGGCCCTTCCCGCGGTGGCGGCTACGCCCTGGTGAAGGCCCAGGTCTGGTAGCGCGTGGCCGCGTGGGCCGGATGGAAGGTGTAGTTGTCGTACACGGCGCCCTCGGTGAGTCCGCACTCCTGCGCGACGGCGCCGACCGTCTCCGGGTCCAGGGTGTAGAGGCGGTGCTGCTCCCTGGTCCTGGTGTAGGAGCCGTCCGGGTCCCCGGCGCGGCGCAGGAACTGGGTGTAGGTCGCGTCGCTGTAGCGGCCGTCGGCGCTGTCGGCGAAGGTCCAGACGAAGGCGAGGTCGCCGAGGTCCGCGGCCCAGACGGTGCTGCCGGCGTGATCGGCCATCATGCCCGGGGAGAGGATGTCGAAGACGAACGACCCTCCGGGCCGCAGCACCCGGGCGACCGCCTGGAACGTCGCGGCCAAGTCCTCACGGCTCGCGGTGTAGTTCAGCGCCGCTCCCGGGCTGACGACCGCGTCGAACTGCCGGTCCACCGGGATGGCGGGGAGTTCGGCGTGCACCAGCGGCACCTGCTCCCCCAGGCGCCGCCGGGCGTGCCCCAGCATGGCCTGCGACCGGTCCAGCCCGGTGACGTCGAAGCCGCGCAGGGCGAGCTGTTCCAGCATCAGGCCGGTGCCGCAGCAGATCTCCAGGACGCTGCGGACCTCGCCGGTCCGGCTCGACCAGAACTTCTGCAGGAAGTCGGCCCGTTCGGGGCGGGGCTTCTCGCCCCAGTTGGCGACGATCCAGTCGTCGAGGCGGTCATAGGCGTCGGCCATGGCGTCGTACAGGTCCGGAAGCTCCTCCGGCAGGCTGGGCTGGCCCTTCATGGCACTCTCCTGGTTCTGGTGGCTGCTTGCGGGCGGGTGGTGCGGCGCGTTTCGCGTGCGGGGGCGGCCCGCGGCGTGTCCCGGGACCGGGGCCGGCTGTGCACAGGGCCGGCCGGTGGCCCTCGCGCGCCCTAGGCGGGCTGCCAGGCCCGGCGCAGGGCGGTCGCGGCCGCCGCGCGGGTGCGGGCGGCCCGGGGGGCGACCCCGTCGAGGTAGAGCGCGGAGTGGATCATGCCCCGGCGGCGGGCGACCGTGGTGGGCACGCCTGCCGCGGCGAGCCTGGCCGCGTACATCTCGCCCTCGTCCCGCAGCGGGTCGTACTCCATGGTGATCACCGTGGCGGGGGGCAGTCCCGCCAGGTCGGGGGCGCGCAGCGGGGCGGCCTGCCAGGGCGCCCGGTGGAAGGAGCCGGCGGGCAGGCCCAGATAGGTCTGCCAGCAACGCGTCATCACCGCCCGGGTGTTGCCGTAGCCGGTGGCCAGCCGGCGGTAGGACCCGGTGTCCAGCCCGGTGTCCAGGGCGGGGCAGACCAGCAGTTGATGGGCGATGCGCGGTCCGGCCTCCCGGGCCAGCAGCGCGGTGACCGTGGCGAGGTTGGCACCGGCGCTCTCCCCCGCGACGGCCAGCCGGGCGGGGTCGGCGCCTATCGCGGCGCCGTTGGCCGCCGTCCAGCGGACGGCGGCCAAGGCGTCCTCCACCGCGGCGGGATAGGGGTGTTCGGGGGCGAGCCGGTAGCCGACGTTGAGCACGGCGGCCTTCGCCTGGACGGCCATCGCCCGGCAGACGGGGTCCGCGTAGTCGATGCTTCCGCTCATCCAGCCGCCGCCGTGGAAGTACACCACGACCGGCAGCACCCGGCCGGGTTCGGGGTGGTAGAGGCGGGCCGCGAGCGGGCCTGCGGGGGTGGACAGGATGAGGTCCCGGACCAGCGCGACGGAGGGTGCGGGGGCGCAGTAGGCGGTGAACGCCTCGATGGCGGCCCTGAACTGGGGAACCGCCAGCTCCTCGACGGGGGGCTGACCGACGAGCGTGTCCAGGAAGGCCTTCACATCCGGGTCGAGCGGCATGGTCCCCCCGTTCAGCGGTGCAGCGGCAGCAGGTTGCCGTGGATCCGGCCGACGCACCGGTCCAGGCTGCGGCCGCGGCCCGCCAGCACCCGGAAGCCGGTGGGCCGCAACCGCAGTTCCAGGGCGCGCAGTTGGTCAAGGGTGTCCAGCTCACGGACGCGGGCGCGCAGCGTGGGGGTGTCGACGAGCTCCCCGGGGTGGATGTGGCGGGTGCGGTCCGGCTCGGCTCCGGCCAGGTCGACGAAGGGGGTGCCACCGGGTGCGTAGACCCGGTCGGCGGCGAGCCAGTCCACCGGGAGTCCGGCGAACAGGCCGGGGACGTCGGCGAACCGCATGGGCTGGACGACGGGGTTGAGATAGGCGTCGGCGTCCAGGGCGTCCTGCTCGGCCTCGCTGAGCGCCAGTCCGGTCCAGCCGGCGGGGAAGCCGTACTCGCTGAGGGAGAGCCGGATGCCCAGGCTGCGGATGGTCTCCAGTCCGTCGCCGCGGCTGCCGGTGCGGCTCAGCAGCTGGACGAGTTCCCGGTCCAGCATCCGCCCGTGCTCGCCGAGGGCGTGGTACAGCCACAGGTGGAGCAGGCCCTGGTCGGCCAGGTGGGTGGTGAGCCAGCGCAGCCCGGCCTGCGGGTCGGGCAGGTGGTGGAGGACGCCGAAGCAGAGGACCAGGTCGAAGCGCCGGTCGAGGTCCAGGTCCGGCATCCGCCCGTGGACGAACTCCACATTGGTGACCTGGTGGTGCTCGGCGCGGCGGCGGGCGATCTCCAGGGAGCGGGCGCAGGCGTCGACTCCGGTGAAGTGGGCCTCGGGGTGGCTGCGGGCCAGCGCCACCAGGATGTTGCCGGTGCCGCAGCCGGCGTCCAGGATCTGCCATCCCGTCAGGCGGGTGTCGGCGAGGACGAAGGGCAGTTCTTCGGCGACGACGTCGATGAGGGGGGAGTCGTCCTCCGGTGAGGGGAACGGGAAGTTCTCATAGAGCTGCACCACATCCGTGGTCATTGCTGCCGCCTTTCTCACGCATTCTCCGGGCTGTCCGGGTCATTCCCGGAGCGCCCATTGGAATCCTAGTTCGAATGATCGAGGCCAGCAAAACATCCCCTGCCGCCGACCGTCGGCAGAGCCGATCGGGTGAGACCCCCCAGTGGTGCACATACGAACGGTTCGGGTGGGAACAAACCGGTTGTCGCGTCTCTTCGCAGGGCGTCGACGGTACGACGACGGGCCTGCACTCCCGCGCCCCTCGCCCACTTCCGCACCCTCGCCGCACACCTTCCGACGTGCGGCGACGAAGCCTGCGCCGGCGCCTGGACGGCCATTCGAGCGATCCTCGAGAAACGGGCCGGAACCATTCCACCATTTCGATCCGCCTGATATCCGTACGCGGTCGGCGGACCGTCGAACACGCCTGCGCACATTCCCGCAGAACTCATTCCACCGAGGAGCAGACATGAAAGGCCAGCCGATAACCGCTGGAATCCCCGAACCGTACGAGGCCATCTCCGACACCTATGACCGCCTGGCGGTGTGGGCCTGCGAGCACTGGGGGGAGAGCCCCCGGTACAAGATGGCCGCCTTCCTGGAGAAGGTGTGGTCGGACCACCCCGCCCCGGTGCACAGCGTGCTGGAGGTCTGCTGCGGCACCGGCCTGATGCTGGAGCAGCTGGTGCGCCGCGGCTACGCCGTGTCCGGCCTGGACCGTTCGGGTCCGATGCTCGCCCGGGCCCGGACCCGGCTGGGCTCCGACGTCCCCCTGGTGCGGTCCGAACTGCCCGAGATCCCCGGGGACCAGCAGTACGACGCCGTCATCTGCGCCGCCGCGGCACTCAACTACATGCCCGACGAGCAGACCCTCCAGCGGACGTTCGAGGCGGTCGCCCGCACCGTGCGCCCCGGCGGCTCGTTCGTCTTCGACATCCTGGCGCACCGGATGGTGGCCGACCGCTTCGGCACCAGCGTCTGGGCCGACGACCTGGGCGACCTGGCCTTCATCTGGAAGTTCCAGAACCACCCCGGCCAGTCCCACACCGACCTGGACTACACCCAGTTCCTGCGCGACGGGGACGGCCCGGACACCTACACCGTCGTCCGCGAGACCCACCGGCTGTTCGCGCTGGACCGCGAGACGGTGCGCGAACTGGCCCGCCGGGCGGGCTTCACCGACATCGCGGTGTACGACAACTACTCCTTCGAGCCGGCCGACGGCGCCACCGACTACGAGACCTGGACGCTCACCCGGGGCCAGGCCACCGACCCGCCCCGGTGACCCGCGTCCCGGAAAGGAGCTGAGCGATGCTCATCTGCGGAATGAAACTGACCCACGACGGCGCCGTCGCCCTGGTCGAGAACGGCGTACTGCTGTGCAGCATCGAGATGGAGAAGCTGGACGGCAACCCCCGCTACCAGCCGCTGGACCGCCTGGAGGTCGTCGAGGACACGCTGCGGCAGCACGGCGTGCGCCCCGCCGACGTGGACTCCTTCGTGGTGGACGGCTGGTTCGCGGCCCCGGGCGAGCAGACGCCCCTGCTGCGGGTCACCCACCACGGCCGGCCGGTGACCGTGGAGGTCGCCCCGTACTGCGAGGCGGACGCCCCCTCCCCCGTGGAGGTGCTCCACCGCTACGCCTTCGACGGACTGCCGCTGGGCGACGGCACCTTCGGCTACGCCAGCTACCACCACGGCACCCAGCACCTCCTGGGCTCGTACTGCACCAGCCCGTTCGCCGCCCGCCAGGAACCTGCGCTGGTGCTGGTGTGGGACGGCGGCACCACACCCCGGCTGTACCGGGTGGGCGTGCACCCGCTGAGCGTGCAGGCCCTGGGCCCGCTGCTGCCCGTGTACGGCAGCGCCTTCGCCGACTACTGCGCCCAGTTGGAGCCCTACCGCTCCGCCGGGCAGGAGCGGGTGAGGGCCCCCGACCACGCCGTGCCGCGCAACCTCGACGTGGCGGGCAAGGCGATGGCGTACGCGGCGCTGGGGAACGACGAACCCGGCTTCTACCCGGTCCTCGACGAGCAGTTGGCGCGTCTGCCGCTCACCTTCGACACCGGCCTGGAGCTGGCGCAGTGGATCGACCGCAACCGTGACACGGTCTGGCCGGGCGCCTCGGACGCGGACCTGATCGCCAGCTTCCAGGGGTATCTGGGCGCCAGACTGCTGACCGCCCTGCGGGAGCGGGTACGGCAGCTGCCCCCGGAGCTGCGCAGCGACAACCTCTGCCTGGCGGGCGGGTGCGCGCTCAACATCAAGTGGAACAGCGAGATCCGCTCCAGCGGGCTCTTCCGCGAGGTGTGGATCCCCCCGTTCCCCAACGACTCCGGTGCCGCCCTGGGCACCGCGGCCGCCGAGATGGTGCAGCAAGGGCTGGGCCCCCGGCTGGAGTGGGACGTCTTCAGCGGCCCCCGGCTGCGGGATCCGGGGGAGGTCCCCGGCTGGCAGTCCCGGCCCTGCGACGCCGCGGCCCTGGCGGCGGTCCTCCATGAGCGCGGCGAGCCCGTCGTGGTGCTGGAGGGACGCGCCGAACTCGGCCCCCGGGCGCTGGGGCACCGCAGCATCATCGCGCCCGCGCACGAGGCCAAGACCAAGATCCTGCTCAATGACATCAAGGGCCGGGCCCACTACCGGCCGGTCGCCCCCATCTGCCTGGAGCACCGCGCCCCCGAGGTCTTCTCCCCCGGCTGCCCCGACCCGTACATGCTCTTCGACCACGTGGTGCGACCGGACTGGACCGACCGGATCCGCGCCGTCGTCCACCTGGACGGCACCGCCCGCCTGCAGACCGTCAGCGAGCGCGGCAACCCCTTCCTGGCTCGGCTGCTCACCGAGTACGAGCGGCTCAGCGGCATCCCGGTGCTCTGCAACACCAGCGCCAACGAGAACGGCCGGGGCTTCTTCCCCGACGTGCGGGCCGCGGCGGAGTGGGGCCGGGTGGACATCCTCTGGGCCGACGGGCGGCTCTACACCCGCCGCCCCTGAAGCCCCCTGAAG
>NZ_LIQR01000695.1 GCF_001418575.1 Peterkaempfera griseoplana
CACCGCCCGCACCGCCACCGTCGACGTCTGGCGCAGCGACAACCGCCTCATGATCCAGGTCCGCGACGACGGCCACGGCGGCGCCACCACCGACACCACCGGCACCGGACTCACCGGCCTCGCCGAACGCATCCGCGCCGTCGACGGAGTCTTCATGATCGACAGCCCCCACGGCGGCCCCACCACCATCACCACCGAACTCCCCTGGCACACCCGCAGCGGAGAGCCGGTCCCGCACGCAGAAGGACGGACATCGTGATCGAGAACCTGGCAGCCGCCGGGCCCACCGGGCGGCGCCCGGCGCCCGGCGGGAGCGCGCGCCGCGGCCCCGGCCTGCTGGGCGCGCCGTTCGCGGCCCGCACCTGGAAGGAGTTCCTGCACCTGGTGCTGGACCTGCCGATCGGGATCGTCTCCTTCACCTATGTGGTGGTGATGCTCAGCCTCGGCGTCGGCCTGGCCGTCACCTTCATGGGCATCCCGGTGCTGGCCGCCGGGGTGGCCGGCGCCCGGGGCTGGGGGTCGATGGAACGGGCCCGTGCGGCGGCGCTGCTGGATGTGCGGGTGGGCCGTCCCTCCCGGCTGCGGCCGGCCCGTCCGGGTCTGATGGGCTGGCTGGGCGCAGTGCTGCGGGACGGTGTGGGCTGGCGCAGTGCCCTGTACTGCCTGCTGATGCTGCCCTGGGGCGTCTTCGGCTTCACCGTCTCGGTGGTGCTGTGGACGTACGGGTGGGCGATGCTCAGCTATCCGGCGTGGCAGTGGGTGCTGCCGGCCTTCGCCGGGCAGCCGGGGCTGCAGATCTACGGGGACGGTCCGGGCGGCCGGCCGGAGATCTACCTGGACAGCGTGCCGGAGGTGGCGGGTGTCTGCGCGGCCGGTCTGGTGCTGGTGTTCGCCACGCCGTGGGTCATCCACGGTCTGGCGAACGTCAACCGGCTGATGGTGCGGGGGCTGCTCTCCCCCTCGGCGCTGTCGGAGCGGGTGCGGGAGCTGGAGGACGACCGGGGGACGGTGGTGGACACCGCCGCCGCCGACCTGCGCCGCATCGAACGCGACCTCCACGACGGAGCCCAGGCCCGCCTGGTCGCCCTCGCCATGGACCTCGGCCTCGCCAAGGAGAAACTCGACCACGACCCCGAAGCAGCCGCCCGCATGGTCGACGCCGCCCACGGCGAGGTCAAACTCGCCCTCCAGGAACTCCGCGACCTCGCCCGCGGCATCCACCCCGCCATCCTCACCGACCGCGGACTGGACGCCGCCCTCTCCTCCGTCGCCACCCGCTGCACCGTCCCCGGCGGCGTCCGCGTCACCGTCGACCTCGACACCCGCCCCGCCTCCGCCATCGAAGGCATCGCCTACTTCACCGTCAGCGAACTCCTCACCAACATCTCCAAACACGCCACCGCCCGCACCGCCACCGT
>NZ_LIQR01000696.1 GCF_001418575.1 Peterkaempfera griseoplana
CCCCCGCACGGTGAAGGTGTTCAACTGGACCACGGCGGCAGTTGAACACCTTCACCGTGCGGGGGCGCAGCGCTCGGCGCCGGCGGGCGGGGCCGCTCTCGGGCACGGCCCGGTGGGCCGCGTCCCGGCCGTGGGCCCCGGGGAACGGCGAAAGGACGGGTGGCGTGCCACCCGTCCCGTCCGTACCGCGGTCCAGCAGCGCCGGCGCCGGTGCCGGCGGCGCTCCGGTTCAGCCGACCCGGCGCAGTTCCTCGAACCGCTTCTCCCAGGCGTCGTGCTTGTCCTTGGCCCCGCGGACGAACGAGCTACGGGCGATGTACTTCAGGGCGAGGCGGTTGAGCAGCGCGTAGGGAAACGGCAGCGGCCGGAGGATGTCCAGGAACAGGACGACGCGGTCCTGATCGGTGTCGTTCCAGGCCTCGTGCACATAGGTGTCGTCGAACACCATGCTCCGGCCCTCCTGCCAGTGGGCCGTCTGCTCGTCGACGGAGATGCCGCAGGACGTCTCCGGCGCGGGGATCTTCAGCCCCAGGTGGTAGCGGATGACGCCCTTGTACGGACCGCGGTGCGGCGGAATGTGCTTTCCCGGGGCGAGAATCGAGAAGAAGGCCGTGGTGAGCCCGTCGATGCCGTCCAGCAACTCGACCGTCCGGGGACACCTGTCGCGGTTCTGCGCGAACGTGAGGCCGTAACCGGCGAAGAAGTAGGTCTTCCAGTCGTTGTCGTCGGTCAGGGCGCGCTGCTCGACGGAGATGTCCTGGAAGTTGGGAAGCTCCTCCCGGTACGCCAGCAGCTGGTCCAGTTCGCTGCGGATCTCCTTCCAGTTGGCCTCCAGCGTCGCCGCCCAGGGAAATGTGTCCTCCGGGAAGAACGGGGTGTCCCCGATCAGGGACCGCTTCCCCATGCCCTCCTCGAGACGGATGATCGCGGAGGAAATCTTCTTCCTCGGGAACTGCAGGAGGCGGGAAGAGAAGTCGGACACGGTCCCTCCAAGCGGTCTGCGGGTTCTGGTGGGTCACGGACACCGGACGGCCAGCCTGCTCGGGCCCGCGCGTCGCAGGAGCAGTCGCCACGAACCCTTTCCGCCGTCGGGCCTCCGCGCAGGACGCTCATCGGAAGGAATCCGCGCAGGTGCGAGAACATGCCGCACCGCCCGTGCCGTGCACACGCCCAGGTAATTCCCCGGCGTTTCGACGCGAGCCGGATCCGGGCTCGGCGCGGCACCGGGTCCGCTCACTATTGCATCGGCCCCATCGCCGATCAATAGCCGGACAATACGGCGGCGGCGCCGGTTCGGGTGCGTACGGCCGCGGCTGCTCCCCATGTTCAACTGCGCCCCCGCCCCAGTTGAACAACAGGCCCGCAGACCGCGGCCGACCGGTGTTGTCGGCACGGCCGTGCGCTGCCATCGTGGGCGCGGCGGAGCCGTGAAGGGCCGCAGAAAACCGGCGCCGGGCAGTGACGGAACATCACCATGGCACGCCCTCGCCGTCCTTCACGACGCCATCTGCCCGGTGCGCCGGGTCCCCGCAGTCGGCCGGCGCCGGCCGAC
>NZ_LIQR01000697.1 GCF_001418575.1 Peterkaempfera griseoplana
GGTCCCGGCGGGGGTCATCCGCAGCACCTTGCCGCCCAGCGACGTCACGTCCTGGGCCAGTGCCGGGTGCCCGGCCTCGCCGGTGCCCGCGTAGAGCATGCCGTCGGGGCCGAAGGCGATCCGGCCGCCGTTGTGGTGCAGCCCGTGCGGGATGCCGGTCAGAACCACGTGCGGGGTGCCCAGTTGCCTCCCGGCCGGGGCGTGCTCGTCGTAGGTGAGATAGGCGATGCGGTTGTCCGACGTGGTGGAGTAGTAGACGTACACCCGGTGGTCGGCGGCGTAACCGGGGGAGAGCGCCAGGCCGAGCAGGCCGCCCTCACCGCCCTGGGAGCCGTTGGAGGCCACTCCGGGTACGGTGCCGGCGTCGGTGGTGCGGCGGCCGTCGCGGGCGACGCGGTGGATGTGGAACGTGTCCCGGGAGGAGACCAGGACGTCGCCGCCGGGCAGCAGGGCCATGCCCCACGGCACATCGAGGCCGGTGGCGACGGTGCGGGTCACCCGTACGGTGCCCTGGGCCGGCGCGGGGCCCGAGGCCCGCGCCGGGGCTGACGTCCGCAGACCGGGGGAGTCGGTGGCGGAGGGGAGCCCGGACGAGGGTGCGCCCTTCCCGTCCGAGGTGCACCCTGCGGCAGCCAGCAGGGCGGCGCAGGCCGTGACCACCAGGGTCCGGGACGTGCGAGAGATCATCGGGTCCTCCGTTCCCCGGCCCGGCCCGCCCGCAGGACCGGCTCCTTCCCCGGGAGCCGTCCCCGGTCGGCGGCACGGCGAACCCTCGGCTCGGCCGGCGGGTGTACGGCCGAGCCAATGACACGCCGTACGGCGGTGCGCCGAGGAGTACCGGGTCGCCGGGTCGCCATGCGGTGCGGGCCGGAGGCCAGGACGGCGAACCGCCGGCGACGGCGGCCCCGCGGCCGTACGACCGCGGGGCCGCCGCCCTCGGGCACCGGTCCGAGGAGCCGTCAGCGCACCGTGGTGACGGTGGCCGTGCTGGTCGCGGCGGGGAGCCTGGTGGTGTCGACGGCCAGGTACTCGCCGTCGTCCTGCCGGCGGTTGGGGAGGATCTTGGTGTGCAGGGCGTAGGGCGGCGCGGTGTTGGAGACGCCGTCGATCGCGAAGTCGCTGTCGTTGCTCCCCACGAGGGTGCGGCCGCCGTCGGTGGTGGCCACGCCCTCGACCTTGTGGTGGCCGAAGAAGCCGCCGGTCGGGTCGAGCGCGGTGACGGGGCCGCCCAGGTCCAGTTACAGGCTCTGCCGGAGGTGCGTCCCCGTGCGGCGGCACGGGCGGTGTGTACAGACCCCCGCCCCCCGCCTCGCCCGCGGCGGCGCGTCAGGGCACCCCGCCTCAGTCCGTCGTGAGGGCCTCGCTGCGGGCGAGACGGATGGCGCCGAGGATCTCCGCGTCGGTGCCGAGAGCGCCCCGCACCACCGAGAGGGAGGCGGCGACGGCCGGGGCGCAGAAACGCTCCATCTGCTCGGTCAGACCGGACAGCACATGCCGGCCCGCCCCGCCCAGCGCTCCGTCGAGGACGAGCAGCTCCGGGTTGAGGAAGGTGCACAGGTCGGCCAGCGGGCGGCCGAGGATGCGGCCGACCTCGCGCAGCACCCGGGCCGGGGCCGGTTCGCCGTCGTCCGCGAGACGCAGCACCTCGGCAAACGTCAGCGGTCTGTCGTAGGCCTCCTCCATCAGCTCCACCAGGGGGCGGCGGGCCCGCGCCGACAGGCAGCCGCGGGCGCCGCAGATGCACAGCGGTCCGTCGTCGTCCGCATGGATGTGGGCGATCTCCCCGGCGAAGCCGGAGGCGCCCCGGTAGAGCGCGCCGTCCAGCACCAGGCCGGCGCCGACGCTGCGTTCGCCGACCTTCAGGAACACCTGGCAGCCGCGCCCGCGTCCGGCACCTGAGTGCGCCTCGCCGAGTGCGCCGAGGTTGGCGTCGTTCTCGATGACG
>NZ_LIQR01000698.1:0-1130 GCF_001418575.1 Peterkaempfera griseoplana
CTGGTCGGCCTGGCGCAGCGCCCGCCCCTGGTCGCCGAGCCGGCGTCCGGTGGTGGCCAGCCCGGAGGCGAGCTTGCTGCTGATGTCATGGATCTCGTCGGAGATCTGCTGTCCGGGTTCGGCCGCGGAGGAGGTCAGCGAGTCGTTGGAGAGGCAGGCCGACAGCCGCTGGCCGAGGCCGGCGAGGCGGCCGGCGGCGTTCTCGAAGTCCCGTGCCGCGTCGTCCAGCCGGGACTCGGTGGCCTCGAAGTCCGCGGGGTCGCCGGAGGTCTGACCGCCCGCACCGCCGAGGTCGCCGGGGCCGCGCTGGGCCGGGATCGCGGGGTAGACGCCCTCGCTGCCGACCTGGCCGGGCGCGTACGGGGCGCCGGCGCCGTCCCAGCCGGAGCCGCCGTCGTCCTTACCGTCCTCGATCCACTGGCCGCCGTCGCCGCCGCCGTCCTCCCCTGCTCCCTCGCCGCCCTGGTCGTCGCCACCGCCGAAACTGATGCCGCCGACGTCGACGTTGATCCCGCCGCCCTCGCCCCGGCCCGGGTTCTCCTCGGGGCCGCCGCCCGGCTCGGGTTCGGGGTCGCCGCCGCTGCGGCGGTGGCCGGGCTCCCCGGTGCCCCCGGCGCTGCCCGGCTCCGGCTGGGGGTCGCCGCCGGACCTCGGGTGCGGGGTGGGCTCGGGCTCGGGCTCGCCCGACCCGCCGCGGGGAGAGTGCGGCCGGGACGGCCGGTGCGTGTGCGCGGTCATCACTCGCCCCCTCGGCTGCCCGCGAGGGCGCCGTCGCTCATACCGTTCCTGGCGCCCTCGGCCGCCGCGTTCACCCAGGTGCCCGGATCGCTCGCGGTCTGCACGAACCCGTTCACCCCGTCCTGGACGCCGGCCCGTACCGCACCGCTGACGTCGTAGCCGTCGCGGACGCCGGTGTAGTTCTCCAGGCCCTGCTCGGCGAGCTGCAGCACGATGGTCTTCACCGCGGTGAGCGCGGCGTCCTCGACCATCTTCAGCAGGGTCTCGGCGACGCTCCTGGCCATCTGCTCGAGGATCTCGCGGACCGCCACCCGGGTCACCTGGGTGGCACCCAGCGCGCCCAGTTCGGAGAACCCGAGCGTGAACGGCGCCGCGGCCTGGGCGGCGGCGAC
>NZ_LIQR01000698.1:1148-1467 GCF_001418575.1 Peterkaempfera griseoplana
GCCGAGGTGCTCCATCCCCTTGGACTGCTTGTTGTCCCAGTGCTCACCGAAGGCCTCGACGGCCTTGCCGGTCGTGACCGAGCGCAGATACCCGGTCGCGTTGTCGGAGTAGGTCCGCACCTCCTGGAGCTCCGAGGCGAAGGACCGGTACTCGGTCGCGATCGCCCGGAGTTCGTCCTCGTCCACGTTGGGCCAGACGATCCCGATCAGATCCAGGATCTCGTCCAGCTCTCCGGGCAGCATGACTGCCATGTTGTTGTCTCCCCGTCAGGCTTCCGCTGTGTCAGGCCTGTGCGCGGCGCATACTAACGGTCCGCAG
>NZ_LIQR01000699.1 GCF_001418575.1 Peterkaempfera griseoplana
CGGCCTTCATGAGCGAGGGATCGGGTCAGTGGAGTTCGGCGAAGATCCCCTGCAGCAGACGACGTTCGTATGTCTCCTCGTGGTCCACTCCTCCGAGCATGTAGCCGCCGAACTTGATGTCGGCGCCGGCGTTGGCCAGGGAGATGACCCCCCGCCCGAGATCGGCGAGCGCCGCCTCGACGTCCGCACAGGCGGACCTCCGGTTCGCCGCCGCACGCTGTAGGTGAGGACAGCCGTCGGCCGGCGCACGTTGCCGCCGAATGCCTTGTGTTTCTGGCTGAACCACAGGTCATTACCGTTGTCGCGGACCCCGGCGAGGCGGTCTGACTCGATCAGGATGCCGTCGAGGAACACGTGGGTCATGCCCTGGCGTCGGCAGCGGTCCAGGACTTCGTGCAGGTCCAGCGCCTGGGCGGCGAGGGCATCGATGCCTTCGTGCAGGTAGCGGTAGCCGGTGGCCTGAGAGACGCCGGCATCGCGGGCCAGGCAGTGCACGCAGCCGCGCTCACGGAACCAGCGCAGCACCAGCACGGCCTGACGGAAGGGGCCGAGCGCCCGGCTGCCGCGCGGAGTGCCGATTCGCCGCCGGTGCGCTGCCAGCAGGCGGGACAGGTACTCCACGACGTGGTGCGGAACGTCGAGCGAGGCAACATAGCGCAAGGACGTCAGGACGGTCCTGACAAGGCGGCCGGGTCATGCGCTGACTACCGCCCGGCGAGTACGGCCGGCACACCCGGGTGAGGGCCTATCGGCCCGAGCGTGCGTACCAGCGGCCGTCGTGGCGGGCCACATGAATGGGACGTCCGAAGCAGACCGTCATGTTGTTCTCGGTGAGTGCGCCGTCGACGGGACCGGATGCCAGTTCCCGGCCCTCCTTCAGCAGGAAGGCGTGAGTGGTGCTGGGCGGGAGTTCCTCCACATGGTGGGTGACCGTGACGGTGGCCAGGTCGGCCCGGTCGGCTGCCAGCCGGTGCAGTGCGTCCACGAGATCCTCGCGGGAGGGCAGGTCCAGGGCGTTGAACGGCTCGTCCAGCAGGAGCAGGGACGGATCGGCCATCAGCGCACGGCAGATGAGGATCCGGGCGCGCTGGCCGCCCGAGCAGTCACCGAAACGACGATCGGCGAGCTCCTTGCATCCCAGCTCGGCGAGCAGGGCGTGGGCACGCTCACGGGTCGCGGTGTCGTACTTCCGCCACAGCGGCTGCACCGTGCCGGTCGCCCCCGTGAGGACGACGGTGTGGGCGGTGGCGTCCAGCGGTACCTTCTGGGCGGCGGACACCAGGCCGACCCGCGCCCGCAGCTCGCGCATGTCGACGCGGCCGAGCCGGGCGCCGAGGACCTCGACCGTGCCGGCGGTGGGGTACATCACCGCCCCGACGAGCCGCAGCAGGGTGGACTTGCCCGCGCCGTTGGCGCCCAGCAGCGCCCAGTGCTCGCCGGGCGCGACGGTCCAGGTGATCCCCTCGAGGACGATCTCCTGTCCAGTGGTACGGCGTTGCACGGCGACGTCCTTCAGCGCGACGACGGCGCGACGTTCCTGGGGTCCGGTCACGTCCGCAGCGTAGTGCCGCGACCGGCGGCTCACCGGGGGTTTCGGGCCGTCGTTCGGTCTCGGACAGGTTCACTGCACCGAGAATCACTCACGCGGGCCGGACTCACCGGCACCCCGGCGTGACCCTCGGACGCCGATGCCGCCGGGCCGCCCGCCCGCAACGGCGGCGACCGGCGGGCAGGCAGCGGGGCGACTTCCCTGACCGCGTCCCGGGCTGACCCGTCGACCCGCCGCTCGGGCCCTGCCCGGAGCCCGCTCCCCAGGGCGGTATAGGTGCACATATCCGATTTATGGCTCATGCTGAAACGGAGGGGGTGCGGCGGCGAAGGAAGTGGTGGGGATGCGGATCGTTGTGGATCTCACCCGCTGTCAGGGCTATGCACAGTGTGTGTTCCTCGCGCCGGAGGTGTTCCGGCTCCACGGCGAGGAGGGCCTGCTGTACGCCCCGGCCGTCCCCGACGAGCAGTTGGAGCGGGTGCGCCAGGCCGCTGCGGCCTGCCCGGTCCAGGCCGTCCTCCTCGGCGAGGAGGTGAACCCCGGTGACCGGTGACCCCGGGGACGGCCGGATCGTCGTCGTCGGCGCGTCGCTGGCCGGCTTGCGGGCCGCCGAGGCGCTGCGCGAGGAGGGCTTCACCGGCTCGCTGACCGTGGTCGGGGACGAGCCGTATCCGCCATACGACCGGCCGCCGCTCTCCAAGCAGGTGCTGCTGGGCGAGGCGGCGGCGGACAGCACCGGACTGCCGATGCGGCGGAACCCGGAGGCCGAGTGGCGGTTGGGGGTACGCGCCACCGGCCTGGACCCGCTCCGGAAACGGGTCACGCTGGCCGACGGCGAGTCGCTGCCGTACGACCGGCTGCTGATCGCCACCGGCACCAGGGCGCGGCCCTGGCGCAATCCGGAGGAGGCCGCCCTGGACGGGGTGTTCACCCTGCGTACGCGCGATGACGGCGCAGCGCTGGCCGAGCGGCTGGCCGCCGGGCCGCAACGGGTGCTGGTGATCGGCGGCGGCTTCACCGGCTCGGAGATCGCCTCGGCCTGCCGGGAACGCGGGCTGGAGGTCACGGTCACCGAACGCGGCCCTGCGCCCCTGGTGGGGGCGCTCGGCGGAACGCTGTCGAAGCTCGCGGCCGCCATGCAGCGCAACCATGGCGTGGATCTGCGGTGCGGGGTGACGGTCACCGCCCTGCGGGGGGACGGCGGCGGCCGGTTCGTCGGTGCGGACCTGTCCGACGGCAGCCGCGTGGAGGCGGACGTGTGCGTCGCGGCGCTGGGCGCGATCCGGAACGTCGAGTGGCTCGCGGACTCCGGACTCGCGGCGGGGCCGCGCGGGATCTCCTGCGACGCCGGGTGCCGGGCCTTCGACATGTACGGCATCGTCACCGACGACGTCTTCGTGGCCGGGGACGTCTCCCGCTTCCCCCACCCGCTGTTCGGGTACCAGATGCTCTCCCTGGAGCACTGGGGCAACGCGGTCGCACAGGCCGCGGTGGCGGCCCACAACATGGTCAGTCCCGGACCGCTGCGGCGCCCGCACCTCGCCGTCCCGACCTTCTGGTCGACCCAGTTCGGGCTCAACATCAAGTCGGTGGGCGTCCCGACCTACTCGGACCATGTGGTCATCGCCCAGGGCTCCCTGGAGGCACGCCGGCTGGCGATGGTCTACGGCTACCAGGGGCGGGTCACCGCCGCGGTCACCGTCGACATGGCCAAGTCGCTCCCGTACTACCAGCACCTGATCGAGACCGCTGCCCCGTTCCCGCCCGGGTCGGGCGCGGCGGACCGTCCGCTCGCGGCCGAGATCCCGATCCCCTCCGACGTGCCGGATCCCAAGGGACTGTCCCACGGACCGACCGTGGCGCTCACCGGTTACCTGCCCGACCGCCGGCTGACCGTGGTGCACCCCACCGGCTGACCGACGTCCCGCCTGATCACAAGGAGCCGTCCGCATGCCTGCCGACACCCTCCTGGAACGGATCACCGACTACGCCAACCGTTCCAATCCCTATCCGCTGTACGCGGAACTCCGCGACGCCGGCCCCGTGGTGCAACAGGCAGACGGCAGCTACCTGATCGGTACCTTCCACGAGATCGCCGCCCTGCTCCACGACCCGCGGATGAGCGCCGACCCCCGCAGCCTCACCACCCCACCCGCGGGTCCGCCCGAGGAGACGGCCCGGCTGCCGTTCCTGCGGCTGGACGACCCCGAACACCACAGGCTGCGCACCCTGGCCATGCGGCCCTTCGGCCCACCGCACACTCCGGACCGGGTCGACGCCATGCGCGGCGAGATCGTCGAGATCACCGAGGAACTCAGCCGGTCCTTCCAACCGGGCCGGGAGATCGACGTCGTCGACGACTTCGCCTACCCGCTGCCCGTCACGGTGATCTGCCGGCTGCTCGGCGTGCCCCGCGAGGACGAGCCCAGGTTCCGGGAGTGGTCCGACGTGATCGTCGCATCCGCCGACGTGACGACCGGGGAGGACACCACCGAGCGGGACCGGGCAGGCAGGCAGGCGCGTTACGAGATGGGCGCGTACCTGGTCGGCCTCGCCGAGCAGCGCCGCGGCCGGCCCACCGGCGACATGCTCTCCGCCTTCGCCAACGAACCCGATCCCGCCAAGCGGCTCACCCTCGAGGAACTCGCGGAGACCGCCGTACTGCTGCTCATCGCAGGACACGAGACCACGGTCAACCTCATCACCAACGGGGTGCTCACCCTGCTGCGCCAGCCCGAGCACCTGGACCTGCTGCGCCGGGAACCCGGCCTGCTGCCCCGGGCGGTGGAGGAACTGCTGCGCTACGAACCCCCCGTCCACATGCGCGAACGCATCCCCCTCACCGACCTCGACGTCTCGGGCACCACCCTCCCCGAGGGCGCGTCCGTCGTGCTGGCGCTGGCGTCGGGCAATCGTGACCCCAAGCGGTTCCACGAGCCCGACCGGTTCGACCCCACCCGTCCGGACAACGAGCACCTCGGCTTCGGCAGCGGCATCCACCTCTGCTACGGCGCACCACTCGCCCGCCTCGAAGCCCAGGCCGCGCTCGGCGCGCTGATCCCCCACCTCGGCGCGGCCCGCCTTGTTCAGGACCCGCCGCCGTACCGGCAGGCCGCCATGCTCCGCGGACCCCGCCACCTCGCCGTTCAACTCTGAGGGTTGCGGAACCGCAGAGAAGGTCACCTCGACGCAACGGCCCAGGCCTGGAGACCTGGGCCGTGGCACAACAAGCGATCACGCGGCCGGCCGCG
>NZ_LIQR01000007.1 GCF_001418575.1 Peterkaempfera griseoplana
AGATGTGTCTAAGGTACCACCCCAGGGACGCCCGCCCCATGACACACGCCAGTTCCAGCGCCGATCTCCTGCTCCTCGTCGCGGGCAGTACCGCCGTGGCCGGACTCGCCCGGCGGCTCGGCACCTCGGCGCCGCTCCTCCTGGTCGCGGTGGGCCTGCTGGCCTCATATGTGCCGGGGGTGCCGGCCTATGCGCTGGACCCCGGCCTGGTGCTGCCCCTGGTGCTGCCCCCGCTGCTCTACACCGCGGCGCTGGACAGCTCCTTCCTGGGGCTGCGCGCCCACATGCGGCCGGTGGCTTGGCTGTCGGTCGGCTATGTGCTGTTCTCCACCGTGCTGGTGGGGCTGGCCGCCCATGCGCTGGTGCCGGGGCTGCCGATGCCCGCGGCCTTCGTGCTCGGCGCCGTGGTCGCCCCGCCGGACGCGGTGGCCGCCACCGCGGTCGCCCGCCGCGTCGGTCTGCCACGGGTGATCACCACCATCCTGCAGGGCGAGAGCCTGGTGAACGACGCCACCGCGATCACCGCCTACCGGGTGGCGCTGGCCGCCGCCGTGGGCGAGGGGTTCTCCTGGGGCACCGCCGTGGGGGAGTTCCTGGTGGCCGCGCTGGGCGGCACCGCGGTGGGGCTGGCGCTGATGGTGCCGCTGCAGTGGGTCAGGACCCGGCTGGCCGACCCGCTGCTGCTCAACACCTTCTCGCTGCTGGTCCCGTTCGCCGCCTATGCGGCGGCCGAGGCCTTCCATGCCTCCGGGGTGATCGCCGTGGTGGTGGTCGGCCTCTACCTGGGCCACCGCGCCCACGCGGTGGACTTCGCGACCCGGCTGCAGGAGGAGGCGGTCTGGCGGATGGTGTCCTTCGTGCTGGAGTCCACCGTCTTCGCGCTGATCGGCCTGCAACTGCGCGTCATCCTGGCCGACCTGGGCGGCTACGACCCCGGGCAGCTGGCCGTCTGGGCCTCCGCGATCCTCGGAGTGGTGATCGCCGGACGGTTCCTGTGGACGTACCCGGTGACCTATCTGCCGCCGCTGCTCACCCGCCGCCGGCGCCGCCGCCGCGGCCTGCCGCCGGCCCATGTGAAGCCGTGGACCTTCAGCTTCGTCATCTCCTGGGCCGGGATGCGCGGCGTGGTGTCGCTCGCGGTCGCCTTCTCGGTACCGACGACCGACGACTCGGGGCACCCCTTCCCGGCCCGGGAACTGATCCTCTTCCTCACCTTCGCGGTGGTGATCGGCACCCTGCTGATCCAGGGGCTGACGCTGCCCGCCCTGGTACGGCTGCTGCGGCTGCCGCAGCCCGACCAGCAGCGACTGATCCTGGTGGAGGCGCAGGCCCAGAGCGACGCCTCACAGGCCGCCCAGGGGCGGCTGGACACTCTGCTGGAGGAGGAGCGCAACCGGCTGCCCGCAGCGCTGGAGACGCGGCTGCGCCGTGTCCTGGACCGCCGTCAGAACGCCGTCTGGGAGCGGCTGGGCGCGGTCCACGAGGAGACCGGCGAGTCTGCCGACGCCACCTACCGCCGGCTGAGCCGCGAGACCATCGAGGCCGAGCGCCGGGCCTTCGTCGACCTGCGCGACCAGGGCCGGATCGACGACGAGCTGCTGCGCCGCCTGGTCCGGCGGCTGGACTTCGAGGAGGCCATGGTCGACCGCGAGGAGGAGTGAGCCGTCCCCGCGGCCGCAGCGGCCCCGCCCGTGCCCCGCGACCTGCGACCTGCGGGGCCGGACGCCGGGGGACCGGGCGCAAAAAGCCGCACCCGGACCGCGAGGGACCCCTGTGCGGAGCCCTGCGGACCGGGTGCGGTGGACGACCTGCAGAAACGGAACGACGGCAGGCCTGGCGGCATGATCCGGGATCAGGCCTTCTTGGTCTCCCAGAAGATCTTGTCGATCTCGGCGATCAGGTCCAGCAGGGCCTGGCCGGTGGCCGGGTCCGTCGAGGCCTTGGCGGCGCTGGCGGCCTTCAGGGCGTCGTTGAAGAGCTGGTGGAGCTGCGGGTACTTCTCGAAGTGCGGGGCCTTGAAGTAGTCGCTCCACAGCACCGAGAGGTGGTGCTTGGCCAGCTCCGCGCGCTGCTCCTTGATGATCACGGCGCGAGCGCGGAAGTGGGCGTCCTCGTTGGCCTGGTACTTCTCCTGGACGGCCTTCACGGACTCGGCCTCGATCCGGGCCTGGGCCGGGTCGTACACGCCGCAGGGCAGGTCGCAGTGAGCGTGAGCGGTGACCCGCGGTGCAAACAGACGAGAGAGCATGGGAGTCCTTCCTCCGTGATCGTCTTCCCGGTGCGAGATTACCCCGCATCGGGCAGTGTTTCGCGCTTGCCCCCGGGGTCCTAGGGCAAAAGTCGGAGGGGCGGGGGCGCAGGGCGCGGGCGGCTGCACGGCGGATCGGGGCGTGCGGGATGCTGGGGTCTGGACGAGACGTCTGGGACCGGGTAGGTGTGAGGCATGGCGCTGAAGAGGCGGCAGGACGGCGACCCCTACGGAACGGGGCTCGGTGTCCTCGAGGAGGAACCCGAGGGCGGCCGGGGCACGCCCCCGCTCGGGATGGTGGACGTGTCCGGGCCCTCCATGAACCCGACGCTCAACCACGGCGACCAGGTGCTGGTGCGCTACGGAGCCCGGCTGCGCCCGGGCGCGGTGGTGGTCGCCCGGCACCCGCTGCGGCAGAACCTGCTGCTGGTCAAGCGCGCCGTGGAACGGCGGCGGGGCGGCTGGTGGCTGCTGTCGGACAACCCCTTCGCGGAGGGCGACAGCCGGGACTTCGGCACGGTGCCGGACGAACTGGTCCTGGGCCGGGTACTGCTGCGGCTGCGGCCGCACCCGGTCTGGCTGGCGCCGGCCGGCTGGCTGGAGCGGCTGCTGCGGAGGCGGCCGCTGGGCAGCGTCCCGGGTCTGGCCGCCCGGCTCGGGGTCTTCACCCGGATCAGCGCGGAGATGTGACCTTCGGCTCAGTGACCTTCGGCTCAGTGACCTTCCGCTCCGTGGCCTCCTGCTCCGTGGTCTGCTGCTGCGCGGAGTGCTGCTCCGCCGCCAGCGACTCCTGCCGCTTGCGGGCCCGGTAGGCCGCGACATTGGCCCGGGTGGCGCACCGGTCGGAGCAGTAGCGCCGGGAGCGGTTGGTGGAGGTGTCCAGATAGGCGTTGCGGCAGGGGGCGGCCTGGCAGATGCCGAGCCGGTCGGCGCCCAGTGAGGTCAGATGCATGGCCAGGCCCATGGCGGCCAGCGCGGTGTAGCTGGCGGTGGCGGTGGCGGCGCTGTCCGCCAGGTGCAGGTGCCAGCGGGGCCGTCCCTCCTCGTCCAGGAGGTCGTGGCCGGAGACCACCGGGCTCACCGGGAACTCCACCAGCAGCCCGTTGAGCAGGTCCACGGCCGTCGTCTCGGCGCCCTCGGACGCCGCCTCGAAGACGGCCCGCAGCCTGGCCCGTACGGCGCGGAGCCGGGGCAGGTCGGCCTCGTCGGCCATGCTCGCGGTCCGGGTGCCGGCCCCGGAGAGCTGCCGTACGGCGTCCAGCGAGGTGAGCGTGTCGGTGCCGCGTGCGGGCTCCTCGCTGTTCACCAGGCGGACGGCGTACTCCGCATAAGAGGCCAGCTCCACGATGTGCGGTCCTTACTGTCGGCGGTCGGACATCCGTAATGGCCGTGCTCAATACCAGGGTATTACTCGGCGATCCGGTGCGGAGGCACTGCAACCCCCGGGGCGTCCCGCGGCACTGAAGAGGTCGAGGGCCGCCCGGCCGGGTGGCCCACCGAGAGCCGAAAGGGGAGGGGATGGCGCAGGACGAAGGGGCCCTGCACGACTTTGTCGCCGGGCGGCGCACCGCGCTCTTCCGCAGTGCCTTCCTGTTGTGCGGGGACCGCGACGAGGCCGACGACCTGGTGCAGACCACGCTGGTGAAGGTGATCCTGGGCTGGCGCCGGCTGGAGCGGCTCGACAACATCGAGGCTTATGCCAGGCGCACCCTGATGAACACCTTCATCTCGTCGCGCCGCCGCTTCTGGCGCCGGGAGCGCCCGTTCGGGGAGCTCCCCGAGCAGGCCCATCCCGGGGTCGACAGCGATCTGGGGCTGTCGGTGCGGGCCGCGCTGTCCCGGCTGCCGGCCAAGCAGCGCGCGGTACTGGTGCTCCGCTACTGGGAGGACCTCAGCGTGGAGACCACCGCCGAACTGCTCGGAATGCGACAGAACACCGTCAAGAGCCACGCGGCAAGGGGAGCGGCGGCCCTGCGGGCGCTCCTGCCGACGGAAGCCCTGGTACTTCAGAAGGAGGCGGCATGAACGACATGACCGACAACCCGGTGCGGGACCTGCTGGGCGCGGCGGTGGGCACCGCCGAGTCCGGCGCGCACGGCGGGACGGAGGAGCTCTTCGCGGCGGCGTCGCGGGTGCGCCGGCGCCGCCGGGCGGGTGTGATCGGCGGGGCGGCGGCCCTCGCGGCCGGCGCGACCCTGCTGGCGCCGCAGCTGAGCGGTGGCGCCGCGGCGCCGAGGCAGACCACGACCACGGTGGCGTCCAGCGGCAGGCAGGCGGCCCCCGACCGGGCCGTGGCCCACCTGCGGAAGCAGCTGCCGGGCGTCGGGAGGATCGAACGGACGCTGCTGGACTTCGGCGCCCCGGGCAAGAACGAGATCATCAAGCCCGAGCAGGGGGCGCTGGAGGGCATCTTCTCGGTGAGCAAGGGCGGGCGCACCGGGTACTTCAGCATCGATCTGCGGGAGTACGGGGTCGAGCCGGGCAAGGACCCCAAGTTCAACTCGCCCGACTACAACGCCTGCGAGACCGGCGGGACGGCGGACTGCAGCTATGAGCGGCTGAGCGACGGCAGCCTGACCATCTACCGGTTGGACGACGGCACCCTGGTCGCCCAGCGGCGGCTGAGCGGCCGGGGCGACGTCCTGATCAACGACAGCCGCGGCAACCGCGCGGCGCTCGGTCCCGAGATGGCCGCACCGCCGCTCAGCAGGGACCAGCTGCGGAAGATCGCCCTGGACCCGGAGGAGCTGGCCAAGCCCTGACCGGCCCGGACAGCACGACAGCGCGGACCCCGGTCGGGGCCCGCGCCGTCGGCTGTTCAGCGCACCTTCGGAGCAGCTTCAGAGCACCTTGGACAGGAACGCCTTGGTGCGGTCGTGCTGAGGGTTGGTCAGGACGTCGCGCGGGTGGCCGGACTCCACCACCACACCGCCGTCCATGAAGACCAGGGCGTCGCCCACCTCGCGGGCGAAGCCCATCTCATGGGTGACCACGACCATGGTCATGCCCTCCTCGGCGAGCTGCCGCATGACGTCCAGGACGTCACCGACCAGCTCCGGGTCGAGAGCCGAGGTGGGCTCGTCGAACAGCATGAGCTTGGGCTCCATGGCCAGCGCGCGGGCGATGGCCACCCGCTGCTGCTGCCCGCCGGAGAGCTGCGACGGGTAGTTGCCGCCCTTGTCCCCGAGTCCGACCCGCTCCAGCAGCTGTGCGGCCTGCTCACGGGCCTCGGCCTTGCTCCGTCCCTTGACCCGGACGGGGGCCTCCATGATGTTCTCCACCGCGGTCATGTGCGGGAAGAGGTTGAACCGCTGGAAGACCATGCCGATGTCGCGGCGCTGGAACGCCACCTCGCGGTCCTTGAGCTCATGCAGCTTGTCGCCGCGCTGCTGGTAGCCGACGAGTCCGCCGTCCACCCAGAGCCGGCCCGCGTTGATCTTCTCCAGGTGGTTGATGCAGCGCAGGAAGGTGGACTTGCCGGAGCCGGACGGGCCGATCAGGCAGAACACCTCGCCGCGCTTCACCTCCAGGTCGATGCCCTTGAGCACCTCGACCGGGCCGTAGGACTTGTGGACGCCCTCCGCCCTGACCATCGGGTGGTCCGCCGCGGGAGCGGTCCCCTCGGACGCCTTGGCCATGTCGGTCATGAGAGCTCCTCTCCGCCGGAGGCCGGCACGGGCTCGGCGCCCGCTGCGGCCGGGCTGCGCCGGGCGGAGGACAGCAGGGTGCGGATCCGCTGTACCGGGGTCGGCGGCAGGGTGCGGTTGGCGCCGCGGGCGTAGTGGCGCTCGATGTAGTACTGGCCGACGGTGAGGATCGAGGTCAGGAAGAGGTACCAGAGGCTGACCACGATCAGCAGCGGGATGTTCTGGTAGTTGCGGGAGTAGATCAGCTGCCCGGCCTGGAACAGCTCCTCCAGCGCCAGCACGCTGACCAGTGAGGTGGTCTTCAGCATCGAGATGGTCTCGTTGCCGGTGGGCGGGATGATCACGCGCATGGCCTGCGGCAGCACGATCCGCCACATGGTCTGGAAACGGCTCATGCCCAGCGCGTGCGCGGCCTCGGTCTGCCCCTCGTCGACCGAGGTGATGCCCGCCCGGACGATCTCCGCCATGTAGGCGGCCTCGTTGAGGCCGAGACCCAGCAGCGCGGCGGTGAAGGTCGGGATCAGCGTGTTGGTGTTCTCCGACCAGAAGGCCGGACCGAACGGCACGCCGATGGAGAGCTTCGGCCACAGCGCGCCCAGGAAGCCCCAGAACACCAGCTGGACCAGCACCGGGGTGCCGCGGAAGACCCAGATGAACAGCCATGCGGCAGCGGCCAGCAGCCGGTTGCGGGACAGCCGCATGACGGCGAGCAGCACACCGCCGACCACGCCCATGACCATGGAGAGCGCAGTCAGCTCCAGGGTGACGAGCAGGCCCCGCAGGATGCTGTCGTCGAACAGGTACTGACCGACGACGTCCCACTTGAAACGGGGGTTGTAGAGGAAGGCGTGCAGCAGCATGGCCACGAGCACCGCGACCACGACCGCGCCCGCCCAGCGTCCGGGGTGGCGGACCGGGACGGCCTTGATTGCCTCGGGCCGTCCCGTCACCGCCGCCCCCTTGTCAGGAGCATTCACGTCTGTGCCTAGTCTGCCGTCGGCCGGGTCAGCTGGTGGCGCCGTTGATCACGGACTTGTCGATGGCGCCGGACTCGACGCCCCACTTCTGCAGGATCTGCTTGTAGGTGCCGTCCGAGATCAGCGCCGTGAGTGCGCCCTGGATCGCCTTGGCGAGCGGCGAGCCCTTGGAGACCACGATGCCGTACGGGGCGGAGTCGTAGGTCTCGCCGATCTTCTCCAGCTGGCCGGCGGACTGCTTGATCGCGTAGTCCACCACCGGGGAGTCGGCCATCATGACCTGGTCGCGACCGCTGACCAGGGCGTTGTTGACGTCCGTCTGCAGGTCGTACTTGTCGCCGTCGTTGGGGATCGTCGGCTTGCCGGCCTTCTTGCAGTCCGGGTTCCGCTTGTCCTTGACCTCGTCGGACTGCACGGTGCCGGTCTGCACGGCCACCTTCTTGCCGCAGAGGTCGTCCGCCGAGATCTTGTCGGGGTTGCCGGCCTTCACCGCGACGGAGGTGCCCGCGGAGAAGTACGTGATCATGTCGACCTGCTGCTCGCGCTCCTTGCTGTCGGTGAAGGAGGACATGCCCAGGTCGAACTTCTTGGCCGCGATGCCGGGAATGATCGCGGTGAACTTGGAGTTCTGCACCTCGGCCTTCAGGCCCAGCTTGGCCGCTATGGCGTCGGCCAGGTCGACGTCCATGCCGACGACGTTGCCCTTGTCGTCCTTGAACTCGTTGGGCGCGTACGACGCGTCGGCGCCGACCACCAGCTTGCCCTTGCTCTTGACGTCGGCCGGGACCAGGGCCGTCAGGGAGCTGTCCGCGGTGGCGGCGTTCACCGAGACCGTCGGGTTGGGCGCGCTGCTGGCGCTGGAACCACTGCTGCCACAGGCGGTCAGCGAGAGGGAGCCGGCCACCAGCACCGCACCGGTCGCGAACAGGCGGTGGCGGAGGGAGCGTGCAGTCATATCGGGTGATCCTCCTGATGGGAAGGTCTTCTCAGCGAATGCGCGGTAGCGCGGCGCGCCCCCAGGGGACGCGCCGGGTCTTGCGGTGTTGCTGCTTGAGTGCACGCCGTTGTGCGAGCCGTGCCGCGACCAGTGATGGCGGCATCTTGCCACCTCGACCCCGCTGAGCGGACCCTCACCGAGATCAAAATCGGATAACGGGGATGAAGTCGGCCCCAGCGTCCCAGTATGCAGACAGGGGCGGGCGTGCGAGGAGCGTGCGGAGTCGGTCACCCGCCGTTGACCACCGCGTTCTGCGCGGCTCCGGCGGACAGGTCCCACTTGGCGAGGATCTTGTCGTACTCGCCGCTGATGATGATGGAGTCCACCGCGTCCGCCAGTACGTCACGCAGCGTGGTGTTGCTCTTCAGCAGCGCGATCCCGTAGGGGGCCGGCTGCATCTGCGGCCCGGCCACCTCCAGGGCAGTGCCGTTGGAGTACCTCTGGGCGTTGTAGACGGCGACCGGGAAGTCGTTCATGTCCGCCGCGACGTTGCCCGCCTTGAGCTGGGCCAGGGCCTGGTCGTCGGTGCCGTAGCGCAGCACCTTCAGCGGCTTGCCCGCGGTCTTGCAAGGCGCCTGCTGGCGGGTGGCGATGTCGTCCTGGGTCGTCCCCTTCTGCAGCGCGATGGTCTTGCCGCAGAGGTCGGTGAGCTGGGTGATGTGCTGCGGGTTGCCCTTGGCGACCAGCAGCGAGGTGCCGGCGATGAAGTAGTCGACGAAGTCCAGCGGGACCGCGCCGGGCTTGGGGTCGCCCAGTGCGTCGGTGCCCTCACGGCGGTCCTTGTTGTCGGTCATCGCCGACATCACGGCGTCGATGGTGCCGGCCTTCAGCTCCTGGGGGAGTTTGTCGAAGCCGACGTTCTGGATCTCCACACGGAGTCCGAGCTTCCTCCCGATGGCCGCTGCGATGTCGGGGTCCAGTCCGACCGCCTTGCCGTCGCTGCCCTTGGACTCCACCGGTGCGTAGCTCAGGTCCGATCCGATCCTGAGCACACCGGCGTCCTTGACCTTCTGCGGCAGACGGTCGTGCAGCGACTGGGACTGGGCGGTGGGGCCGGTGCCGGATCCGCAGCCGGTCAGCAGCAGCGAGCCGGTGGCGATAACGGCACCGGCGGCGGCAGTGCGGCGGCGTATCGGGCGTGCAGTCATAGTTCCTTGGCCTCCTGCGGTAGCGGGGTCGCCACGGTTGAGCCCGGCTGAGGCAGGGTGGTGCCGCAGAGGTGCCGGAGGTCCGTCAGGGGGCACGTCGTCGTGGGGACCGTGCACAACCGGTGACAAAAGTGGATCCTCCCATCCCGCTCTGCCGCGACCGTCACCCGGTGTGTCAAAATCGGGTAACGGGTGACCCCCGCAAGCGCAAGCAGGCCGCCGGATCGGGACCGATCCGGGGTGTACGGGACCGGAAGTCAACGACGCGACTCCGGATCCCAGGCACCACAACCCTCCGCGTCTGCTTGTCCGCACTGTTCCCGGCGCTGTCGGCGTGCACGTCCGACCGCCGTCGCAGTGCTTCGCTTCCTCAGGACCGGTTCCGCCGCCGCAAGGGTGACGGGTACCTCACGCGGGGAGAAGGCACCCATGTGCGGCCTTTGCCCCGCCTAGGCTCAAGCCGGTACCGATCGGAAGCGTTCAGCATCACACCGACACCCTCACCCTGAGGGCGCGCCGCCCGGCTGTCGCGCCCGTCCCCACCGGCCCCTTTCCCGGTCGCCGGCGGACGCGGCGTACCCGCCGCCCGGCCGCGCCCGCGACGACGAAGACGAAGAGGTCATCGTGGCAGCGGAGATCATCCACCCCCATACGGCGGACACCGGCGACCCCATCGACCCGGCCTTCGCGCTCCACCGCGGCGGCAAGATGGAGGTCCGCGCCACGGTGCCCGTGCGCGACGCGGACGACCTGTCCCTCGCCTACACCCCGGGAGTGGCCCGGGTCTGCACCGCCATCGCCGAGCAGCCGGAGCTGGTGCACGACTACACCTGGAAGTCCTCCACGGTGGCCGTGGTCACCGACGGAACGGCCGTGCTGGGCCTGGGCGACATCGGCCCGGAGGCGTCACTGCCCGTGATGGAGGGCAAGGCGATCCTCTTCAAGCAGTTCGGCGGTGTGGACGCGGTCCCGCTGGCGCTGGACTGCACCGACGTGGACGAGCTGGTGGAGACCGTCGCCAGGCTCGCGCCCTCCTTCGGGGGCATCAACCTGGAGGACATCTCCGCCCCCCGCTGCTTCGAGGTGGAGCGGCGGCTGCAGGACCGGCTGGACATCCCGGTCTTCCACGACGACCAGCACGGCACCGCCATCGTCACCCTCGCCGCGCTGTGGAACGCCGCCCGGGTCACCGGTCGGGAGATCGGCGAACTGCGTACGGTGATCAGCGGCGCCGGCGCGGCGGGCATCGCCATCGCCAAGATCCTCCTGGAGGCCGGCATCGGCGATGTCGCGGTCTGCGACCGCAGGGGCGTCGTCCACGAGGGCCGCGAGGACCTCACCCCGGTGAAGCGGATGGTCGCCGAACTCACCAACAAGGCGCGGCTCACCGGCTCGCTGGCGGACGCCCTGGACGGCGCCGACGTCTTCGTCGGGGTCTCCGGGGGGACCGTCCCCGAGGAGGCGGTGGCCCGGATGGCCAAGGACTGCCTGATCTTCGCCATGGCCAACCCCACCCCGGAGATCCACCCCGAGGTCGCGGCCAGGTACGCCGCGGTGGTTGCCACCGGACGGTCCGACTTCCCCAACCAGATCAACAACGTGCTGGCCTTTCCCGGCATCTTCGCCGGGGCCCTCCAGGTCCGTGCCTCCCGGATCACCGAGGGGATGAAGCTGGCCGCGGCTCAGGCGCTGGCCGCCGTGGTGGCGGACGAGCTGTCGGCGGACCGGGTGATCCCCAGCCCCTTCGACGAGCGGGTGGCCCCCGCGGTCACCCGGGCCGTCGCGGAGGCCGCACGACGCGAGGGAGTGGCGCGGCGGTAGCCCACGGGCACCCGGCGGCCGGGGTGTGGACCGCGCGGTGGACGTCACACCGTGGCGCGGTTCCCCGCCCCGGCCGTCGCGGCTAGGGTCCGGATCATGTTCGCTGCCTATGCCGCACGTATCGACCGTGACGACCCGCTGAGTGGTCTCGAACTGGGGGAGCGACCGGAGCCGGAGGCACGGCCGGGCTGGTCCACGGTGACCGTGAAGGCCGCCTCCCTCAACCACCATGACCTGTGGTCACTTCGCGGGGTCGGGCTGCCCCAGGAGCGGCTGCCGATGATCCTGGGCTGCGACGCGGCAGGGATCGACGAGCACGGCAACGAGGTGGTGGTCCACTCGGTGATCGGCCAGTCCGGGCACGGGGTGGGGCCCGACGAGCCGCGGTCCATCCTCACCGAGCGCTACCAGGGCACCTTCGCCCAGCAGGTCACCGTCCCCACCTGGAACCTGCTGCCCAAGCCCGCCGAACTCTCCTTCGAGGAGGCGGCCTGCCTGCCCACCTCCTGGCTGACGGCCTATCGGATGCTCTTCACCAACGCGGGCGTCAGGCCCGGTGACACGGTGCTGGTACAGGGCGCCGGCGGCGGGGTGGCGACGGCCCTGATCGTGCTGGGCAAGGCGGCCGGGCTGCGGATGTGGGCCACCAGCAGGGACGAGGCCAAGCAGGCCCGTGCGCTGGAGCTGGGCGCCGACGCGGCCTTCCCTACCGGTGCTCGGCTGCCTGCCAGGGTCGACGCGGTGATGGAGACCGTGGGGGCCGCGACCTGGGCGCACTCGGTGAAGTCGCTGCGGCCCGGCGGCACCGTGGTGATCTCAGGGGCCACCTCCGGGCCCAACCCGTCGAGCGCCGAGCTCACCCGGATCTTCTTCCTGGAGCTGAAGGTGGTCGGCTCGACCATGGGCACCAAGGAGGAGCTCGCGGGGCTGCTGGCGCTCTGCGCCGGCTCGGGCGTCCGGCCGGTGATCGACACCGTGCTGCCGCTGGCGGAGGCGAGGGACGGGTTCGCCCGGATGGCCGAGGGCGACGTCTTCGGCAAGATCGTGCTCACCCCCTGAGGGGGCTCACCCCCTGAGCCCGGCGGGGACGCGCTCCGCGTCGCCGCCGGGCACGCCCGGCCGTGCGGCTCCCCCCGACCGACGGGGATGCGGGCCGCCCGGCCGGGCCGGTTCCCCGGTCACCGGCCGCCCTCGCGGGGGGCGTCACCGGGCCCGTCCTGGCCGCCCATCAGCCGGGCTGCCGCCTCGGCCAGGATCGCGCCGGAGCGGGCCAGCAGGGCGGGGGAGACCCCGTGGTCGCGGGCGCCGTCCCGGACCCGGTCGCGGAAGCGGTCCAGCAGCCGCTCCAGCTCCCGCGCCGGATCGCCCGCCGGGTCGGTACGGGCCCAGTCGGGCAGCTCCGCCCGGTCCGCCGCCGCCCCGTCCTTGTCCAGGTCCACGTGTTGTGGGTCGACGTGCTGTGGGCCCACGTGCTGCGGGTCGGCGTGGTCCAGGTCGACGCGCTGCAGGTCGACGTGCTCCGGTCCGCCCCGGTCCGGCCGCGCCGCCGGGGCGCCCCACCTGCCCGGGTCGGCCAGCCCGGCCAGCCCCCTGGTGAGCTCCGCCAGCCCTTCGCTGAGCCCGGTCTGCCAGTCGCCGCGGGCTGCGTGCTCGCGTACCTGCTGCTCCACCCGGCGCTGCAGCCGGCGGGCCTCCTCCTGCGCGGCCGCCCCCGCGGCGTGCGCGCTCTCCCGGATCCGGCGGGCCTCCTCATGGGCCTGCTTCAGCTGCTCCTTGGCCTGCTTGGCCTGCTCCTTGGCCTGGCGTGTCTGCTCCTTGGCCTGGGTGCGGTAGCGGGCGTACTCCTCCTTGGCGTGCCGCCAGCCCTCCTTGTCGCCGGACGCGCCGCCGCGCTGGGACTCCTGGGCGGCGCGGCGCATCTCCTCGCGGAGGTCCTTGGCGGAGTCCCGGACGTCCTCCCGGATGGCCTCGGCCAGCTGGGAGACCGAGTCGCGGATCTCCAGCTCCAGCTCCGCCAGCTCGCTCTGACGTGATGTCAGTTCGGCGCGGCCGGCCTCGGTGATCCGGTAGACCTTGCGGCCGCCCTCGGTGCTGTGGGTGACCAGGCCCTCCTTCTCCAGCTTGGCCAGCCGGGGGTAGACCGTGCCGGCGGAGGGGGCGTACAGACCGTGGAAGCGCTCCTCCAGCAGGCGGATCACCTCGTAGCCGTGCCGGGGCGCCTCGTCCAGCAGGCGCAGCAGGTAGAGCCGCAGCCGGCCGTGGGCGAAGACCGGGCTCATGCCTCGCCGCCCTTCTTGGTGAGGTCGGGGCTCGGGGCCGAGGCGCCGCCCCCGGGGCCGTCCTCGACGTCCGCGTCCACGGGGCGGCGCAGCAGGGCCACCGAGCCGGAGACGGTGGTCACCTGGAGCTTGCCGGTGCCGGCCCCGAGGCGGCCGGAGAGCCGCCTGGCCCCCCAGGAGCCGTCGATCCGCAGTTCGTCGAAGGCGCTGGAGACCTGGCCGCTGCTGGTGCCCGCCTCCACGCGGGTGTCGGCGGGGTGCGGCACCCGTACGGCCACCTCGCCGGAGACGGTGTTGAGGTGGACGTCGGCCGGCGCGTGGCAGTCCAGGTCGACGGTGATGGAGCCGCTGACCGTGTTGGCGTGCAGCCGGTCGGCGGTGCCCTCCACGACGGTGAGCTCGCCGGAGACGGTCTGCATCCGCAGCTCTCCGGAGACCGCCTGGGCGTCGATGTCGCCGGAGACCGAGGTGGCCTCCACCCGGCCGGAGACCCGGACCAGTGTGGTGTCGCCGCTGGCGCCGCGGACGGTGACCCGGCCGGAGATCCCGGAGACCACCGAGTCGCTGCTGACGGTCCCCAGCTCCACCCGGGCCTGGGACGGCACTGCGAGGGAGACCACCGCATGGCGCCTGCGGCGCCAGGAGTCGATGTAGGAGGCGACGGTCTTCCAGGAGAAGTCGCGCCAGGCGAGGTCGCTGTAGCCGACGGTGAGGGTGCCGCCGTCCAGGGTCACCTCCAGTGGCGGCCCGTCCAGCTCGCTCACCTCCAGCCGGGCCGGTCCGTCCGTGGCGACCACATGGACGGCGCCGGCGACGGTACGTACCTGGAGGGCGCTCACCGGTTGGTCGAAGGCGATCTTCTCGGGTCCGTTGACGGTCCACCGCGTCATGACTGTCCCTCCCGTTGGTCTGTGCGACATATCGCGTCGCTACGACTAACACGATATATCGCGTCCTGTGGAAGTCAAGCGCGAAGGGCGCCCGCCGCTGAACCCGCGCCCCGCCGGGGGGCGTACCACCAGCGATGGAACGCTCCCCAGGGTGCCCCGCCAGGAGCGTGCACGCCCGGCCACGCTGGAGGTATCCGTTGAGTCACGCAAGGCAGCGAAACAGGCGCCGCATCGGCGCGCTCGCAGCGGCCGGCGGCCTGGTGGCCGCCGGAGCCGCGGTCTCCGGCGCCTTCGCCGCCCAGTCGGGCGGAGCCGCCCCGCACAGCACCGGGCCCGCGGCCGCCGCCCCCGCCCTCCCTGGAC
>NZ_LIQR01000070.1 GCF_001418575.1 Peterkaempfera griseoplana
CTCGTACGGGCCGCCCATCCGCCCGCCACCCTGCCGGCCCCGGCCCCGGCCCCGGCCCCGCCCTCACCACCCGGTGCGCCCGCGGACACCTCACCGGCAGAGCCGGTGCTCCGCACGCCCCACCATCGCGCTCGGAACCCCGCACTCCCAGGAGGCGCCCACTCCCGCGTGCTGAGCGCGGACCCCGGGTGATCAGGCCCCGGCTGCCGTCGTCAGTCAGCGCGGGCGCCGCCGTACGGCCGGAGGACCATGAGCGGGCCTTCCAAGGTCGCCATCATGGCGAAGGGGAACCGGTCGAGCTCCAGACAGAGTGCGACGTCATCGGGGTGGACCCCCCGACGCACGCCTTCGGCGAGTTCGGCGGCGGCACGCGACTGTGCGGCGCGGCGGAGGAACCTCGCGGCATCCGTCCCCTCCCCAGCGGCCCGCCGCGCGATGTACTGCGCACATGCCAGGTCCTCGTCGGCCTGCCCGTCCTCCCCGGTGACCACGAAGGTGACACGGTCCGCGTCGCGCTCCCGCAGCAGCCGAGCCGTCGCCTCCGCCACCACGAAGCCGGCGCACAGCACCAGCGAAGCCTCCTTGACCGCGAGCGCACCGACCGTTCCTGCCGTGGTCTTCTGCACAACGGTCCGTCCGCGGAGGTCGACGGACCGCAGCAGCCCCGGCGAGTTGACGGCGTCGAACCCGGGCGCGGGCGGACCGTCCTTGAGCGCCACCCAGCCCGGGTGGCTCGCCTTGAGCGCCAGGGCTTCGTCCAGCGACCCGGCGAGAACGATCTTCTCCGCCCCCTGGCCGAAGGCCCAGGCGGCGACCGTGAAAGCACGCATGACGTCGACCACGACCGCCACGGACGGGACTTCGGCCAGTTCGGCGATGCTGCGGAAACGCGCGTCCATCCGGTCATGATCGCGTATGCCCGCCCGAAGCAGAACCCCTGGCCGCTGCCGGTTCGACTGCCGCCGTCCGGCCGGCGGCGGCCCGCCGGGGCCCCCGGCCCGCGACGGCCGCCTTCTGACGGAAGACCGGGCAGACCTGGTCGAGGCGCGAGGACCGTTGCCGTGTCACCCCGCACCTATAACCTCCAGGGGTCACCTTGCCGAAGCGTCGAACAAGCCGCCTGTTCCGGCATGCCGTAAAGGAGGGGCCGTTTCCATGCCGCCGAGAGATGACCTGCTGCGGCTGCTCCGACCGCCCGCTGAGAAGTGGGTTCCGCCAGGCCTGGACGAGATCGTTCGCGGGTACGGAACGGCGTTGCCGGCGGACTGTCTCTGACTGATGGAGACATACGGCCCGGGAGAGATATCGGGCTGTCTCGGGATCGTGCCTCCGGTCGGCGCCGCCGAGATCGGAAACATCCCCGGAGTCTGCCCCTGTGCCGCCGAGCCGGAGGAGGGCATCGAGGGCATCGAGCCGGAGTACCTGGTGCACGGCGGTCTGTTCGCCTGGGGCGGCAACCCCGACGGCGACAGTGCCTACTGGAGCACCGTCGGTGAGCCGGACGAGTGGCGCAGCGTCATCTTCCGCAGGCACCCCGTTCCGCGCGGGCCGGCGTTGACCCGCTACGACTGCGGCATCGTGGAGTTCCTGGTGCGCACCTTCCAGGGGCGACTGGCGTACAACCCCTTCAGCGGCACCGATCTGTGGCGGAACGAGTCCCCGGCCTTCGTCCGCGGCTGAGCCACGAAGGACGCCGCAACGGAAGCGGACTCACCCTTCCTGTGAGGTGCCGAGAAGTGCCCGGCCCAGCGGGGTGAGGCTGTGCAGCACGGAATTGCGGTGCCGGAAGGAGGAGATCAGCCCGGCTTCACGGAGAACGGATGCGTGTTCGCTGGCGCTCGCGGGTGCGATCCCTGCGCGGGCAGCCAGTTCCTTGGTGGAACAGCCCTGGTGCGCTGCGACGGTGGTGAGCACCGCGGTGCGGGTGCGGCCCAGAAGCGTGGACACATCTGCCGGGCGTGCCGCCCGGCCGGGCGGAGGGGCAAGGGCGGTGAGTCCGCCGGGGTGCCGGTCCGGGGTGACGGGATAGCTCACGGCGACGGGCCGGCCGTCGGTGACGACGGCACGGGTGCAGAACATCGACGGAACGAGGGTGAGGCCTTCCCCCTGCAGATGGAGGTCGCGGTCGGCTCCGTTCACCATGCGGACCTCCAGCACCGGCGGATTCCACCGCATCCACTCGGGATTGGCCCGGGTGAGCAGCTGCTCGACGCCACCGGTGAGCAGCTGCCGCAGCCGCACGGCCTGGTCGGCCGCCAGCAGTTCGGTGAACCGGGCCGAGTGCGGAGCCAGCAGGCAGGCATGGAGATGGCTGAGCCCGGTGCAGAGGTCGGCGAACAGGGAGGCGTCGTCAGCCAGTTGGTGGGCCCAGGTGGGCAGGGAGGGACGCTGCGCCGCAGTCTCCTGCAGGTCCGCCCGGATGCGTTCGCGAGGTGTGCCGCGTACGTGTTCCACGAGTTCCTCCACGGTGCCCGCTCTGACGGGGCTGAGGAAGTCGGGCGAACATCCCACCGCGGGCATCAGGGCCAGCACCATCCGGGCCTGGGCCGACAGCTGCGTACGGGCGTGGTGCCGCCAGGCGTCGAACTGCACGGGCCGGCTGCGGCCCTGCAGGGCTCGCGCTGCGAGTTCCACCTCGTGCAGCGGCATCGGCCCCTCGGCGACACGTGTCCGGGCCAGGTCCTGAACGGTGAAATGTATGCGGTAGACCATGGCGGCCTGAGGCGGTCCTTCCGGAATGTCGTTCTTCGGACCAGGCCGAATCAGCTCGACATCGTACGCGTCCCGCGGTGAGGCTGAGCCCACAGCCAGCAGGAGTCGACGGCGCACGGGCACCGGAGCGGCCACGAGTTGGGCACGCAGTCACCTCACCGAAGCACTCCGGGGCCCGGGTGCACGGTCGGTGCGCGCGCCCGCGGGTGGCGGCGGCGGAGGTCCGGCGGCGGAGATGCTCCTGCGTTCTCCCCCACTCGAGAGGTCTCCTTGCCCATCGCTCGCATTCGCCGGTCAGGGCCGATCGCGCTTGCCGCGGTTGCCGCTCTGGCGACAGGCGTCATACCAGCCACCGCCGCGGTCCCCGCGGCCACCGGTCCGCTGCCGCCCGCCGGCACCGTGCACCGGCCGTCCCTCGACGGCGCCGGCAGCCGCAGCGTCACTCTGATCACCGGTGACAAGGTCACCATCGGCACCGCCGCCGACGGCACCACCGTCCGGTCGCTGACCAGCGCGACGGGCGCCCCCACCGGTTTCCACCGCTCCGTCGTCGACGGTGAGACCTATGTCTACCCCGACGCGGCCCTGCCGTACGTCAGCGCGGGGGTGCTGGACAGGCAGCTGTTCGACGTGACCCGGCTGATCGCCGACGGCTACGACGACGCGCACACCGCCGCCCTGCCGCTCATCGTGCGCTACACCGACGCCGCCGGGTCCAGGACCCGGCCCCGGATGGCCGGTTCCACCCTCTCCCGCCGGCTGGACAGCATCCAGGGCGCGGCCGTCGCGGAGCAGCGCGAGCAGGCGCCGGCGTTCTGGTCCGCGCTCACCGGCGGTGCCGGCGCGGCGGCGGCCCGATCGGCGCACCCGGTCCTCGCGGGCGGCGTCGCCAAGGTGTGGCTCGACGGCCGGGTGAAGGCCGATCTGGCGGAGTCCACCGCCCAGATCGGCGCACCGCAGGTCTGGGCGCAGGGGAACACCGGCAGCGGCGTCAGGGTCGCGGTGCTCGACACCGGTGTGGACACCGAACACCCGGACCTCGCCGGGCAGGTGGACGCCACCGCCAGCTTCGTCCCGGGCGAGCCGGAGATGACCGACTACGTCGGCCACGGCACCCATGTCTCCTCGACGATCGCCGGCACCGGCAGTGCCTCCGGCGGCAAGGAGCGGGGCGTCGCCCCGGGCGTGCGGCTGGATGTCGGCAAGGTGCTCAACGGCAGGGGCCAGGGTCAGCAGTCCTGGATCATCGCGGGCATGGAGTGGGCCGCCAGGGACGAGCAGGCCAGGATCATCAGCATGAGCCTGGGCGGCGACGGCGACGGGACCGACCCGCTGAGCCAGGCGGTCGACCGGCTCAGTGCCGAGACCGGCGCCTTGTTCGTCGTCGCCGCGGGCAACGGAGGCCCCAACAACATCAACAGTCCCGGCGCGGCGGACGCCGCGCTGACGGTCGGCGCCGTCGACTCGGCCGACCACCTCGCCGACTTCTCCAGCCAGGGCCCGCGTCGCGGCGACGGCGGGCTGAAGCCGGAGATCACCGCGCCCGGCGTCGACATCCTGGCGGCCCGCTCCAAGGACAGTTCGACCGGGTCCGGCTACTACACCACCATGAGCGGCACGTCGATGGCGACACCGCATGTCGCCGGCGCGGCCGCGCTGCTGGCCGCCGCCCACCCCGGCTGGACCGGGCCGCAGCTGAAGGAGGCGCTGGTCAGCAGCGCCAAGCCGACTCCGCAGTACAGCCCCTACCAGGCGGGCAGCGGGCGGCTGGACGCCCTGGCGGCCGTGCACTCCTCGGTCTTCGCCACCGCCAGCGCCTACTCCGGCTTCCACACCTGGCCCACCAAGCCCGGTGAGACCGACGTCCGGACGGTGACGTACACCAACACCGGTGACGCCCCGGTCGATCTGGACCTGGCGATCGACGCCGCCGTCGCGGCGGAGGCCTTCTCCCTCTCCGCCGACCGGGTGACCGTTCCCGCGCACGGCACCACCTCGGTGGACCTCACCGCGACACTGGACCGCCTGCCGGCCTTCCAGCCGGTCAGCGGCGTGATCACCGGTACGGACGGCACCGGGGCGGTGCGGACCCGGACCCTGATCGGCGCCGTGCGGGAGGGGCAGCGGCACGATCTGACCATCGTCGCCAAGGACCGTTCGGGCAGGCCGCTCTCCGGCAGGGTCACCATCGTCTCGGCGCACAGCATGCCGACGGTGACGCTCGACGACTCCGGCACCGGCACCGTGCCTCAACTGCCCACCGGTACCTACAGCGGATGGCTGCTCACCGACGTGCAGGGCGCCCATGGGCCGCACTCGCTGGGTCTGGCGCTGCTGGCCTTCACCGGTGTCACCCTGGACCACGACCTGACCGTCACACTGGACGGCCGCAACGCCCGTCAGGTGCGGGCGTCGGTGCCCAAGGAGGCCACCGCGGTCCTGTCGCGGCTGGACATCAGCCAGTCGTTCGGCGGCAACTCCGAGACCGACACCTTCATGCCCGGTTCCCTCTCGGAACTGCAGGGTCCCGACGCCTACGACAGCATCTGGGCGCTCCCGACCACCGGGGGCCCCACCGACGGCTTCACCTTCGGTGCCCGCTTCCGCCTGGAGCAGCCGGCGCTCACCGTGAGCAGGGGGCAGGAGGACTACGCCGACCTTCTGGTCAAGCGCGCCGCCGAGCCGCTGCCGGCCGGCACCCGCAAGCTGACCGCGGTCTTCGCCGGCGACGGCACGGCCGAGGCGCTGGCCCGCACGGACGTACGCGGCAAGGCCGTGGTGGTACGGAGCGGCGACACGGCCACCGTCGAGGAGCAGGCGAAGGCCGCCGCGGCGGCGGGAGCCCGGGTGCTGCTGGCCGTCAGCGAGGGCGTCGGCCGGCTGGACCCGTGGGACGAGCCCACCGACAGCAGCGAGAGCCCCGCACCGCTGACGGTGGCGACACTCGGCGCCGACCAGGGCGGCGATCTGATCGACGCACTCCGGCGGGGCCCGGTCACGCTGAGCGTCACCTCGCACCCCACCACCGACTACCTCTACGACGTGGTGCACCACTGGTCCGGCGGCGTCCCGGCGGACCCGACCTGGCGGGTCAGGCCGGGTGACCTGGCCCGGGTCGACGTCTCCTTCCGCAACTACCGGCCGGGCAAGGCGTACGAGTTCCGCGGCGACGTCTCGGACGGCTGGGGAGGTGTCTGGAGGGCCTTCCCGGTTCCCGCCCAGGGCGAGCGGACCGACTGGGTCACCGCGGGCACGGACTGGCTGGACAACGCGGGCATCTACGGCGAGACCTCGCAGGAGTCGCTGGACGTCCTCCACTACGCGGCGGGGACGACCTCCGAGGTCAGCTGGTTCGGCCCGATCGAGCGGCCCAGGATGGGCTCGGTCATCAACCAGCCGATGCGCTACGGCGACAACATCATCGCCCGGGTGCCCGGCTGGGGCGACTCGGGGGCGGGCCATGTCGGCGACGCCTACGACAACTTCGACGTCAAGGACTGGGTGGGTCTCTACCAGGGGGACAACTTCCTCATGTGGGGCAACGCCGAGAAGGCGGTGGCACTGGGTCTGCCGCCGGAGCGGCTGCCCTACCGGCTGGTGGTCGACAACGACCGCGGCACCTGGGCCGACCCCTACTCGACGCACACGCTGACCGAGTGGGACTTCACCTCCGAGGCGGCCGACGCCGCGCCGCTGCCGCTGATCCAGCTCGACTACGGGGTGGACACCGACAGGGCCGGGCGGGCGGACCGGCAGGCCGCGCTGACGGTGACCGCCTCCCATCTGCCCGGGACGACGGCCACCATCGGCCGGCCCTCGCTGGAGGTGTCCTACGACGACGGGGTGACCTGGCTGCGGAGCGGGACGGACCGCAGCGGTGACGGGTGGCGGACGCGGCTGCACGCGCCGGGGTCCGCGCACTTCGTCAGCCTCCGGGTGACCGCCGGGGACAGCGCCGGCAACAGCGTCTCGCAGACGATCACCCGCGCGTTCGGGCTGCGCTGACGCCATTCGACGCCGCATCCGCCGGGCGGGGACGCGCCCGGCGGATGCGGTACCTCCTCTTTGTGGACTCCTGGTTGTGGCCTCCTGTGCTGCGGCCTCCTGGTTGTGGCCTCCTGTGCTGCGACCTCCCGCGACCGGGCCCGCCGAGGCCGCCCCGGCCTGGCGTGGCCGGTCAGCCGGGGTGGTGGGCCCGGTCGCGGGCTGACCGTACGGGTCGCGGACGGCGGTGCCCCGGGATGCGGCCCCTCCGACAGGGCGGTTCCACCGATGAGTTCACCGTCCCCGAACGGTCCACCCGGCGACGCGACCGTTCCCGACAGGAGTGCCATGTCCACCATCCAGCCGGTGATCATCACCGCCCGCCACGACGTCCTGCTCGGCTTCTACACCAAGCTGTTCGGCGCCGAGCAGATCTTCCGGGTGCCGGAGGAAGGCCCGGCCTTCTACCTCGGCCTGCGCATCGGCGACAGCGACCTGGGGCTGGTGGCCAGGACCGACGCGGGAGGCGGCGACGCACCGCGGATCCTGCTCAGCATCGGTGTCGAGGACGTCGACGCGACGCTCGGCCGGGTGGCGGCGCTGGGCGGCTCGGTCGGCGGCGCCTCCAAGGACATGCCCTGGGGCCAGCGCGTCGCCCACATCAAGGACCCCGACGGCAACCCGGTGAACCTCACCCAGCCGATCCCGGCCCGGTGACGCCGCACAGGGCGCCGGTCCGCGCTCGCGGGCTGCCCGCGACGCAGGCCGGCCGCCCGTGGGGGTCTCGACGTCCGCCGGTTACGGGAAGCACGCGAGGCAGGTGGCGGGTGCGAGCCGGAGCGGTGCCCGGCCCGACCCGCCACCTGAGGACCTCACGGCTTCACTGGTAGGTGACGGTGACCGGCTTGTGCACGGACTGCCGCGGCAGGGTGATCGTCAGAGTTCCGGTGGCGCCGTCCCAGTGGTAGTCGCCACTGGTGAGCCGCTTCCCGGACGCGGTGACCTCCGTGGGCGCACGGTCCGTCCCGAGCAGCGAGAGCGTCCACTGCCGGCTCTGCACCTGACCGCGGAAGGAGCCCTGCGCCGGGCCGATGGAGACGGTGTGATGCGCGCCGCTCTCCCCGTACCGGATGGTCGTCGTGGCGCTGCCGCCCCGGTGCTGCGCGGCCGCCGCGGACCCGTCGTCCTCGTAGAGGCGGTACGAGCCGGGTGCTCCGGCGGCGACGGTCAGGGTGACGTCGGTCAGCGCAGCCCTGTCGTCGGCGGGGACATCATGGGTACGGGTCGGCAGGATCCCGCCGGCCCTCAGGAAGACCGGCATCGAGTCCAGGCCGGTGGTGACGGTCTGGGTGGTGCCGCCCTGGTAGGTCCGGCCGGTGAAGTAGTCCGTCCACTGGCCGGGCGGGAACCACACCGAGGTGGTGGCGGTCGTGCCCGGCGTCGTCACCGGGGCGACCAGGACGTCGGGCCCGTAGAGGTACTCGCTGCCGGCGGTGGCGTACGCCTGCGCCTCGTCCGGGTACTCCAGGTAGGTGGGACGGACGATCGGCAGGCCGGTCCGGCTGGCCTCCTCGGCCAGCGAGTAGGTGTACGGCACCAGGTTCTCGCGGAGGTTGAGGAACCTGTCGGCCGACTGCCGCGCCTCGGTTCCGTACTGCCAGGGCAGCCGGTCGCTGTGGTTGCTGTGCAGGCGGTCGATGGGCTGGAAGGTGCCGAACTGCACCCAGCGGGCGTACAGGTCGTCGGGCAGCTTGTGGGTGGTGTGGGTGCCGCCGCCGTCGGTGTAGGTCTCCGAACCGGTCAGCCCCGTCGTGTCGTTGTGGCCGCCGATGTCATGGGTGATGGCGGCCATGCCGGTCGCGGCGGACTCACCCGGGGTGTAGCCGACCTCCAGCTTGAGGGTGCCCCAGGTCGAGGAGGTGTCGCCGGTGAAGTGCACGGTGGTGCGCTTGTCCGCCCACGGCCCGGTCGGCAGTCCCGCCTGGCCGCTGTAACCGCCCGCCTGGAGTGAGCCGTACGCCCGCGACAGGACAAAGCCGCGGCCGAGGGTCCGGCCGGTGAGGGCGGCGTACTGCTGGTTGATCCACGCGTCCGGGGTCACCCCCGCCTGGGAGGCCTGCGACTGATCGCAGCACCAGTCCAGCCACCAGAAGTCATTGCCCTGGTCGTCCATGGTGCGGTGCAGGTCCAGGTAGGCCCTGAGCTGGTCGGGGTCGCCGAAGTCGAAGGTGTAGCAGTCGTTCCGCACGGAGGCGGCCGGGGCGCAGCCGCCCTTGGTGAGCCTGCCCTTGGCCGTGGCCTGCGCCTGGGCGAACTGCGGGTCGGAGGCGAGGATGCTGGGGTGCACATTGAGGGTGTTGTGCAGCCCCTGGTCGGCCGACCAGTCGAAGAAGCCCTTGGGGTCGGGGAACCTGGACGGGTCCATCTCCCAGCCGCTCCAGTCGTTCACGGCCTTGAAGTCGGTGTCGGTCACCAGCACGTCCAGCGGCACGCCCTCGGAGCGGAAGGCCGGCAGGATCGTGTTGCGGTAGTCCGCGGCGGTCCTGTCGATGTACTCCGAGTACCAGACCCCGTACGCCCACTGCGGCAGCAGCTGCGGTGGCCCGGTCAGCGCGGCCAGGTCGCTCAGGCCCTGCTTGTAGTCGTGCCCGTAGCCGAAGACATAGCCGTCCTGGTACGGCGCGCCGCCGTGCGAGGGGCGCGGTACGGCCCGCTGGGTCGCGGTGTCGTACAGCGCCGACGGGGTGTCGTCCAGCAGGTACCAGCCGTCCTTGTTGAGCAGGCCCGGGGTGGTCACCGGCGCGGGGCCGCTGCCGGTGACGCCGTCCAGGCCGCGGCGGTAGCCGCCGAGCGCCAGATGCGGCTGCGGGGCGGCGGCTCCGGTCGCGGCCACCGAGACGGTGTCCAGGTTGACATGGCAGCTCGCCGCGTCCGGGCAGCCCAGGGTGACGTCGTCCTCCCCCGCCTTCAGCGTGACCGGTACCGAGGCGGTCTGCCAGTCGTCCCAGTCGTCGGTCGCCGGGAGCGTCAGGGTGCCGGTGGCGCCGCCCGCCGAGACCGAGGCGGTGCGGGTCTGGTGCAGGCCGTCGCCGCCGCTGCCGTTGGCGTAGCGCACCCGCAGGGTGTACGTGCCGTCGGCGGGCACGCCGACCAGGTGGGTGGTCAGGCTCGACCCCTGGTTGAGCTCGGCGACGAAGCCGTTGCCTGCGTAGCCCTGGTGGTCGTGGGCGTTGACGGCGGTTCCGGTGATCCGGCCGGCCTCGGCCTCGCAGCCCGTGCCGAGCAGGCAGCCGGTGATGGCGGTGGTGGACACCGGTGGGAAGGGGTCGCCGGGGCGGACCAGGGCGACGCTGTCGATGTTGACGTTCCCGGAGTCGGCGGCGGTCCGGGTGAGCGCGACGGTGTGGTGGCCCGCGCTCAGCGCGACCTGCGCGGTGGCGAGGTTCCAGGTGTCCCAGTTCGCGGTGGTCGGCAGGGTCACCGTCTGCGGCGCACCGCCGTCCACCGTGAGCGTCAGCGTCCGGGACTCGTTCCTGCCGTCGCCGCCGACGGAGTTGGCGTAGCGCAGGTCGAACTGGTACGTCCCGGCGCTGCCGGCGTCCATGTCGGCCGCCACCGAACCGCCGGTGCCCGCGAAGCCCGCGGCGAAGCCGAGGCCGGTGTGGCCGGTGTGGTCCGCGGCCACGGACACCCCGTCGAGCTGAAGGCTCTCCGCCTCGCACAGCGCGCCGAGTGAGCAGGTCAGCCGCTGCCAGGGGGCGGCGGTCACCGGGTCGCCGCCCGCGGTCTCGCGCACGGAGAGATTGTCCGCGTCGAACGGCCCGGAGCCCACCCGATAGCGCACCTCCACCGCGCTGGTCCTGACGGTCAGCCAGCCGTCGTCGGTGCGGGCGGTGTAGGCGGCCGGGGCGAAGCCGTCGCGGCCTATCGCGTTGAAGGTCGGGTCGTCGGTGAACTTGCCGTCGCCGGCGTACTCGGTGCGGATCAGCGTCGGCGACAGGATCTCGAAGCGGGCGTCCCCGGAGGTGACGGTGGGGATCCGGTGGCCGGCTGCGCCTGCGGCGGGCGTGTTGCCGGCCGAGGCCGGGCCGACGCCCGCGAGGGTCATGGCGGCGGCGAGGGACAGCGCCGTCGCCGTGGCCAGCCGTCGTCGCGTGGGTGTGAGGCGTCGCTTCTGCGGCGCGACTGTCATGTCAACCCCGTTCGTTCATCTCTCGGTTGGCTCGTCCCTGCCTGCCGTCCGGGCGCGCTGCACCGCCGGGCGACCGCACCCCGGGCGGCGGGGGCGGCGCCGTGCGGCAGCGGCGGTGCCCGGCGCGCCGGATGCACCGTGGCGCATGCCGGTCCGGGCCCTGCCTGGTCCGATGGACGGCTCGGCGCTCCGTCGGGTGGAGTTCCCCGGCGCTCCCCGGCTTCATCCGGGGGCCTGAGCCGAGGTGCGCCGGGGACCGGCGGTCCTGGATCGGCGGCCGCCTGGCGGGTGGTTCGCCGGAGTGGACGCCGAACCCATGGGTCCGGCTGTCCGGAGGAGAGTGAACTTTCGGACATGCGACAGCACACGCCCCACGGCGCCCCCTTGGAATGGGAGAAGTCGTCGGACAGTGTGTCGTCATGTTTGATTCATGGTCAACAGTTGGAGCGAAAGAAACGAAATCCAACAGCCAGTCGAAGCGGTAGGCGCCCGGGTCCGTACCTCTGTGCGCCCGCGACGCCGCCATGGTGGCCCCTGCGGGTGGCACACCGTCAGTCAGTTGTGCTCTGCCAGCCGGGCTCCTTCCGCGCGGTCACCACACCGGCGGCGCCCCGCCGTCAGGCCGAACCGGTGTGGTCCCCGCACGCTGAGCCCATGGCGATCGACCGCTCGCTGCCGATGCGGTCGAGGACGGCGTCGGTGACCTGGCCCGACGTTGGTCCCGTGGTCTGCGCCGTTCCCTTCGGCGACTTCCGGGTGGCGGCGAGGGGAAGTGCGAGGAGGCGACCGTGCAGGGTGGAATGCCGCAGCCCCGGGGAGTGGGACGTCCGGACCCGAACCCGGTGGCCGTCCATGACGGAGACCATCGCGGGCAGCGACATAAGGGCCCTCAGGACCGCAGGAGGCCGCCCGCGGGTACCGGCGGTACATGACCGTCCAGCGGTTCGGTGCGTTCCAGCGCCAGCCCCACATCGACGAAGGTGGCCCGCGCCAGCCGGGGCACCTCGTCCACCGGGAACCAGGCGGCCAGGTCGGAGGAGCCGTTGACCTCGTGCCGCAGCCGGCCACCGGCGATCCGCACCCGGTAGAAGATCCCGATCCCGTGCAGCTCGACGCTTCCGGCACCGTCCCGGGTGACCCGGCGGGTACGGGAGTCCACGCCCAGCAGACGGTCGACCACGACCTCGTAGCCGGTCTCCTCCCGGACCTCGCGCACCACGGCGTCCAGCGGATCCTCGCCGTGCTCGACGCCGCCGCCCGGCAGCGACCAGTGCCCGTCCGTGCCGTCGGGAGGGGTGAAGCGCGTCAGCAGCACCTGCCCGTCGCTGATGCACAGGCCGTACGCCCCCACCCGTGGCCGGTGCGTCGTCATCAACATCCCCCCAGTTGCCCGAGGGCCCCATCATAGGAACGCTGCCACCGGACGTCGACGGCACACCGCTCCTGGTGCGTCCGCGACGGGGACCGCAGATTCGTCACCGCGCCGCCGCCGTGCCCGGCTGCGGGCAGGCCCTCGTGCGCCACCCCGGACCGCAGGGCCGGAACCGGCGCTGGGCGGCCCGGCGTCCGCGGCACCCGGACCACGCGACTCCCGCCGGGGCGGAGCAGTCGAACCCGGCATGCTCCGGTCGGCGGTGACCGGTACGCCACTTCGGGATCAGTAACCCGGGGTGCGGGAGACGGGCCTGCGCAGCAGCCACTGCAGAAACGTACGTTTCCCGGGCCGTACCACCACCCGGCCGAAGGCCTTCTGCCCGACCAGCTCGACTCGCAGAGCCACCGGCGTACCCGGATCGGCGCGGTCCTGGCGGTGGTCGACCCTGCTGTGCACCAGCTGCAGTCCGTCGGTGTCGACCACGATGCCCGGCCTGGTCACCAGCGTCAGGTTCTTCCCGGTCATGGCCACGTCGATCCGCAGGACGTCATGCGTGATCACGGCTTCGGTGAGGTCGAGGGTCACCTCGCAGAACGTCGTCGCGAGTTCCATCCTCCGCGGCACCACCCAGCGGCCCTCCCGCCTGACGGGGCCGCTGTGGACCTGCTCGATCCGGACCACGTCCTTGGCCCCGGCGCCGGCCGACGCGGACGGCAGGTCGGCGGTGAGCACCGTCAGTTCGCTCAGAGTCCGCGCCGAGAGGGCCGCCTCCAGACGTTCGTCCAACTCGTCCGCGGTCAGTCTGCCGTCGCCCGCGGCGACACGCAGCACTTCCACCACCCGGTCCCGGTCCGCGTGGGAGGCCCGCAACTCGGGCGGTGAGCCGGGTCCGGAGGGCTTCCCGGTGGGCGAGATCTCTCCCGACATGCTTCCGTCCTGGTCCTGGCGAGGGTCTCCGCGCGACTTCGGCAGCGGCGCGACTGGGTGGTCAACGCTATATCGCGACATAGATCCCGGCCAAGCCCGATCGGGGAGAGACGTCGGCCGACGCGGATCCCCGTACGGCCCGCACCGTGCAGCGGGCGGGAGGCGGCGGCCGCACCGGCTGACCGCCCAGGGTCACTCGGCGTCGGCGGAGGAGGCGGCCGTCCGCCGCAGGTGCCGATCGATCCGGGCGTGGACGGCCTCCGGCTGTTCGATCTGGGGAAGGTGACCGGCCCGGGGGATCACATCGAGTCGCCCGTCACCGAAGGCCTCGGCGTAGGCCGCACCGTAGGCGGGGGTGACGATGCGGTCGCTCTCGCCCCAGAGCAGGAGAGCCGGGACCTGCACGCGCCGCAGTCGGCCCAGGAGTGTCGGGTCGTGCATGTAGGGGTCGCCGGCGAGGGCGCGCATGGTCGCCGCGTTGGCCTGGCGCTGGGCGAGTTCCCCGGCCGGGACGGTGGCCGGGTCGCGGTGGTAGCGGTCCGGGTCGTGCCAGGAGTGCTCCGCGAGGCCGCGGGCGTCCAGGGTGAAGATGTCGGTGATCGGTTCGCCGTGGACGTCGACGCCGACGGCATCGATCAGGACCAGTCCGGTGATGACGCCCGTGCTGTCGCGTGCGGCCATCTCGGCGGCCGTCCAGCCTCCGAGGGAGGATCCGACGACGAGGACGTCGCGCAGCCCCCGGTCGTTGAGGAGACGGAGGTAGGCGAGCGCCAGGTGGTCGATGCCGGTGAGCCAGGCGGGGCGGTGGGTGCCGTCCCATCCCGGGTGCACGGGCGTGATGGTGTGTGCGGTACGGGACAGGTGCTGGGCCAGGCCGGCGACGGTGGCGGGGCCTCCGCCGCCGTGCAGGACGAGCACCGGCCTGCCGCTTCCGGCCTCGGTCAGGGTGAGGGGCAGGTCGGCGTAAGGGACTGCGGTCTCCGTGGTCATGCCTTCATGCTAACTAAACTTCTTTATATAAGCTAGCTTGGTTGTGCCGTAGACTCGCTCCATGCATGGTGAGCTGCAGGAACTTGGCAGAGCGGTGAAGCAGGCCCAGTATCGGCAGCACCGGGCGCTCGACACCGCCCTCGCGGCGGCCGGCACGACACTGGCCCAGTGGGACGCCCTGCGCGCGATCAGCCGCTCACCCGGCGCGTCGGCGCGCGAACTGGCCGTGGCGACCTTCCAGACCGAGCAGGCCTTCGGAGCGCTCGTCGGCCGCCTGGCGGCACAGGGCCTTGTCGAACGCCGCCCAGGGCGTGGCCGCCGCATCGAGCACTATCTCACCCCGGCAGGCGAGCTGGTTCTGACCGCCGGTCATGAGATCGCCGACGAGGTGCTCGCCGCCTGCTTCACCGCCCTGACCGACACCGACCGTGCGACCCTGCTGGGTCTCCTTCAGCGCCTCACGGCGGAGCAGAACGTATAGGCCCCCGGCCGCCAGCCCCGGCGAGTCGGCGGCCGAGAGGTCGAGGCCCCGGTCGTGGACGAAGGCCGGGGGCGTCCGCCGACACCGGTGCGCGCGGCGGTCCGGCCCCTGCGCGATGCGACGGCCGGACCATCGAAACCCTCAGCCGTCAGCCGCGCTGCGGTCACCCAGGTCGCCCAACCCGCCTCGGCGCGGCGGCGATCCCGACCGCAGCAGGTCCAGCAGGCATGCCACCGGCAGGCGAGCGACCGGCCCCGGTGATGCGGGGGGTCGGGAGAGCACCCGGCGTCCGGATCGTGCTCCGGACGCCGGGCCCCCGGTCTCCCACCGAGCGGCGAGGTACTACCGTCCGGCCGTCGCCGCCAGCGGGGACGGCTCGCTGGCGGGCCTCTCTCCCTGCCGGGTCAGGGGGCCGCGCCGGAGCAGTGCGCCGCAGACGACGGCTCCGGCCGCGAAGATGCCGGCGCACCACCAGAAGACCGTGATGTCGCTGTGGACGGCCGCCGCCTGAAGCAGTTGCGGTGTCGGTCGGCCGCGCCCGTGGCCGGCCAGATAGTGGGCGCCCGCTCCGGCGGCGATGGTGTTGAGCAGCGCGGTGCCGATCGAACCGCCCAGCTGCTGCCCGGTGTTGATGCTCGCCGAGGCCACGCCCGCGTCCTGCGGTGCCACGCCGAAGGTGCCGGTGGCGGCCACCATGCCGAAGATCAGGCCCATACCCGCACCGGTCACCATGATCGGTCCGAGCAGCGTCGACGCATACCCGGAGTGGACGCCGATCCTCGTCAGCCAGACCATGCCGCCCGCGTTGAGCAGCATGCCGGCGACGACCATCGGCTTGGGGCCGAACCGGGGCATCAGCCTGGTGTTCCCCAGGGTGGCCATGATGCCGCTGAGCGCCACCATCGGCAGCAGGGCGACGCCCGAGCGGACCGCCGAGTACCCCAGCGTCACCTGCATGTAGTAGATCAGGAACAGGAAGACGCCGAAGGTGGCGGCCCCGATGGTCAGGACGGTGAGATAGGCGCCGGCCCGGTTCCGGTCCAGTACGACGCGGGGCGGCAGCAGCGGTTGCGCGGCACGGGACTGCCAGAGCGCGAAGACGATCAGCAGCCCGGCACCGGCGACCAGAAGGCCCCAGGCCGAGGGTGTGCGCCAGCTGTTGTGCGACGCTGCGTTGGAGAAGCCGTAGACCAGGCAGAACATCCCGCCGGAGACCGTGACCACGCCCGGGACGTCCAGTCGCCCGCCCGGGGTCCGCTGCTGCCTGCCCACCAGCAGCGCGCCCCCGACCACCGCGACCGCCGCGATGAGCACATTGACGTACATGCACCACCGCCAGGACAGATAGGAGGTCAGCGCGCCGCCGACCAGCAGGCCCAGCCCTCCGCCGGCGGCCGCGACCGCGCCGTAGACACCGAACGCCTTGGCGCGCTCCCTGGGGTCCTTGAAGGTGGTGGCCAGCAGCGACAGGGCGGACGGCGCCAGCAGTGCGCCGAAGACCCCCTGGCACGCCCGTGCCGTCACCAGCATGGAGAAGTCGACCGCGGCGCCGCCGACGGCCGAGGCCGCCGCGAAGCCGACCAGCCCGGTCAGGAAGGTCACCTTGCGGCCGATCAGGTCGGCCAGCCGGCCGCAGAACAGCAGCAGGCCGCCGAAGGAGAGCGCGTACGCGGTCACGACCCACTGTCTGTCGGCGGCGGTGAACTTCAGTGCGTTCTGCGCCGACGGCAGCGCGAGGTTCATCACGGTCAGGTCGAGGACGACCATGAGCTGGGCGACGGCGATGACGGCGAGAACCAGCCACCGCCTGGGGTCCGCGGCCGCCGTCCCGATCGCCACCGGGCCCGGTCCGGTCGCGGGGGCCGCACTGTGTGCTGCCACGATCATCTCCTTGTCGCATCAGACGGACTGAGGTGCCGACTGGTGGTGTTGCGTGCCGCCCGGAACGTCCGGGCGGCGCTCTGACGAACACCAGACGTCCGCGCCTCGGCCCCTGTGACAGCGCGGCGATGTGACGAGGGCCACCAGGGGCGGCTGTCACAGGGTGGCCGGGGCCGGCGTCTGGTGCGTGTGGCGGTGCTGGGAGCGAACAGGCAGGAGCCGGTGATGAGCGAGCGCGACGAACCGACGACGGGGACGGCCGAGCCGACCGGCCCTGCCGAGCGCGCGGACGACCCGGCCGTCCCGGCCGTCGCCGCCGAGCCGGCCGACCGCGCCGGTCGCGTGGACACCGCCACCGAGGCCTTCGTGGCCCACCGCAACCTGCTGTTCACCGTCGCCTACGAGATGCTGAGTTCGGCCACCGACGCCGAGGACGTCCTGCAGGAGACCTGGCTGAAGTGGGTGGGCGTCGACCCCGGGACCGTACGGGACGCCCGTGCCTACCTGGTGCGGATCACCACCCGGAAGGCGCTGGACCGCCTGCGTGCGCTCGGCCGGCGCAAGGAGTCCTATGTCGGGCCGTGGCTGCCCGAACCGCTGCTCACCGCGCCCGACGTGGCCGAGGACGTCGAACTCGCCGAGAGCGTCTCCATGGCGATGCTGCTGGTGCTGGAGACCCTCACGCCGACCGAGCGGGCCGTCTTCGTCCTGCGTGAGGTGTTCGACCTGGGCTATGACGAGATCGCCGAGGCGGTCGACAAGTCCCCCGCCGCCGTACGGCAGATCGCCCACCGGGCACGGGCCCACGTCGCCGCACGCCGACCGCGCGGCACCGTCTCCCCGTCCGAGACCCGGGCCGTGCTGCAGGCGTTCCAGCAAGCGGTCGAAACCGGCGACCTGCAGCGCCTGCTGGACATCCTCGCGCCGGACATCGTCGCCCTGAGCGACGGCGGCGGGGTCAAACACGCCCTGCTGCGCCCCGTCGCCGGAGCCGCCCGGGTGGCCCGCCTCCTGGCCACCGGCTGGTACAACCGCGACGGCGAGAGGTCCGTCGAACCCGTGCAGATCAACGGCAGCCCGGCGCTGCTCGTCCGGCTCGACGGGGAGATCGACGGCGTACTGGCCGTACGGATCGACAACGGCCACATCACCGGCCTCTACAGCGTGCGCAATCCCGAGAAGCTGTCACGGGTGGAGCGGGAGACCGCCATGAGCCGCTGAGGGGACGGGAAGCCGGAGCGTGCGCGGCCCGCTGATCCGTCCAGCGGGCCGCACATGCCCCGGCGCCGGCCGGACGTCAGTTGACGTCGACGTAGTCGGGGGTGGCGGTGGCGGTGAGGTAGTTGGGGCTGGTGGTCCACCAGGTGGCGGTCCAGGTGCCGTCGAGCTTGGCGGTGTAGTGGGCGGTGAAGGTGCCGTGGCTGTCGGTGCGGGCGGTGCCCATGCGGGTGGCGTGGGTGGAGCCGCGGGGGGTGAAGTAGAGGGTGACGGTCTGGCCGGTGGCGGCACTCCAGACGGAGGAGGTCTTCTTCTGCAGGCGCCCGGTGACGGTGAGGGTGCGGCCCTTGCGGACGGGCTCGGGCGAGGCGTTGAAAGCGGTGATCCGGGTGGCGTAGCGATGGGCGCGGCGGACGGGGCTGGTGGAGGGCTGGTTGTCGGTGTTGCCGGTGAAGCGGGCGCGCCAGTAGCCGTCGTTGCGGGCGGCGAAGGAGGTGCTGAAGGTGCCGGTGGTGGGGGCGTCCTTGGTGCCGGGGCTGACGGTGAGGGTGCGGATGGTCTGCCAGCCGGTGGTGCCGTTGGCGGAGTACTCCAGCTGGACATGCGCTCCGGAGGGCCAGGTGCGGCGGGTGACGCTGTCGCGCAGGGTGCCGGTGACGTGGAGTCGGGAGCGGTCGTCGAGGGTCGCGGTCAGCGTGGTGGCGGTCTTCCAGACCGTGCGCACGGTGGTGCGGTGGCTGCTGGTGGCGAGCCACAGGTCGCCGGGGTCGGTGTCGCCGGTGCTGACGGTGACGGTGCGGTTGCCCGTGATGGACAGGGTGCAGGTGTAACGGCCCGAGGCGTCGGTGGCGGCGGCGGGGCGGCCGTCGGGGCACAGCACGGGTGTGCGCGGCAGCGGCACCCAGGTGCCCTGGGCGGTCTGGATCTCTGCGGTGCCGCTGACGGCGGCGGTGGAGCCCTCGCGCAGGGTGACCCCGGCGGGGCCGGAGATACGGGTCAGCGAGCGGCGTACGGTGACCGGCTGGGCGACGGCGGTGGCCGGGGTGTCCGCCCCGGCGCCGGTGCGCGGCACGGCCGCGAACGCGGTGACCTGCTGCGAGGCGGCGGTGGGAGTGAAGGACCGGCTGAAGTGGCCCGCCGCATCGGTGGTGGACGCAAGCAGGCCGGCCGCCCCGGGCAGGACGTCGACCTCGTACCCGGCGCCGACCGCAGCGCCCGGCCCCGGGTCCTCGGGGGTGTCCTCGATCAGGGTTCCGGTGACGGTGACCTGCTGGTGCAGCCAGTCCGCAGCGGCGGCGGAAGCGGACAGCCCGGTGACCCGCAGCGCGCTGCGGTAGGGGAAGGGGACCTGCTGCTCCTCGCCCAGCACATTGCCCCCGGCATCGCTGAGCTGCAGGAACGCATGGTAGACGGTGCCCCGGACCAGACCGGGGAGGTGGTCGCTGCTCCACAGGGTCTCGCCGTCGGCGAGACGGCCGGCCGTGTGGAGGTCGACGACGGCGGCCGGCGTGCCGGTGAGCGGACTGACGCCCGGGGCGAAGATGCGGGCGGTGACGGCACCGACAGGGGTGGCGCCGTCCGTGGTGAACAGACGCAGATAGCCGGGCGCTGCGCCGCTGGAGTCGATGCGTATCCGGGGTGCGCTGGTGTCGGCGTGCGCCACCGGGGCGGTGCTCAGGGCCAGGGCCGCGGCGGTGGCCAGGGCGGGCAGGACGCGGCGGGCGTGTCGCACGGATTCCTCACAGGGCGGAGCGGATGATGCCTGGTCGGGCCTGAGATGCGTCCTGACCAGGCCTGGAGATTAGCCGAGTGGTGACGCGGCGTTGAGGGCGGGGCCGATGCTTGGCCGGGCGGCCGAGCCGGGGGCGGTGGCTGCGTCGTCTGCGGGAGCACCGCAGGTCACCGCTGCGGTCGGTGGCCTGCGTACCGGCGCGGTCGTCGACGTCCCCCGTCGAGTTCCCTCGTCGACGTCCCTGGAACTGTGTCCCGGCCATGGGGCCGTCTGCCGCCCTCCCCAGAGCCGGAGTTGTTCAGGGCAAGGTCGCCCGGATGCCGGTGAGGATCAGTTCGAGGCCGTTGTCGAAGGCGAGGTCGCGGCGGTGTCCGGGCCACGCGGAGGCGTCGGTCTTGCGGGCCTGCTCCTCGAGGGTGTGGCCGTTCACATAGGCCAGCACGGTGTCGACCGCGGTCACCGCGGCGTCCGGTGTGGTGCCTGCGGCAACGAGGGCGCCGACGAGGTCGTGGAAGCCGGCGGCGGCCTCCGGTCCGGGAGTGTGGAACGTGGACATGAGGCGGGCCCCGTCGCGGTGCGCCAGCATCAGCTGGCGCAGGCTGCCCGCGGTGCGGCGCAGTTGCTCGTCCCAGGGGGCGTCCGCTGGTGTCCGCGCCTCGCCGCGGGGTGTCGACAGATGCACGACCATCGCATCGAGCAGGGCCTGCTTGCTGGGGTAGTGCCGGTAGAGCGCGCTCGCCCTGACGCCGAGACGGGATGCCAGGAGCCGCATGGTGAGCCCGTCGATGCCGACCTCGTCCAGCAGCTCGATCGCGGCCCGCAGGACCTCGGTGCGCCGTTCCCCCATCGCCGTCTCCCCGGCCTTGACAGTCCCGCCTCGCAGAAGTGAACAATGTACACGTGAACGATGTTCACGTCGATGCGACGGATGCGCAGACCGGCGACGGGGGCGTTTCGCGTCGGCGCATCGGCCTGGGGCTGCGGTTCCCGTGCGCGGCCGCCGGCGCGGGCGCGGGCGCGGTACGCGGTCCGGTGGACAGGGCACCGGCTGCTTCGGATGCGTGATCACACCAGGGGGAGGAACGGGATGACCCGCACGGACCCGTACAGGAAAGCGTCCGTCGTCTCCAGGGACGGAACGGTGATCGGCTACCGGGAAACGGGGCGCGGCCCGGGACTTGTTCTGCTGCACGGAGGCCTGAAGTCCTCGCAGGATCTCCTGCGACTCGGCCGGCTCCTGGCGGACTCCTTCACGGTCTGCATTCCCGACCGGCGCGGCCGCGGGCTGAGTGGCCCGTTCGGGGACGAACTCGGCGTATCGCGCGAAGTGGAGGACATGCAGGCGGTCATCGCCGGGACCCGGGCTCGCCATATGTTCGGTCTGAGCGCGGGGGCGCTGGTCACCCTGCGGACGGCGCTCGAAATGCCCGCGATCGAAAGGGTGGCGCCCTATGAGGCGCCCTTCTCCATCGCCCGTTCCGTACCGACGGAGTGGGTGCCCTCCTATGAGAGGCAGCTTGCCGAGGGCCGCACTTCCGCCGCGGTCATCAGTGTCATGAAGGGCCTTGGTACCGAGCCTCTGTTCCAGCGGCTCCCTGGCCGGCTGCTCGTACCGGCGATGGCCGTCGTCATGCGGCTCCAGGGGAACGGCAGCGCCAGCGACGTCAGGATCCGCGATCTGGTGCCGACGATGCGCAACGACATGCGGATCGTCGACGAGATGAGCGACACGCTCTCCGACTATGCGAATCTCGACATCCCCGTCCTCCTCATGCGCGGGACCAAGGGGCCGTCCTATCTCAGGACCGCAGTGGAGGCCCTTGCCGGCACATTGCCGAAGTCCCAGGTCGCCGTCCTTCCCGGCCTGGGCCACGACGGCCCGGAGGACGACGGCGGACCCGACCGGGTCGCCGGGGAACTGCTCGCATTCTTCGGTGGTTCCTGATTCTCCCGTCCCGGGAGAACGCAATCCGGAGCCCTTCCGATCAGCGCGACACCGGACGCGCTGGCAGGTGCGAGGCAGCACCTGCGCCCCGGGGCTTGCGGGAGCACATGACCGTTGCAGCACCAGGGCACCCTCCGGGACCGGCCCGCCGTCATGCGAACCGTCGGGTTCGGGCGAGTCGACCATCCCTGGCGTGCGCCGCGGATCCGTGTTCCGACCGGGAAGGTGCGAGCGCCAACTGATGTGTCCCGAACCAGTAGTGATGGAGCATCACCGTAATCGTCAGCGACTAGGGTGGCGGGTGACCCTGCACCCCCACCTCCGGTAGCGACAGGAGCAGGACCGATGACCGGCTATGTGATGGCCGCAACCGAAGCCGACGGCGAACGCCTCGGGGAACGCACCGTCTCCACGGCACCCACCCTCGGCGAAGCCGCCGAGTTCGGCGGGAGTCATCGGACCAACTATGTGTCGGTCCGTCATGGTGTCGACCGCATCACCCTCTACGGCAGAGACGCCACCGGCACCTGGTCGCTCCTCGTCGCCGATGCCCCCGCCGCCGTCGTCGTGGAGATGCGACGCCGGCACGACGCCCAGTGCCGGCCAGAGCCGGACTGGGACGACAGCCCCCGGGCCGACGACCCCTTCGCCCACGCCTTCGTCCCTGACGACGGTTACGTACTGACCGCCGTGGGCGTCGACGGTGAACCCCTCGGGACGCGCGTCAGCCCCACGGCGCCCACCCTCGCCGAGGCCGCCGACCTCGGCGATCTCCACCGGGCGGACTATGTGGCAGCGGGCCGGAGCGACGGCGACGTGGTCACGCTCTACGGGCGGGACGCCGGCGGCTCCTGGTCGGTGGTCACGGCCGATGTCGATGTCGAGACCGCCGAGGAGGTGTGTCTCTGGTTCGACCTCACGCAGCACTACCGGGGCCGGTCGCCGGACGGCGCCGACCCCCACCCTCTGGACCGGGCCCCGGCACCCGAGCGCGGGCAGCTGGCCGCAGCACAGGCGATCTCGCTGGTCGTGGAGCGGATTCAGGCACGCGGCCTGGACTACCCAACGCAGGGGCTGACGGCGGATCGCTTCGATGCGGGCTGGAGCGTGTACGCGCCGGTGGAGGTCGACGAGAGCGACCCGATGGCGTTCCTGGACATGCCGGTGGGCCGGTCGGTCTTCCTGGTCAGCGATGCCGGGCGGGTCAAGGAGACGTCGAGCTCGGTCCCTCCGCGGCAGGCGGAGGAGCTGTTCTCCGCGGAGGAGGCGTACGTCCGCCGCGGGCTCGCGGAGGAACGGGCGCTTGCCGACTTCAGGGACGAGGTGATGCGGCTCGACGCGGAGTCTGCAGGCGCCGCCGGCATCAGCTCGTTCACCGTCGACACCCCCGGTGCGGAGGTGTTCGCGGCCAGGGCGTCCGGGCTGCTCGGCCCCATCGCACAGCAGTTGGCCCTGCTCGGCCCGCCGGGGTGGGACCGCTTCGAGGCGGTCTTCTCCTTCACGGTCTCCGGTGAGGTCGCCCAGCTGCGGTTCGGGTCCGGGGGCCGGAGCACCGAGGCACGCGTACCCGAGCAGATAGCCGTGCTGGTCCGCCGGCAACGGCACCTCGCGGGGCGGATGCCGGCCGGACCGTGGTGGCGCCTGCTGCTCAGCGTCGACCACAGCGCCGGCACGAACGCCCGGATCACCACGGAGTACGACTACGGCGACCGGCCCTTCCCCGACGACCAGCTGCTCGCCCCCGAGCACTACCGCGACGACCTCGCCGCCTACCCGCGCACCCACACCCCGGAATGGCTGGCCGCACACATCGCCGGCGCCGGCCGGCCCCGCACCGCGACCCGCTCGGCACCGCAGGGCGCGCCGTCTCCCGCGCCGTCGGCCCAGCGTGCCCGGACGCCGGTCCTCGACACCAAGATCGGCTGGACAGGTCTGTACGCCGACCCCCAGGTGATCACCTACGGAAGGAAGTCCCTCGCGCTCGACCAGGTGGAGTGGGTCAGCTACTGGGCGACCCAGACCGCCGAGAAGCGCTTCATGTTCCCCACCACCTACGTCAACACCTGGGACTTCCGGGTGGGCCGGTACCCGTACCGCGGCGGACCGCAGGTCTCCGTGCCCTTCTCCAGGTACGGCCGGCAGGCACAGCAGCCCGAGGAGTGGACGTTCCTGGTGAACCTGGTCAGGCAGTACCTGGAGCCCCGGTTGCTCACCGAGCTGGTCACCCGGGTTCGCGGCGGCGGGACCGTCACGGTCGGCGGCAGCGTGAAGGTGAGCCAGGACGGCATCGCGTGCGACAAGCCGCGGCTCTCCCTGCCCTGGCATTCCATCAGCGCCCCGCAGCAGCGCAACGGCATGGTCTGGATCCACCAGGCAGGCGTGGAGAAGCCGGCGCTGACCGTACCTCTGAGCCACCCCAACGCGGCATTGATCCCGGACCTCTTCGCCGCGCTCACCTCCTGACGTCACCGGGCCCACCGCTCACCCCGTCGTGGCCCCTGCGGCGGGCCTCCGCGACTCCCCGGCCGCAGGGCGTACCGCCGCGGCGGTCAGCGGTCCGCCGAGCGGCGGGGGGACGGCGGCCGTGACCCCCGGGGGTCGCCGTCCTGCCTCCGGCGTCGCCTGCGGGCCGGCCGGCAGCTCACCGGTTTCGTCGCCGCCCCCGCCGCTCACTCGCCCAGCGGCTTCCTCCCCTGGCACGGATCCCCTCCCAGGCGTGCGGGGACTCACATCAGCGGTGTCGTCCACAGGACAAGGGGACGCTGGTATCGGCGGCGAATCGGACGGTGGCGACCGGGGCCGCCCTCCCGCTGCGGCCCCGGCTCCGGACGCGCTGTCAGTGGCGGCTTGTACGTTGATCGAGTTCCGCCGCTCCGGCGTGATCCCCCTTTCTGCCTGCCTGAGGAGGCACCGCCTTGCCCGTTTGGGAGGAGTCGAGCCTGTCCCGCGTGGTCCCGCCCGCGCGGCCGCGCAAGCTTGCGAAGGTCCCGTTCGTCGAGCTCGCCGAGGGCCGTCTGCAGGGCGTGGTGTCCAGCGGTTCGGACATCTCGCGGGTGTATGTGTCGTCGGTTGCGGCGGGGAGCTTCGGCTTGGTGTGCCGCACCAACAACAACCGGCCGTGCGGAGGCCTGCGCGGCGGTCTCTGCAACCACATCCTGGCCCTGACGGGTGAGGCCGTGCTGCAGTACGGCGGCGGCCGTGTCGCCCGCTACCTGCAGACCGACACCGCCGACGCAGACCCGGCCGCACAGCAGATCACGCAGGCGATCGGCGCCGGCCGCCCGCAGCAGGCCGATGACGGTGCCGCCGTCGCGGGGCAGGTCTTCGCCCGGTTCCTGCGCCATCTGACCTATCTGGAACTGCCGGCGACCACCGCGCCGGTGCCGGAGATGCACTGGTTCCCCGCCGTCGGGGCGGTGGCGTGATGCGGCTCGACCTGCTCCTCGGTGAACTGCCCGGTCTCGCCGAGGCACTGGCCGCCGTCGACGCCTTCGACCAGGCCCTCGCGGGCGGCCTGCTGCGCCCCCAGCCCGCCCAGGCCGCAGGCCTCGCCGCACTGGCCGACGCGGTCGCCGCGTCCCCGCTGGCCGACCGGGTCGCGGAGGCGGCCGGGAAGGCCGCGGCCGGGGTGGCGGACGAAGAGCACCTCACCGCGCTTGCCGCCGCGCGCACCGCCCTCCTCGGGGCGGTCCACGATGCGCTGCTGGCCCGCGTGGACGAGGCCACCGGCCGCACCCGGGACGACGCCGAGGCGTTCGTACCGGGCGAGACCCCGAGCCCCAACCTGCTGACCGCGGCCCGCGCCTGGCTGTGCGACCTGGCCCGGGCCGGGTGGCGGGGCATGGACCATGAGCTGGTGTCCGCCGCGGCGCCGGTCGTCTCCGCGCTGCTCTCCGACCCGGCGCTCCGCAGGCCGGCGCTGCTGCTGGACGGCTTCGCCGCCGAACTCGCCGCCTCCTGCCCGGGCCGGACGCTCGACCGGATACCGCTGCGCCGCTGGGCGGACCTGTGGACGCGCGGCATGCTGCTGACCCGGCCCGGGGCGCTCACCGCGCCGGCGGCGACCCCGGTGAGCGGGCGGCTGCTGCCGCTCGGCGTGGATGTGCACGAGCACGCGACCGCCGTCCAGGCGCAGGTGCACGCGGTCCTGGAGCCTGCCGACGGCGGCCCGTCGCGCCTTGTCCGGGCGTCGGTGTCGGCGCCGAAGCCGGACACCGTGGTCGGCGCCGGCCTGTGGCAGCTGCTGCGCCCGCACCTGTCGCTGCTGGCCGCGGCCGGGGACGGCCGCGCTGTGGAGCTGACCGGAATGCCCGTGACCGGTGAGGGCGATCTCCTGTGGAGCGACGAGCACGCCCGTCCCGGTGAGCAGACCGATGTGTTCGCCACCGCCCGGGTGGCCCTCCCGGCCGTGACGGGCGGGCCGGCCGCACCGCTGGACCGGCATCCGGCGCGGATCGCGGAGCCCGTCCTGGTGGAGGGCTACACCGTCGAACGCGACGGCGAGGCCCTGGTGCTGGCCTCGGCCGCAGGGCGCCTGACGGTCGATGCGAGCCGTGTCCCGGCCGCGTCGCCGCTCACCGCACAGGCGGTGGCCGCGTCCGGGGCCTGTATCGGGCTGCTGCGCTGGGATTGCGGGGAGTTCCGGTTGCAACCGCTCGCGGTCCGGACCACCGTCCGGAACAAGGCCGCGTCGGTGCAGGCCGGAGCATGGGCGGGCGGCACCAGCGACAAGAACGCGGCCAAGGCGGAGAAGGCGGCCGCCGACGCCGTCGCAGCGCTGCACGAACGCGCGGGAAGGCTGCTGCGCCGATGACCGACCACATCGACCGGACCGCAGTCACCACGGTCGCGGCTGCCGGGGAGTCGGCCGCCGACCGGCAGGCGAACCGTCGTCAGGTCCTGTACTGGCGCATGCTGGCGCGCCTGTTCGACCCGGAGGAGCAGCCGGCGCTGGAGACCGCGTCGCTGGAGGTCGTGGAGCACCTGGGCCTGCCGGCTGCGCTGCTCGACCCGGGCGCGTCGATCGACGCGGTGGTGCAGCGACATCCGCAGCTGGCCGCCGAGTTGGACGCGCTGATGGTGCCGGACCCGGACGCCCCCCGCGATCGCGACACGGAGGTGCGGAGCGCAGCCCTGGTGTCCAAGGTGCTGCTCAATGCGTTCGCCACCGGGGCGGGGGAGGTCACCGCCGGGCAGCTGGCGCGCTGGCAGTCGGACGCCGGGTGGCTGGAGCGGGCGCTGGGCTGCCAGCCGGGCCACCTGCGCTCCGGACGCCCCGGCGGCGGGGTCGGCCCGACCGGCACCGGCGGCCCCGGGGCGTCCCCGAACCTGGACGTGCTCATCCCGCAGATCGGCCCGGAGCTGGCGTCCATCGAGGCGGACCTGGTCAGACGGATGCGGCTGAGGGAGCTGCTGGCCGACAACGGGCTCGCCGCGCAGATCACCCCGAGCATGTCGCTGATCGAGCAGTTGCTGCGCGACAAGGGCAACCTCGACGGGGTCGCCCTCGCCAACGCCAAGCGCCTGATCCGCCGGTTCGTCGACGAGGTCGCCAAGGTGCTCCGCACCCAGGTGGAGAAGGCCGGTGTCGGCGAGCTGGACCGCTCGGTCCCGCCCAAGCGGACCTTCCGCAACCTGGATCTGCAGCGCACCGTCTGGAAGAACCTGCCCAACTGGGACCCGGACAGCGAGCGGCTCTACGTCGACCAGCTCTTCTACCGGCACACCGCCCGCAGGACGCTGCCGCAGGACCTGATCGTCGTCGTCGACCAGTCCGGGTCGATGGTCGACTCCATGGTCAACTGCACCATCCTCGCCTCGATCTTCACCGGGCTGCCCCGGGTGCGGGTCCACCTGGTCGCCTACGACACCCAGGCCCTGGACCTGACCCCCTGGGTGCACGACCCGTTCGAGACGCTGCTGCGCACCAAGCTCGGCGGCGGCACCGACGGCACCGTGGCGATGAACCTGGTCCAGCCGAGGGTCTCCGACCCGCGGAACACCGTGGTGGTGTGGATCAGCGACTTCTACGAGTCCCGCTGCGAGCAGCTGTTCCAGAGCATGGCCGCCATCCACCGCTCGGGGGCGAGGTTCATCCCCGTCGGCTCCGTCACCAGCGCGGGCCGCGGCTCCGTCAACCCCTGGTTCCGGGAGCGGTTCAAGGACCTCGGCACGCCGGTGCTCTCCGGCCACATCCGCAAGCTCATCGCTGAGCTCAAGAACTTCCTCGCCTAGAGCCCAGAAAAGGATCCCTGACATGTCCGACCTGCTGCGCGCCCCCGCCGAGCTCAAGTACGCCGACGAGCTTGCCTTCCTGGAGTCCTGCGATACCGACCCCAAGCCCTTCACCTGGCGGCTGTCGCCCAAGATGGTCCGCACCTTCGTGCTCGGCTCCCAGCCGGGCGACCGGCTGGACCGCAGGATCGAGCAGAAGTGGTTCGGCGAGGCGTCGATCGTCGAGCGCGCCATCGTCACCCTCGCCTCCGACCGCGGGCTGCTGCTGATCGGCGATCCCGGCACCGGCAAGTCCTGGCTGGCCGAGCTGCTCGCCGCCGCGGTCTGCCGCGACTCCACCCTGGTGGTGCAGGGCACCGCCGGCACCACCGAGGACCACATCAAGTACTCGTGGAACGTGTCGATGGTGATCGGCAAGGGCCAGTCCCGGGAGTCGATGATCCCCTCCCCGATCATGACGGCGATGGAGACCGGTGCGATCGGCCGGTTCGAGGAGCTCACCCGCGCCACCAGCGACGTCCAGGACGCCCTCATCAGCATCCTCAGCGAGAAGTACATCTCGGTGCCGGAGCTGGACACGGACAACATCGTGTTCGCCAAGCCGGGGTTCTCGGTCATCGCCACCGCCAACAGCCGGGACCGCGGCGTCAACGACCTCTCCTCCGCCCTGAAACGCCGCTTCAACTTCGTCCGCATCCCCGTCGTCACCAGCAGGAAGAGCGAGGCGGAGATCGTCCGCTTCCGTACCGAGGAGCTGCTGCGCCGCCACGAGATCGACCTGGACGTACCGCCGACGCTGCTGGACGTGCTGCTGCAGAGCTTCGCCGACCTGCGCGAGGCCTCCGCGGCGGCCGGCAGCGACGACGAGCGCCTGGAGTCGGCGCTCTCCAGCGCCGAGCAGATCGGCGTGCTCGAGGACGCCATCCTGCACAGCAACTTCTTCGGGGAGCGGGCCCTGAGCGCGCGTACGCTGGCGGGCTCCCTCGTCGGCTCGCTGGCCCGCCGGGACGAGGACACGGCCATCCTCAGCAAGTACCTGCACGGTGTCGTCGCTCCGCGCGGTGAGAACAGCGGGGACTGGACCGAGTTCCTCCAGGGCGGCCAGGGCGCGCTGAAGGCCCTCGCATGAGCGGCACCGGTCCCGGGGGCGTGTTCGACGCCCTGCGTACCCAACTCCAGGACGCCGCAGCCGCGTTCGCTGACGGCCCGGACGCCCTGCAGGGCCTCCTGCTCGGCATGGTCGACGACGTCGACCGCGCCGTCCGCGAACCGCTGGAGGTCTTCCCCGTCTGCCACCACAGCCCGGCCTCCGCCGTCGCCATGGCCCGGCGGCTGCGCGAGAAGCAGCCCGCGGTGATCTACCTGGAGCTCTGCGAGGATCTGGCGCCGCTGCTGCCGGAGCTGCGCAACTGCACCCTGCCCGTGGCGGTGCAGAGCTTCGCGACCGAGCTGGACGGCTTCCCCGCCCAGTGGGCGCCGCTGTCCGTGGTCGCGCCCATCACCGAGGCGTCGGCCGAGTACCAGGCCATCGCCTACGCCCAGAGCACCCCCGGTGTCGAGCTGGTCCTGGTGGACCGCTCCAGCGACCACGTCTTCCAGTGGGAGCCGCGCCGCACCGCCGACACCGCGCCGGGCGAGCCCGGTGAGGAGGAGTCGGGGCTGCACGGCGACGCGGTGGGTGTGGAGATCGGCGACCTGCGTCCCAGATTCGCGCAGCTGGAGGAGCATCTGCTGCGCAACGGCCGGGTGCGGCACTGGTCGGAGTGGTGGCACCAGTTCGTCGAACTGCCGCTCGGCGACGCCGACCACGACACCTACCGCCAGGTGATGTTCCTGATCGGCTCCCTCTTCCGGCGCCTTGCCCCCGGCGACGCCGAGCGGATCCGGGTGGACGAGGACCGGGAGCGGTACATGTGGACGCGTGTGCGCGAGCACCTGGCCGCCACCGGCACCGACCCGGGGGACGCGGTGTTCGTCTGCGGGGCGTTCCACGCCGCCAGCCGCGTCGCCGAGTTCGGCAGCGCCGGGAGCGACACCTACGAGATCTCCCCGCGGACCGGTACGACATGGCAGTACGGGCTGATCCCGTCCAGCCACACCGCCATCGAGGCACAGTTCGGCCTCGCCCCGGGGTCGGTGTCCATCGCCGCGGCCCAGTGGGCCAAGAACCTCAGACGCACCCGCACCGTGCCGTTCCGGTTGGAGGGCCAGGCCGGCGGGCGCAGGGCGACCGGGAGGACCCCGGCCCGCGCCCCCGCCACGGCCGCTCCCCGGGCCGGTGCCCCGGCGGAGGACCGGCTCACCGGGTTCCTGCAGCGGCCGGGCGCCCTGGACACCCTCGACGAGGCCGAGCTGCTCGGCTGGTCCGTCGACATCGTCCACGCCGCCCGCCGCAACGGCTACCTGGCCTCCACGGCCGACGCCATCGCCGTCTTCGAGCACGCGATCCTGCTCGCCGGCATGCGGGACCGGGCGAAGCCCACCCCGTACGACTTCCAGGACGCGGCGGTCACCTGCATCGAGAAGGACACCGTCCCGGGCCGCCGGGACGTGCGGCGCCTGGTGGAGATCATAATGGGCGGCGACCGGATCGGCCGGGTCGGCTACGCCGCCCTGCCGCCGCTCGCCCGGGACGTCCACGACCGGCTCGCCCCGCTGGGCCTGGACCTGCAGCAGCGCGGCGTCAGACGCGCCCTGCTGGACATCCGCACCCGGCCCGAGCTGGAGCGCTGCTCCGACCTGCTGTGGATGCTGCGCCACCTGATGCCGGCGGGCGCCGTCCGCCCGATCATGGGCGAACGCGAACTGGGCCGGCGCCCCATCCAGGAGTCCTGGGACGTCGCCCTCGGCACCCACCAGCGGGCCCTGATCGAACTCGGCTACGAGGGCGTCAGCGTCGAGCAGGTCCTGGAGCAGCGGCTGCGCCGCACCGCCTACCACCCGCAGGCCACCACCGCCCAGGTCCTCGGGGCGGTCGAGGACGCCGTCCTCCTCCTGCGCTCCGGCCGGCTCGCCGAGGAACTCGGCAGCCACGCCCTGCACGTCCTGGCCCAGGAGCGGACCGTGGACAGCGCCCCCGACGTCCTGCGCCGCATCCGGCGGCTGCTCGGCCACTACCGCACCAGCGAACCGGTGCTGCCGGCCTGGATCCAGTCCTTTGTGACCACCGGCTATGCGCACTACTGCACCCTGCTGCCGCGCGCGTTCGCCGACGAGGACGCGACCACCCGTCAGATCGCGGCGATGCTCGGGTTCCTGTTCACCCTGGAGTCCCTCGCGCTGTCGCTCGGCTGCGACCACACCCAGCTGGAACTCGCCGTCGCCCAGTCCCACCCCGAGGAGCCCTCCAAGGTCGCCCTGCTGTGGGCCGCCCAGGTCCAGCTCGGCCGCCTGTCCCGCGACGAGCTGCGTGAGCGGTGCGACGAACTGCTCGGCAACCCGCTCGTCCTGCCCACCTACCCGCGCTACCTCAGCGGCCTGGTCCACGCCCTGGAACCCGTGCCGGGGCTGACGGACATCGTGGTGGAGGCGGTCTCCCAGGCCTTCGGCCGCCTCCCCGACCCGTTGCTGCTGCCCTGGCTGCCCACCCTGATCACCAGCCTGCGCGCCGCCGGAGCCGACCTGGCCCAGCTGCTCGTCCGTGAGGCCGGGAGGATCTTCCCCGGCGGCCTGGCCGACCTCGACACCTGGGTGCCACCGTGGCGGCACCCCGCCATCGCCATCGCCCGGCCGCCGGGACGGGACCGAACGGCCGTGGGGGCTGCGCTGCTCTCCGCCCATCAGGCGGCGTGCGACGCTGCCGCCGCGCTGCTCGGGTGCGAGG
>NZ_LIQR01000700.1 GCF_001418575.1 Peterkaempfera griseoplana
CTCTTACAAAGCAGGGGTCGGCGGTTCGAAACCGTCTGCGCCCACCCCGGGGGAGCGAGCCCCCAGACACGACGAAGGCCCAGCTCAGCGGGAGTGATCCGCCGAGACTGGGCCTTGATCGTTCCTCTGGCCGGGCGGGGCCCGGGGAGGGGTCATGCCACTCACGTGCCAGATGAGCCCGATTCGGGCCGGCCGAGGGCCTTCCGGGCAGCCTCGCCCATACGATCGGCGATCGCCCGATCACGGTCGCTGGTCATGTGCTGGTAGATCAACGCAGCCCGCGCAGTGCTGTGGCCCATTCTCACCATGAGTTCACGGGTGCTGGCCCCGGTCTGGGAGGCGAGGGTGTTCCCCGTGTGCCGAAGGTCGTGGAAGTGGGCTTCCGGACTGACACCCGCCTTGACCCGCGCTGCCGCCCAGTCGTCCCGGAAGTTGCTCCGGCGGAGCTGACCGCCCCGCGTACCGAGGAAGAGGTGACCGTCCGGCCCGCGGCCGGCGAAGTGCGCCAGGTGCTCGACCAGGTCGGGCACGATCTCGGCAGGGAAGGCCACGGGACGGAAGCCCGCCCGGCTCTTGGGCGCTTTGTCGTAAAGCTTGCCGTTGTTCAGCTCTGCTTGGTTCCGCCGCACCCACAGTGCCCGCGCCTCCAGGTCGATGTCGCGGCGTCGCAGGGCCGCCAGCTCGCCGAAGCGCAGAGTGGTGAAGGCTGCCAGCAGCACCAGGGCCCGCCACCGGGGGTGGATTGCGTCGGCGACCGCGTAGACCTCGGGAACGGTGAGAACCGGGCGTTCCGGCACGTCGTAGGTGTCGGCTCCCTTGATCCGGCACGGGTTGCGCTGGATCAGCCCGTCATCCACGGCGGTATTCATGATGGCCCGGAGCATCTGATAGGCCTTGACGGCCGTCGGCTCACCCACGCCGGCCGACAGCAGACCGGCGCGCCAGGATCGCACCCGCGCGGGTGTGATGTCCCCAAGAGCCCGCCCGCCGAGCATGGGTTGGACGTGGAGCCGCAGAGCGATGGCGTACCGCTCCCGCGTGCTCTCCTCCAACTTGCGCTCGCGTAGCCACGCATCGGCGTAGTCCCGAAGCTTGACCTTCCCGCCGTCCGGATCGAACCACTGGCCGCGCGTGATGTCGGCCTCGATCTGAGTGAGCGCCACCTCAGCATCCGTCTTGGTGGCATAGGTCTGCTCTGCCGAGCGGAGTTGGTTCGTCTCCGGGTCCCGGTACCGCACCTGCCAGCGGCCGGATGGTAGTTGCCGCACCGACCCGAAACGGCGACGACCGCCCTTGGGCCTTGGCATCAGGCGGCCCTCCTGGCACGCACCCGGCGCACTGCCAATGGCCGCACGGTGTTATCGGTGACGAAGGCCTCCAGGGCGGAGGCTGGGATGCGGACATGGCGGCCGACCTTCACGAACACGATGCGCCGTTCTGCGATGAGTCGGCGAGGGAACCGTTCCGTGGTGCCGAGCAGGTCGGCGACCTGGGCGACGGTCAGCAGGCGGTCAGGCACGGGTGGGTTCTCCTTCGGTTCCTGGGGCGGGGGTGAGTGCTTGGGTGAGCCATGTCTCACCGGGGGAGAGGCCGACGCCGGCGAAGACCCAGTGCGCGAGGACGAGGGTCGATTCGTCGTCGGCGGGAGCGTCGGGGCCGTGGCGGAGTTCTGCCGCTGGGGCGCGTCGCCAGGCGGCGCGGGCATCCCGAAGGGCGCCGAGGGTGGTGGAGTAGCGGCGGGTCTTGGTGGAGAAGTGGCCGCGGAAGCCGAGCATGTGGGCCCAGGCCCGCAGTCGGGAGTCGGCGAAGTCGCGGTGCCCGCCAAGCTCCCAGCAGGTGCGGACCATGCGGCGAGCGTGGTCGGTGATGTCGAGGTGGGCGAGTTCGGCGAGGAAGCGGATCGGTCTGTCGAGGGCGCCGGTCGCGGTCTCTGCTCCCTTGGTGGCGTACTTGGCGATGTAGGCGGCGACGGCGCGTTCGGTGATCGGGGCGGGTCCGTCGAAGTCGGCTGAGCGGATGGTGCGGATGTCGAGCTGTCGCCCGAACCGGAACTCATAGGTGCGGCCGTCGTGGAGGAGGGCAGGCGGACAGGCGCGGGCAGCGGCAGCCCGGATCGCATCGGCCAGTAGTTCGGCGGTTGCCCAGGGCGGGGGAGGGGTGTTGCCGCCCTCGGGGCCGTCGAGGCGGATCACGGCGTGGAAGTGGACCAGGCCCCGGCGCTGATATTCGGCGACCTTGCCGAAGGAGACGCGGGCATGCTCCTTGAAGTCCCGCTGTGTGAGGCCGGCGCGCTTGGCCAGCTCTCGTCGCAGATGGATGGTGAAGCGCGCCCACAGGGCTCCGGAATGGAAGTTCCACAGCACCGCCCCGCGGTAGTCGTAGGTGTCGGGGTCGATCGGTGTGCCGAGGAGCGGGTCATCCTCTCCGTGCGCTATGCCGCAGCGGCAGGGGTGGACGGTTCGGCCGGGGCCGCCGGTGGGGCGGTTGTGGACCGGGCCGAAGGACGGTGCGGTGAAGGTGGCGAAGACGCGAGGATGGGCGGCAACGGTGGCGGGGACGCCCTTGCCACCGATGAGTCCAGCGGTGATCAGGTGGTAGGTGTCGCGCCGGTACGTCTCCGCACACGAGGCGCAGCGGGTGGCCCGGCGGTTGCCGCAGCGCACCAGCAGATGCCCGGCGGGCAGCTTGCTGGACTCCAGATGGTGCAGGACCTCACCGGTCGGGGCGTGGACTTCGGTGCGCCAGCCGTCGAGGCGGATGGGGCGGGTGCAGCCGGCCAGCCCCGCAAGTTGCCGCATGAGGGCGGGCATGGTGCCGAGTGAGGCGAGCGCTTGCAGGTCGGCGACGGGCGGCGGTGTGGTGGCTGGCATCAGGCGGCCACCCCCGCGGGCAGAGCAGCGACGGGGCCGACCAGGGCGGCGAGGACGGCCGAGGCGAGCGGCGGGGGGACGGCGTTGCCGATCTGTTCGAACTGTTTGGTGCGGGAGCCAGCCCACGGGTAGTCGCGGGCGAAGCCCTGGAGGACGGCGGCTTCCTCGACGGCGAGGCGGCGCACCGGGCTGCCGCCGTCGTCGCACCACGACACGTCGTTGAGGGCGCGGCCGAGGTGCAGGGTCGGGGCGGGTTGGTCGAGGTGGCGGCGGGTGGCGCCAGGGCGGTTGCCGACCTTGAGCATCCAGGAGCGGGCACGGCCGGTGACAGCCCAGGAGGGCCCGGTGGTGGGGAAGTGGCTGCCGCCGGTGGTGTGGTTGCCCCGGGTGACCACCAGGCCAGGCGGGCAGCCGAGCACGTCCCGCATCGTGGTCCAGGGCGCGCGCCCGGGGCCGAAGAGGTCCGCTGGCCGGCCGCCGTCGGCGTGGGTGGGATCCGGGGGCACGGCGGGACGGGTGCGGGAGGCGAGGAGGAAGACCCGGCGGCGGGTCTGGGCCAGACCGAAGTCGGCAGCGTTCAGGACGCCGACCCACGTCGAGTAACCGACGGCGACCAGGGCGCGGGCCGTGTGCTCGAACAGCGGCGCCACCGCGGGAACTTCCTCCAGGGCGACCCACTCAGGCCGCAGAGCCAGGGCGTAGCGCAGCGGTTCGGCGACCAGCAGC
>NZ_LIQR01000701.1 GCF_001418575.1 Peterkaempfera griseoplana
GCGCGGCGCCGCGCTGCTCCCGCTCGGCGCGGGACGCGGCGGCGAAGGTGGCCAGCTCGTCGGGGCTGGGGCGGCGCATCGAGGTGTGGGTGTCCCGGGTGGAGTCGGGCTGCGGGCCCGGGACGAGGGAGACCGCCGGGCCGCGGCGCCCGCGGGGGCGCGCGGCGGCCTCCTCCGCCTCGTACGCGGCCTCCTCGGCCAGGAGGGCGGGCTCGGCCGTCTGCTCGCTGCCGGGCGCGGCGACCGCGAGCGGCGGGAGTCCGGCGAGCGAGGGCAGCTGCTCACGCAGCCGGTCGGCCATCTCGGTGGCGCGCAGCCGGGAGGCGGGGGCCTTGGCCAGGCACTCGGCGATGATCTTCCACAGCCCGTCCGGGAGCCCGGGGAGCGGCGGGACGGTCTCGGTGACATGGCGGCGCAGCACGGCTCCGGTGTGGCCGCCGCCGAAGGGGGTGAACCCGGCCAGCAGCTCGTAGAGCACGGTGGCCAGGGCGTAGATGTCGACGGCGGCCCTCGGCTCCAGGCCCTCGATGATCTCCGGGGCGAGGTAGTCGGGGGTGCCGATGATGCGGGTGGCGCGCGTGCGGCGGGGTGCGTCGACCAGCCTGGCGATGCCGAAGTCGGTGAGCTTGGCGCGGGGGGCGCCGCCGGGTCCCGGCGAGGAGGCCAGGTCGAGCAGCACGTTCTCCGGCTTGACGTCGCGGTGGACCACGCCCGCGGCGTGCGCCACGGCGAGGCCGTCGGCGACGTCCACCGCGACGGAGACGGCGGCCTGCGGGGTGAGCACCCCGTCGCGGTCCAGCCGGGTGCGCAGATCCGTGCCGTGCACCAGCTCCATCACCAGCGCCAGATCGCTGCCGTCGACCACCAGATCGCGGATGCCCACCACCCGGGGGTGGTCCAGGCTGGTCAGCGCGGTCCGCTCCTGGACGAAGCGGCCGACCAGCACCTGGTCCGCGGCGAGGTCCTCGCGCAGCAGTTTGACGGCCACCGGGCCGTCGGGGCCCTCACCGAGCCACACGGTGCCTGCGGATCCCCGGCCGATCACCTGATGGACGGTGTACCGGCTGCCGATCTTGCGTGCCAATGCTGCTCCGTGAGCCGAGGGGGTCGGTGCGTCAGCGACCAAACTACGCGGAGAACCGCCGTTCAGGTGGTGGCGCAGCGCACTTGCCCGGTCAAAGTCGATAAACCGTCAATATCACGGGACGGCCTCAGTTCCCGGAGGAACCGCCCAACTGCTTCCAGGTGTCACTGACCCAGCTGCTGACGGAGTGGAACTGGTGCTGGACGCTGTGCCACCAGTCCGGCAGCGGGGTGAAGTTCCACAGCGCGGCCGCGGCGATGGCCAGGATCAGCAGCACCATCAGGCAGCCCTTGAGGCAGCCCAGCCCGGGGATGTAGGTCCGGTTGCGACTGCGCGGGCGCGGCTCCCGCCGCGGGGCGGCCTCCCTCGGCGCGGGCGGCTCCGGACGGCGGGCCGGCGCGGGCTCCGCCCGGCGCGCCGGAGCGGGCTCGTACGGCCGCTGGTACGGCGGGGGCGCGGCCTGCGGTGCGTTGCCGCCCTGCGGCCGCCGCTGGTGCTGCTGCGACTGCGGGGACTGCTGCGGCTGGCGGGGCTGCTGTGGCTGACGAGGCTGGGGCCGGCGGGGCTGCTGCTGCGGGTAGCCGTAGCCGGGGCCGGACTGCGGGGGCTGCCCGGCCTGGCCCGGCCGATAGGGCGGCGGGGCCACCTGCGGCTGCCGGAGCTGCTGCATCTCCTCGGGCTCGAAGTAGCCGACCTCGGTCTGCCGGCCGCGGTCGCGGGCGGCACGCAGCTGGTTCTCCCAGGCCTGCGGCATCTCCGGCGGCGGGCCGTCGGGGCCGACCGGCGGCATCATCCGGGTACGGTCGGCCTGTCCCGCGCCGCCCTGCCCCGCACTGCCCTGGCCCGCACCACCCTGTCCCATGCCCTCCCGTCCGGCGCCCGGGCCGGCGGACGGCATGGCCCGGGTACGGTCCTCGGAGCCCGCGGGGGCGCCGGTGCCCATCAGCCGGGTCGCCGCGGCCGGGTCGTAGCGGACGCCGTCGCCCAGGGTCGGGGTGGCGTCGGGTCCCGCCGGCCGGCCCAGCACCCGGGTCGGCTCCGCGTCGGGGCCGCCGAAGGCCCCGCCGGTGGCGGGCACCCGTGCCGGGTCGGGGTCGGGCAGCAGCAGCGCGCCCACCGCCAGCGCCTCGTCCACCTGCGCCGGGGAGGAGTGCACACCGATGCCGGCCGCGACCACCCGCAGCGCGCGCGCCAGGGCGGTGGCGCCGGGCCGCTGGGACGGCTCCTTGCGCAGACACCGCTCGACCACCGTCCACAGCGGCTCCGGCATGGAGCGCGGCCGCTCCGGCTCCTGCGCCAGATGGGCGTGCAGGATCGCCAGCGGGCCGTCGCCCTGGAACGGGGGACGTCCGGTGACCAGCTCGTACAGCATGATCCCGGCGCCGTAGACGTCCACCGCCGAGGTCTGCGGACGGCCTTCGGCCGACTCGGGGGCCACATAGGCGGGCGTGCCCACGAACTCATGGGTGCGGGTGATGCCCGGCGAGTCGGCGAGCCGGGCGATGCCGAAGTCGGTGAGCATCGGGTGCATCTGCTCGGTGCCGCCCGGCCCGTCGGTGGTCGCCAGCAGCACATTGGCCGGCTTGAGGTCGCGGTGCACCACTCCGTCGGCGTGGCTGGCGGCCAGCGCGTCGGCGATCTGGGCCATCAGCAGGGCGCCCGCGACCGGGCTGAGCGGGCCGTTGGAGCGCAGATAGCGGTAGAGGTCGGGGCCCTCCACCAGGTCCATCACCAGGGCCAGCAGATCGCCCTCGACCACCAGGTCGCGGACCCGCACGATGTTGGGGTGAACCAGCCGCAGCAGCACCGAGCGCTCGCGCAGGAACCGCATCACCACGTCGGGGTCGTTGGCGAGCTCCTCGCGCAGCACCTTGATGGCCACCGGCCGGCCGGGCTCGATGCCGGGCACGGCCGCGTCCTCACGTACCCGGGCGCGCCACACGGTGCCCGTGGCGCCTCGTCCGAGCGCTTCCTCGAGCAGATACTTGCTGCCTACCGGCCGCACTGATGCGCTCCTCGCCGTGCCGACTCCGCGGGCCCGCACACTCGCCCGGGGGGCGGCGGTCCGTGTCTCCGGCCACTGTAACCGTGTCCGACTTCGCAGGTGTTCCGGGACCGGAGCGGCTCCGGCCTGCACACCCGCTGAGGACACAGACGCGCGTGAGCCCTTCCCGGTTGACCTGTGCCCGGGACCGCCTGCGGACCGTCACCCTTCGTGTGAGGATGATCGCAAGATCATCAAATCCGGCACCGGACGCGTACTGTCGGTGGCGGGTGGGAGGATGGCCGCCACCACCCGTGTGGGAATTGCCCGTTGGGCATGCCGCCCGGGCGGTGACGATGGCCTGCACCGTGCGGACCGTGCAGTCCGCACGACCAGAAGGGACCCCGGGCGCCATGCAGATCCGGCTGACCGTCCTCCGGCCGCGCAGCGGTCCGTCCACGGACGCCCACGCCGCCGATGTGCTCGTCACCGCGCCGGCGGGCACCGCGCTCGGCGCGGTCGCCGGGGCGCTGGCCGGCGCGGTCGGGGTGCGCGGCGGCCGAGCCGCGACCCATGTGCACCTGTACGCGGGCGCACAGCGGCTCGACGAGCGCACTCCGCTGGGCCACCCCCCGCTGGTCGACGGCGCCGTGCTGTCGCTCAACGAACCCTCACCCGGCCACGACCAGGCCGACCACGACCGCGACGGCGGCCGGGCCACCGCCCAGCTGAGGGTGGTCGGCGGCCCCGACGCCGGCGGGGTGCACCTGCTGCACCCCGGCCGGGTGCGGGTGGGCCGCTCGGCGGACGCCGACGTGCCGCTGGACGACCCCGATGTCTCCCGTCACCACCTGGAGCTGGTCGTGTCCGCCGACGGCCGGGTGGCCGCCGCCGACCTGGGCTCGACCAACGGCACCTCGCTCGACGGCGTACCGGTCGGCGCCGAGCCGGTGGCGCTGC
>NZ_LIQR01000702.1 GCF_001418575.1 Peterkaempfera griseoplana
GGGCAGAACGATGGGCGGGGCGGGCAGAACCTTCAGATGGCCCGGAAGTCGCGGGGGGCCAACCGCGGCGCCCGGCGGGGTGCGTGCATCCCGGTGAGGCAGATCAGCCGGCACGCGCGGTGGCGGTGTCCCCGGTAGGGCTCCAGCAGTTCCAGCATCCCGGCGTCGTCGGTGCGCTCCCGCCCGGCCAGCGCCCACCCCACGGTGTTGGGCAGGTGCAGGTCCCCGACGGTGACCGCGTCGGCGTCGCCGTTGCTGCGCTGTACCGTCTCGGCGGCCGTCCAGGGCCCGATGCCCGGCACCGCGGTGAGCCGGGCGGCGGCCGCCGCCGGCTCCATGGCGGACGCCTCCTCCAGCCGCGGCGCCAGCCGGGCCGCCCGCACCACGGTGGCGGCCCGCTTGGCGTCCACCCCGGCGCGATGCCACTCCCAGGACGGCACCATCGCCCAGTCCCGCGCGGACGGGGCGATCCGCATCCGGGCCACCGGCGATCCCTGGACGGCGGCCGGCCCGGGCGCCGGCGTACCGAAGCGCTGGAGCAGCAGCCGCCAGCCCCGGTACGCCTCGTCGGAGGTGACCTTCTGCTCCAGCACCGACGGCACCAGCGCCTCCATGACCAGCCCGGTGCGGCCGATCCGCAGGCCGGGGTGGCGCCGGTGGGCGTCGTGGAGCACCCGGTGGCGCGGGTCGGGGGCGAATCCGGAGGGATCGTCGCCGTCGCCGAGCCAGGACGGCAGCCGGTCCAGCAGCCACTCCGCTCCCGGCCCCCACGCCTGCGCCACCACGGCGCCCTCCGCGGGCACCGCATCGATCCGCACCGTGCCGGGCCCGGCCGGGGTCCGGGAGGCCCGCCACACGGCGCCGTCGGCCGCGGTCCGGTACGCGGGGTCGCCCGGCCCCCGGCGCAGGCAGCCCAGGGTGAGCCCGGGGTCGACCGGGTACGACGGCCGCCAGACGCGCTGCTGCGCGGCCGCGGACGGTGCCGGGCCGGGCGCTGGTCTGGGCGGCGGGACGGTCATGGGCGTCCAGCGTACGCGTGCGCTTACCTCCCCTGGAGTTCCGCCGCCTGGTTGCGGATGTCGTCGAGGTCCGCGTAGAGGACGTCGCCGGGGCACTGGGTGGCCAGCGCGTCGCGGTGTCCGGAGATGGCCTGGAGGGTGGTCCTGCGGGAACCCATGACGGCGGTGCCCAGCGGACTGCGGCCGCCGATCCCCAGCTTCCAGGCCGCCAGCCTGGCGATGGCGTCCAGCATCTCCTCGGAGACCTCGCCGCTGCTGAAGGTGCCCATGGCCGCGATCCCCGCGGAGTCGCTGTTGTAGCCGAGGGTGTGGGCGCCCATCACCGGGCGGTCGACGCCGCCCGCGCGGCCCTCGTAGATGGTTCCGCACTTGTCGACCAGGAAGTTGTAGCCGATGTCCCGCCAGCCGTTGCTCTTCACGTGGTAGCGGTAGATGGAGCGGACCACCGCGTCCGCCTCGGAGCAGTCGTAGTCGTTGCCGGTGGCGGTGTGGTGGATGAAGACGACCTTCACCTTGCCCGTGTACTCCGGTTCACCGCTGAGCAGCGACTCGTCCGCGTTCCAGCCCGCCCGGGTGACGATGGTGGGCCGGTCGGCGGTGTAGGCGCGGTGGGCGAGCCGCCGGCCCGCGTCGCCCGGCCCGGCGGCGGGCAGCACCCGGGGCTCGACGGAGCTGTGGGCGCCGGTGCCCGGGTCCACCAGGTCGACCCGCAGGCCGGCGGGCAGTCCCGAGGGGCCCGGGGCCGCCTGCACCTGGATGCCGTCGGACGGTCCCGCCCAGAAGGGCGCGGTGGCGCCGCGGGCACCGGGGGCGTCGCGCTCGGCCGATCCGACGTCGGGGGCGTCGTCGGAGGCACCGGTCACCTGCCGCCAGCCGCTCCAGTCGCCGGTTCTGCGGTCCCGGACCCGGATCCGCACCCGGCCGTCCAGTGCAGCCCGGGGGTCGTCCCAGGTGACTCCGAGCAGGTCGAAGGGCCGGGTACGGACAGCGGGCACCTCCAGGATCCGCGGACTCGCCCCGACCACCCGCACCCCGGGCCGGCCGGCGGCCAGCGGAATGGTGGTGGTGGTGCCCCCGGGGTCGGCGTCGGGTGCGGCGGCGACCGCGTCCCCGGGCACCAACCCGGCTCGGACGGTGGTGTCCGCCGGGCTCCCGCCGGTCAGGCTCTGCAGGGCGACGACTACGGCGCACCCCGCCCCCAGTGCTGTCAGGAGAGTAAGACGCATAAAAGGGATATTGAGCCCATAATGCCCATGACGCCACCTCAACTGGCGAACCGACAGATTCCGCGTGCCGACCGGCCCACACCGCCGCAGACAGGTGCCACGCCCGCGCACACCGCGGGCACATGCAGGGCTTAGTCTGGGGCGCACCATGACTGCGACATTCGCCGCCGACGCCCGCACCCCCGCCGACCTGCTGCGATCCGCGCTCGACGGGGACCCTGCCCGCCCCCTGGTCACTTTCTACGACGACGGCACAGGGGAGAGAGTCGAACTCTCCGTCAGGACGTTCGACAACTGGGTCGCCAAGACCTCCAACCTGCTCCAGGACGAACTCGGCGCAGGGCCCGGGGACACCGCCGCCCTGCTGCTGCCCGCCCACTGGCAGACCGCCGTCTGGCTGCTCGCCTGCTGGTCGGTCGGGGTGACCGCCGCCCCCGGCGGCGACCCGGCCGCGGCCGACCTGGTGGTCAGCGGTCCGGACGGCCTGGAGGCCGCCCAGGCCTGCTCCGGCGAACGGGTGGCGCTGGCGCTCCGCCCGCTCGGCGGCCGCTTCCCGCAGCGCCCGGCCGGGTTCCTCGACTACGCGACCGAAGTGCCCGCCCAGGGCGACCGGTTCGCGCCGTACTCGCCGGTCGACCCGGACGCCCCCGCGCTGTCGATCGCAGCCGACGGCGCGGAACACCGGCTCACCGGCGAGGAGACGGTACGGCAGGCCCGGGCGGGCGCCGCCCGGCTGGGCGTCGGCCCCGGGGACCGGGTGCTGTCCACGCTGCCGTACGACTCATGGGAAGGACTGGAGGCCGGGCTGCTGGCGCCGCTGGCCGCGGGCGGCTCGGTGGTGCTGTGCCGCAACTCCGGCGCGCTCACGGCCGAGCAGTGGGAGAAGCGGATCGCCTCCGAGCGGGTCACCGTACGGCTGGGCTGAGATCCGCCGGACGGTTCCGGGCGGCGCCCTCGGGGTGGGCGCCGCCGGAGCGGCACACATCCGCTCGACCCTTCGTGCAACCTTGCGATTCACCTGGGTGTCTGACTGGACGTAACCGCCAGGCAGCAGCGCGCCCGCCGCACCGGGTCCGCGGCGCCTGTGCACGACCCACAGGGGGATCAAGAATCGCCGTGTCCACTTCTTCCGAGATCCCCCAGCCGCCGGAGCGGCCCGCATCCGAGTCCTCCGGCACCGCCGAGGACGCAGAGGGCGTGACGGGGGAGGCCCGCACCGACGCGGAAGCCGCCGGTTCCGAAGCCGCCCGGTCCGAGGCCACCGGTTCCGAGGCCACCGGTTCCGAGGCCTCCGGTTCCGAGGCCTCCGGTTCCGAGGCC
>NZ_LIQR01000703.1:0-150 GCF_001418575.1 Peterkaempfera griseoplana
TGCTGGTGGCCCTGCCCGCCGTCGCCGTGGCCGTGGGAGTGCCCAGGGTCGTGGGAGTGCCCAGGGATGTGCGGATGCCCCGTCATGCCCCCACCGTGGCACAGCGGAACCGCTGCAGCCACTCCCGAACAACGCCCGCTGACCAGCTGC
>NZ_LIQR01000703.1:185-1542 GCF_001418575.1 Peterkaempfera griseoplana
ACACCGACGCCTGGGCGTCGGGCGTCCCGCCGCCCAGCAGCGTCACCCGGTCGATCGCCGAGCGGGCCAGCAGCTCGCCCACGCTGACCGTACCGGTGAGCGCACCCACCCCGGGGAAGCGCACCGCCCGGCCGCGGCCGAGGGCATGGGCCGCAGCCGCCGCCCCCGCCGCCTCGGCGGCCGGCGCCGCACCGTGCCGGCGGTAGCCCCAGGCCGCCCCGCCGCCGCGCACCGCGTCGGCCNNCCGAGGACGGCACGCCCCCGGGAGCCGCCGGCTCCGGCGGGGGACGCCTCGGGGGCGGGCGCCGTCAGCACGGCGGTGCCCTGCGGGTGGTCGTGGTGGTGCCCGTGTCCCATGGGGACTCCTCGCCTGCGTGGGCCGGTCGCGGGGTGCCAGCCAGATGCTCGGCCGCGCGGATGAACACGGGCGGTCCTGCGTGTGAGCCCTGGCGGTACACCGGATGTGACCCGCGCGAACCCCGGAGACGGCACCGGCCGCGCCCCCGGGACGGAGGACGCGGCCGGCAGCGGTTGGGGCGTCAGGCGCGCAGCACCGGGGGCAGCAGCTCCTCCGGGACATCCTGGTAGACCACGGGCACCAGGAAGCGGCGCACCGCGGTGGTGCCCACGGAGGTGTGCAGCGGGGAGGTGGTGGCCGGCCAGGGCCCGCCGTGCTGCATCGCCGGGGCGACGGCGACACCGGTGGGCCAGCCGTTCCACAGCAGCCGGCCCGCGCGGGACTCCAGCTGGGCGAAGAGGCCCCGGACGAGCTCGGCGTCGGCCGGGTCGCCGGCCTCGCCGTGCACGGTGGCGGTCAGCGAGCCGGGCACCGCGTCCAGCAGTGCGGGCAGCTGCGNNCGGCCACCGCACCCACCGCTGCGGCCAGCTCGCCGTCCAGGCCGTGGCCTGCGGGCAGGAAGACGATGCCGGGCTTGGTGCAGAACTGGCCGGCGCCGAGGGTGAAGGAGCCGGCGTACCCGCGGGCCACCTCCGTACCCCGGGCGGCCGCCGCGGCGGGGGTGACCACCACCGGGTTGACGCTGCCCAGCTCGCCGTAGAAGGGGATCGGGTCGGGGCGGCCCGAGGCCAGGTCGAAGAGCGCCCGGCCGCCGCGCACCGAGCCGGTGAAGGCCGCCGCCTTGATGTGGGAGTCGGTCACCAGCAGACGGCCGGCCTCGAAGCCGTGCAGCAGGGCGAAGGTGCCCGCAGGGGCCCCCGCCTCGGCCAGGGCGGCGCTGACCAGCTCCGCGGTGCGCTGGGAGGTGGCGGGGTGGCCGGGGTGGGCCTTGACGACCACGGGGCAGCCGGCCGCCAGGGCGGAGGCGGTGTCGCCGCCGGCCACCGAGAAGGCGAACGG
>NZ_LIQR01000704.1 GCF_001418575.1 Peterkaempfera griseoplana
GCGGTGGCCCTGGCCGGGCTCGCGGTGCCGGTGCCGACCAAGGGCGACGACACCGCCGAGGTGGCCGTCATCCAGGGCAATGTGCCGCACCCGGGCATGGACTTCCTCGGCCGCCCGATGGCGGTGCTCAACAACCATGTGCGCGCCACGGAGCGGCTGGCCGCCGATGTGGCGGCGGGCCGCCGCCCCAGGCCCGACGTGGTGATCTGGCCGGAGAACTCCTCCGACCTCGACCCCTTCACCAGCCCCGAGGCCTATGCGGCGATCGACCGCGCGGTGCGGGACATCGGGGTCCCGGTGCTGGTCGGCACCCTGGTGGACGGCCCCGACAACCAGCATGTGCGCAACGAGGGGATCGTCTGGGACCCGGTCAAGGGCCCGGGCGCCTCGTACACCAAGCAGCACCCGGTCCCGTTCGGGGAGTACGTCCCCTTCCGCTCGGTGCTGTCGAAGTTCATCACCCGGCTGAACCGGGTGGCCCGCGACTTCTACCCGGGCACCACCAACGGCGTGATGCAGCTGGGACCGGTGCGGATCGGCGACGTGATCTGCTTCGAGGTCGCCTATGACGAGATCGTCCGCGACAGCGTGGACGCGGGCGGCCGGGTCCTGGTCGTGCAGACCAACAACGCCACCTATGCGCGCAGCGGACAGCCCGAGCAGCAGCTGGCCATGTCCAGACTGCGTGCCGTCGAGCACGGCCGTGCGGTGCTGATCGCGGCCACCAGTGGAATCAGCGCGATCATCGGGCCGGACGGCTCGGTGCAGCAGCGCACCGCCGAATTGACCCCGGCGGAACTGACAGCCAAAATCCCCCTGCGCGACGGCAGAACTCTCGCCGACCGCCTGGGTGCATGGCCGGAGTGGACGATCGCTATTGTGGGGTTGCTCTCCTGTGCGGCAGGCATCCCGAGGAGTCGATTCCGAATCCGCCGGGGTGCGGCGTCGGGGTCACCGGTCACCGGGGGTCCGGCGGCGCCGGACGTACACGGCGACGGCGTCTGACCGGCGCCCCGTTCAGGAGGGCGGACGTCCGGGGGGACGGCGCCGGGTAACCATCAGGGAAACTTCCGGCGACCTCCTGTCGCACTCATGCCCGATGCAATTGGAGAAAGGCCGGTCCGTGACCGACAAAAGCGCCGAAGAGCCTCAAAGTTTTGCCGATCTCGGCAAAATCTTGGTCATCATTCCGACCTACAACGAGGTCGAGAACGTCACCCGGATCACCGCCCGCGTCCGGGCCGCGGTGCCGGAGGCGCACATCCTCGTCGCGGACGACAACAGCCCGGACGGCACGGGCAAGGCCGCGGACGAGCTGGCCGCCGCCGACGACCATGTGCATGTGATGCACCGCAAGGGCAAGGAGGGTCTCGGAGCGGCCTACCTCGCCGGGTTCCGCTGGGGCATCGACAACGGCTACGACGTCCTGGTCGAGATGGACGCGGACGGCTCCCACCAGCCCGAGCAGCTGCCCCGCCTGCTGACCGCCCTGGGCGCCGGCGCCGACCTGGTGCTGGGGTCCCGCTGGGTGTCCGGCGGCAGCACCGTCAACTGGCCCAAGCACCGGGCCTTCATCTCCCGGGGCGGCAGCACCTACTCCCGGCTGATGCTCGGGGTGCAGATCCGCGACGTCACCGGCGGCTACCGGGCGTTCCGCAAGGAGACCCTGCTCGGTCTGGGGATGGACGAGGTGGCCTCGCAGGGCTACTGCTTCCAGATCGACCTGGCCTGGCGCGCCGTACGGGCCGGCTTCAAGGTCGTCGAGGTGCCGATCACCTTCGTGGAGCGGGAGCTCGGCGCCAGCAAGATGAGCCGCAACATCGTCATCGAGGCGATGACCAGGGTCACCAGCTGGGGCATCCAGAACCGGCTGGGCCGGCTCCCCGCCCCCAACGCCGGCGCCGCCCGGAACACCCCCGCCGCCTCCGGCGTTGAGTCGGAAGCAGGGGTGAACGAGACCGCCCGCCAGTAGGCGCAGGTCCCGCCGGCCTGGCCGGCACCCCGCACGGACCCGACAGGCCCGCCCCGACGACGGGGCGGGCCATGTCCCGGTCCGTCGGCGCTCCACCGCGGAGCGCCGGGTGAGCGGACGGAGTGGACCCCAGGTGACCGAGGCACGACCCCGACCCCGCGCCCGCGGACGGGCGCGCACCCTGCTGCCGCTGCTGGTCGCGGCCTGGCTGGTGCTGGAGATCTGGGTCGCCCTGCAGGTGGCCTCGGTGGCGGGCGGTGCGACCGTGGTGGTGCTGCTGGTGCTGGGCGCCGTACTCGGCGGCTGGATCGTCAAGCGCGCGGGCCTGCGGGCGCTGCGGGCCGCGGCCCGCTCGGT
>NZ_LIQR01000705.1 GCF_001418575.1 Peterkaempfera griseoplana
GGACCGCCGCCGCACCCCCGGGCCGTCATCGCCGTGCAGAGCCGCGACGGTGTGCCCCCGGGCGTGCCGGCGGTGCGCCGCCAGGGCCCCGTGCCCGCCGTCGGCTCGCCCCCGCAGCTGTGGGCCTGTTCCGCGGGCAGGGCCTTCCGGGTGTGCGCCGGCGGTCCGCCGGACCCCGGGTCGCCGCCGCCGTCGCACCGCTCGCTGCGCGACGCGCCCGCCGGGCAACCTCCGGGGCGGCACTCCGTCCCCATCCGTCCTGGGATAGCCTGGCCGTAGGTCTCTCGAAGTCGAGAGATCGATCAGGGTCCGGCACGGCGGGCGCGCCTGCTGCCGGCGCAATCGACCCCCTCAGGCAGCTGGAGAAGGCACACCATGACCCGCACTCCCGTCACCGTCACCGTCACCGGTGCGGCCGGCCAGATCGGCTACGCACTGCTGTTCCGTATCGCGTCCGGGCAGCTGCTCGGTGCCGACACCCCGGTGAAGCTGAACCTCCTGGAGATCCCGCAGGGTCTCAAGGCCGCCGAGGGCACCGCCATGGAGCTCGACGACTGCGCGTTCCCGCTGCTGCGCGGCATCGAGATCACCGACAGCGCCGACAAGGCCTTCGACGGCGCCAACGTCGCCCTGCTGGTCGGTGCCCGTCCGCGCACCGCCGGTATGGAGCGCGGTGACCTGCTCTCCGCCAACGGTGGCATCTTCGGCCCTCAGGGCAAGGCCATCAACGACAACGCCGCGGACGACATCAAGGTCCTGGTGGTCGGCAACCCGGCCAACACCAACGCCCTGATCGCCCAGCAGCACGCCCCCGACGTCCCGGCCGACCGCTTCACCGCGATGACCCGCCTGGACCACAACCGGGCCGTCGCCCAGCTCGCCAAGAAGCTCGGCGTCACCGTCGAGGACGTCAGGAAGCTCACCATCTGGGGCAACCACTCGGCCACCCAGTACCCCGACATCTTCCACGCCGAGGTCGCCGGCAAGAACGCCGCCGAGGCCGTCAACGACGAGAAGTGGCTCGCCGAGGACTTCATCCCCACCGTCGCCAAGCGCGGCGCGGCCATCATCGAGGCCCGCGGCGCCTCCTCGGCCGCCTCAGCCGCCAACGCGGCCATCGACCACGTGCACACCTGGGTCAACGGCACCGCCGAGGGCGACTGGACCTCCATGGGCATCGTCTCCGACGGCTCCTACGGTGTGCCCGAGGGCATCATCTCGTCCTTCCCGGTCACCACCCGGGACGGCCGCTTCGAGATCGTCCAGGGCCTGGAGATCAACGACTTCTCCCGCGCCCGGATCGACGCCTCGGTACAGGAGCTCATCGACGAGCGCGACGCGGTCCGCTCGCTCGGCCTCATCTGAGCAGCCCGCACCGGCAGTGCCCCCCGGCGGTCCGCCGGGGGGCACTGTTGGGTCCGGGGTCAGCGGGGCGGCGCCAGCAGCGCGCAGAGCCGCTCCAGGGCGCCGGGGAAGGCGTGGTCCGGAGGGGTGCCGTAGCCCACCACCAGCGCCGGCCGGCCGCGGTCCGGGTCGTCCGCCTCCCGGAACCGGTCCAGCCCCGTCAGCGCCACCCCGGCCTCGGCCGCCCGGGCGGTCAGCTCCTCCTCGTCGGCCAGCCGGGGCGGCAGCTCCAGTACCGCGTGCAGCCCCGCGGCGATCCCGGTGACGGCCACGTCCGGGGCATGCCGGGCCAGCTCCGCGGCCAGCCGGTCACGGCGGCGCCGGTAGTGCAGCCGGGCCCGCCGCACCTGGCGGTCGTACCCGCCGGAGCCGATCAGCTCGGCCAGGGTGAGCTGGTCCAGCACAGGGGAGTGGTGGTCGGCCAGCCGCTTCTCCGCCACCACCGCCTCCAGCAGCGGCGGCGGCACCGCCAGCCAGGCCAGGCGCAGCCCCGGGACCAGGCTCTTGCTCGCGGTGCCCGCGTACACCACATGGTCGGGGGCCAGTCCCTGCAGGGCACCGACCGGCTGCCGGTCGTAGCGGAACTCGCCGTCGTAGTCGTCCTCCACCACCACCCCGCCGGTGGACCGGGCCCAGGCGACGGCGGCGGTGCGGCGGTCGGGATGCAGGGGGACGCCGGCGGGGAACTGGTGGGCCGGGGTCAGCAGCACCGCGTCCGTCCCCCGTCCCAGCAGGTCGGTGCGGGCGCCGTGGCCGTCCAGCGGCAGCCGTTCCACGGCCAGCCCGGTTGCGCGCAGTCCGGTGCGGGTGTCGGGGAAGCCGAGCGCCTCCACCGCGATCCGCCGTCCGCCCAGGGCGGCGAGTGCCCGTCCCAGGAGGCCCACCGCCTGGGTGTAACCGGTGCAGACCACCAGCAGGTCCGGGTCGGTCCGCACCCCGCGGGTCCTGGCCAGCGAGCCGGCCAGCGCCCGCCGCAGCTCGGGGGTGCCCTGCGGATCGGTGTAGCCCAGCGCCTGGTGCGGGGCCGACTCCAGGGCCCGGCGGGCCGCGGCCAGCCAGGCGCCGCGGGGGAAGAGCGACAGGTCCGGGCTGCCGGGCCGCAGGTTGTAGGGGAGCGCGAGGCCGCCGGGCAGCTCGAACGGGTCGCCGGGGTCGGGGCGCCGGAGCAGCCGCGGCGGCGGGGGCGGTCCCGGTTCGGCCTGGTCGGCCACCCGCGTCCCGGACCCCTGCCGGGCGGTCAGCCACCCCTCGGCGACCAGCTGTCCGTAGGCGTCGGCCACCGTGTTCCGGGCCAGGCCCAGATCGCGGGCGAGCACCCGGGACGAGGGCAGCCGGCTGCCGGCGGCCAGCCGGCCGGTCCGTACGGCCTCGCGCAGGGCCCTCTCCAGGGATGCCCGGACCCCCGGTCCCGGGGTCACCTCCAGAAACAGATCACTGCCCGCATCGGCCCAGGACTCCATGGGTCCAGTCCACCACCGGCACCGCCCCGCGAACCAACCGGCCCGGGCGGAGACGTACGGGCGAGTGGCCCACGGCGCCGGGGCCGCAATGGACCAGTGGTCCGGGCCGCCCGGTGTCTAGCGTGGGTGCATGACCTCGACGACCGAGCAGCACCACGACGCCCCCGTCCCCGCCCCCGAGCAGCGCCTCCAGCTCCCCAGCGCCCTCCCCGAGTGGTACCGCGCGATCATCGCGCGGTACCACTCGGGGAGGGCGCTGGGGAGCTGGAGGCGCTGCTCGGG
>NZ_LIQR01000706.1 GCF_001418575.1 Peterkaempfera griseoplana
CCGCCGGGGACCGGCCGCGTCACAAGCCGCCGTCCCCCGAGCCGTCGTCCGCCGGGGTGCCGTCCGCCGGGGTGCCGGTGGTGAAGGAGTCCGGATCCGGCTGCGTCGCCGGTGAGGTGCACTGCTCGGACTTCCCCGTGTAGCGGCAGCCCGCCGGGGTCCTGTCGTGGTGCGCGGCCCACAGCGCCAGTGTGCAGGCCACCACCGTGAACACCACCAGCGCCGCCACCCAGCCGCCATGGATGCTGCCACGCCGGATCTCCATACCTGCCCCCCCGCCCCCGTCCGCCCTACCCGAGCCCGGTCGCGCAGAGCCTAATCGCGCGACCGGCCGCCCGCGACGAGCGGAAGCGGCCACCAGCCCCCAGCGGCGCCCCGGGCGGGTGCCCGGGGGCGGGGACGGCGACGTTCCCGGCAACGGGCGGGTGGGCCACCTGGTCTGCCGGGAGCGTCGCCGCTGCGTACTGCCGGTGGTCTGCGGGATCAGCAGGGGAAGGTGCCGCTGTAGAGGGCGTGTCCGTAGGAGGAGCTTGCGGAGCCGAAGCCGTAGATGCCGTCGTCGGACCAGACCGCTTCGCGCAGGCCGTTGACGCAGGTCGAGGCCGGGGCGATCGCGAAGCCCTCCAGGTTGTCGGTCGGCATGACGGCGGGGTTGGTGTAGGTCACGTCGGGGACGAGCGCGCCGGCGGTGTTGACCGTCATCAGGGTGTGGGTCTCGCCGCAGGTGTTGTCGCAGGTCGCGATGATGCGCTGGGTTGCGGCGTCGAACGTCACGTCCATCACGGAGGCCTTGCCGGTCGCGACCGTGCCGAACGTGGTGAACGTGCCGTCGGAGTTCAGGCCGTAGACGTGCAGGCTGCCGTCCCACTCCAGGCCCGCGAAGTACAGGCCCGATCCGTGCAGCGGGTAGTTCGCGGGGTTGTAGGCGGCGCCGGTGAGCGGGTCGGCCCAGCCGGCCGCGGTCAGCCAGCTGTCCGGTACGTAGCCGACGCCTTCGAAGCCCAGGTTGGCGTCGTCCTTGCTGCCCGTGTTCAGCTGCGGGAACTGCGAGGTCATGTCCCACTGGTGGACGGGGGTGAGGGTGGATCCGCTCGCGGCCGGGTCGAACTCCAGGATCGTGTCCTTGGGGACGGTGTTGTTGGTGTTGTCGCGCTCGGAGGTCACGTAGAGGTGGCCGTTGCCGCCGACGGTCAGCCCCTCGGAGTCCGGTTCGCCGGAGCCGCCCGAGAAGCGGATCTGCTTGCCGGTGGCGCTCCACGCCGGGTCCGGGATCCACTTGCCGTTGCTCTTGACCAGCTTGTACAGCCAGTTCTTGTTCTTGGCGGCCCACAGCACCGACGGGTTCGCCGGGTCGAAGGCCAGGCCGCTGACGTCCCGGCCCTCGGGGCCGGTGGACGTGGTGAAGGCGCAGACGTTGTCGGCGATCGTGACGTCCTGGCCGCCGGGCCACGCCAGGGTCCCGGACGGGGCGGAGTGCGAACCCGAGGGCGCCTCGGGGGTGCAGCCGCTGGTGAGGGAGCCGCCGCCGCCGAGCAGCTGACCGCTCCCGCCCGTGGACCCCCCGGTCGTGCCGCCGGTGGTGCCGCCGGTGCCCGCGCAGGAGTTCGCGCTGCCGAGGGTCGCGGTCGTGGCGGTCCGGAACCAGCCGGTGCCGTCGGCGCAGCGCTCGGCGGACGGCTTGGCGGCGCCGGTCGCCCACGTCACCGAGTCGACGGTGTTGCCGTTGCTGTCGACCAGGAAGACCGAGTCGCTGTCGCCCAGGCCGATGCCGGAGTCGAACGTGAGGTAGCCGCCCGCCGGGACGCTGGTCGCGCTCGGCGAGGACGAGGAGACCGACGCCGCCGAGTGGCTGGTGTCGCCGTCGAGGTACTTCCACGAACCGACGCTGACCGCACTGGTACCGCCGTTGAACAGCTCCACGGTGTCCGAGCCGTCCGAGGTGACCTCGTTGATCCGCACCCGGCTCGCCGCCGGCAGTGACGACGGGCAGCCCGAGGCGTTGGAGGCGCCGAACGTGGACACCGCGGTCGAGGTCACCCACGCCCCCGTACCGTCACCGCCGCACCGCGCCATCGCCGGCTTGGCCTTGCCGGTGGCCCACTCCACGCGGTCGACCACCGTCCCGCCGGAGGTGTAGATCACCAACTTGTCCGCATCACCCAGCCCCTTGGGCGAGTCGAAGGTGACGAAGCCGCCGGCCGGGATCGTGCCGGCGGACGCGCTGAACGACTGCGCGGAGAAGCTGTCGTCCGACATTTTCCAGCCGCTGATGCTCACCGCGGCCTGGCCGGAGTTGTACAGCTCCACCGTGTCGTTGCCCGACGAGGTGACCTCGCTGATCCGCACGTTCTGGTAGCCGGCCGGGTCCGCCGCAGCCGCAGGCTGCGCGGCGAGCACCCCGGTGACCACAAGACCTGAGAACGTCAAAGCAGCGGCGCACAGCGCGGCGACGCGGGGACGCGAGTGAGGTGTATGCACGGAGCCGAACTCTGCTGACGCAACGTGGAATGCGCGTGTACGCGGGCTGAATGCCACCTGCTGGCCACCGGAACGCTCAGACGCACCCCCGGGCCACCCCCACAGCCGCGCCGCCGCAACACCCCTACCAGGCAGCGCCTCTGACGGGGCCCCATCCCCGGGGTAGGGGCCGATCCCGCGCAGCACCGTGCCCCCGCTGCGCCTGCGGCCCGGCCACCCCTCGCGCGACGCGGCCGCGCACCGAACCCCAACGCCTGCCGCGTGTAGGCTGCTTGTCTGGCCGTCGAGCGGCTGGGCAGGTGGTGCCGTTACGCGGCTCGGGTTCTCAGCGCGGCGAGG
>NZ_LIQR01000707.1 GCF_001418575.1 Peterkaempfera griseoplana
CCCCGCAGCCCGCCAGTACCCACGCCCTGGTCACCCGCCGCCCGCTGGTCCGCCCCGGGGAGGCCGACCTGGACGCGCTGGCCGGTCTGGTGGACGCCGCCGGCAAGGTCACCCTCTTCTGCGGCAGCGGAACCGAGGGGGCGCACAGCGAGGTGATGGCCTTTGCCGAGCGCGTCAAGGCGCCGGTGGGGCACGCCCTGCGCGGCAAGGAGTTCATCCAGTACGACAACCCCTATGACGTGGGGATGTCCGGCCTGCTGGGCTACGGCGCCGCCTACGAGGCCATGCACGGCTGCGACCTGCTGCTCCTGCTGGGCACCGACTTCCCGTACAACGCCTTCCTGCCCGACGACGTACACATCGCCCAGGTGGACGTGCGTCCGGAGAACCTGGGGCGCCGCTCCCGGCTGGACCTGGCGGTCTGGGGCGACGTGGGCGAGACGCTGCGCTGTCTGACGCCGCGGGTGAAGGAGAAGACCAACCGCCGCTTCCTGGACTCCATGCTCAAGAAGCACGCCCAGGCGCTGGAGGGGGTGGTCGGCGCCTACACCCGCAAGGTGGAACGCCATGTGCCGCTGCACCCGGAGTACGTGGCGGCGGTGCTGGACGAGGAGGCGGCCGACGACGCCGTCTTCACCGTGGACACCGGCATGTGCAACGTCTGGGCCGCCCGCTATCTGACCCCCAACGGCCGGCGGCGGGTCATCGGCTCCTTCACCCACGGCTCCATGGCCAACGCACTGCCGCAGGCGATCGGTGCACAGTTCCTGGACCGCCGCCGCCAGGTGGTCGCCATGTCGGGGGACGGCGGCTTCTCCATGCTGATGGGCGACTTCCTGACGCTGGTGCAGTACGACCTGCCGGTCAAGGTGGTGCTCTTCGACAACTCCTCCCTGGGCATGGTGGAGCTGGAGATGCTGGTGGCCGGGCTGCCCGCGTTCGGCACCACCAACAGCAACCCCGACTTCGCCGCGGTCGCCGAGGCCTGCGGAGCCTTCGGGGTCAGGGTGGAGAAGCCCAAGCAGCTGCGCGGAGCCCTGCGGGCAGCGCTGAAGCACCGCGGACCGGCGCTGGTGGACGTGGTCACCGATCCCAACGCCCTCTCCATCCCGCCGAAGATCACCGGCGAACAGGTCAGCGGCTTCGCGCTCTCCATGGGCCGGATGGTGCTGGACGGCGGTGTCGGCCGGATGGTGCAGCTGGCCCGCGCCAATCTGCGCAACATCCCGCGCCCCTGAACGCGGGGCGCGGTCAGCCCTTCAGCGCGGCCAGCGTCCTGCGTACCTGGTCCAGCGGGTCGGGCCCGATGGGACGCAGCACGACCGAGTCCGCGCCCGCCTCGCGCAGCGCCCTGATCCCCGCGGCCACGGCGGCCCCGTCGCCCGCGGCCAGGAAGACCTCCGCGGCGGGCACCCCCAGCCAGTCGGCGTACCCGGCGACGACCGGCGCGGTCGCGGCCGCCAGCTGCTCCGGATCGTCGTCGACCCGGAGATGGGTGAAGACCACCAGGTCGTGGTGGTCGTCGCGGCCGGCCGCCCGGCGGCCCTCGTCGATCCGCTCCAGGGCCGCGGCAAGGGCCTGGGGGCCCTGGCCCTCGGCCATCACGGTGCCCTCCGCGACCCGGCCCGACAGCTCCAGCGACCGCGGCCGCACCACACCCGCGAGCACCGGGGGCACCACGGCGGGAGGGTGGACCAGCCGTACCCCGTCGAGGCTCACGGTGCGGCCCTTCAGCGTGACCTCCTCGCCGCGCAGCAGCGCCCGCACGGCGGTCAGGGTCTCCTCCAGCAGCGCCATCCGCGCGGGCTGCAGGGCGCCGGCGGCCTCCAGCAGCTCGGCGGCACCGTGTCCGACGCCCGCGATCAGCCGGCCGGGGAACAGCCGGGCGAGGGTGGCCAGTTCCATGGCCAGCAGGACGGGGTTGCGCAGCGGGGCCGGGGCGATGCCGATGCCGACCCGAAGCCGCCGGGTGGCGCCCAGCGCCGCGGCGGCCGAGGCGATGGACCCGCCCCACGGCAGGTCCTCCACCACCCAGAGCTCATCGACGCCGAGGTCCTCCAGGGCGGCGGCGAAGCCGGTGAGCTCCTCGGGAGCCCGGTCGCGGTCGAACATCACACCCAGCCGGGGCAGCTGCTGCTGCGGGTCTGCGGAAGGCATCCCGGCAGGCTAGCAGAGCAGGTCGCCCCGGCTGCGGGCCCGGAGCACGGTGTCGAACGGGGCTCGCCGAACACGAGCTGACTGGCCATCGGGGCGTCGACGGAGGTCCTGCACCGCCGTACCGGCTGCTGCCGGTACGGCGGGTCAACCTCAGTGGTCAGCCACATGGGTCAGCCGCAGGCGAGGTCCGCGAAGGACGTCGGCGCGGCGGCGGCGGTGCTGGTGGCCAGGAAGCCCGCGGTGGCGCTGGCGCCCGGGGCCAGGGTGCCGTT
>NZ_LIQR01000708.1 GCF_001418575.1 Peterkaempfera griseoplana
ATCAGGTCGCCGGCGCCGGCGGTGGCGAGCGCGAAGCGCACCCGCTGCTCCTGTCCGCCGGAGAGCTTGCCGATCCTGCGGTCGGCGATGCCGGCGATCCCGGCCGTCTCCAGCACCCGGTCGACGGGGTAGCCGCGGGGGTGGACGTCGCAGGCGAACTGCACCAGTTCGCGGACCTTGACGTCGGACATCAGTCCGCCGCTCTGCAGCATCGCGCCGACCAGGCCGTTCGCCAGCGCCTCCTGGGGTGTGGTGCCGAAGAGCCGGACCGTGCCCCGGTCCGGGTTGCGCAGGCCCAGCAGCAGATCGAGCGCAGTGGACTTGCCCGCGCCGTTGGGGCCCAGCAGGGCCACGGTCTCACCGGGGCGCAGGGTGAGATCCAGCCCGTCCACCGCCCTGACCTGGCCGTAGCTCTTGGTGACCGCCGTGAAGGCGGCGACCTCGGTCTCCCTGGTGTGCTGCTGCGGTACGTCGCGGGCTGACGCGTTCGCGGTCCTCATCCGTCCCTCTCCTGGCTCTCGGCCGTCTCTCGATCCGGCTCCCCAAGAGTGGTCCGGCCGGTGGTGGCGGCGGCAGTGCGGCGGGTCGTGTTCTCCGCATGACGGATGTCACGGCGCGTCGGGTGCCCGGGGCCCGTCCCGTGCGTAGGCTTCGGCGGGTTCGGCGCAGCCGGGCTGGGAATCCTCAGCTTGTGCGGTTGTGAAAAGGGCCGCACGGACCGGTACGACGCGGAGGGGAACGCGGAGAACGATGCACGTCCTGCTCGGGATCGCCCTGGCGGTGACCGCCGCCTCACTGCTCTTCGGGGTCGTCTGGGCCGTGGTCGGCTCACGGCTGGGCGGTGGACCCGCGGAGCGGGAGAGAACGCTCCGGGAGGGGCCCGAGAGCGAGCCCGGCGCCCCGCAGCCCGGCCGGGAGGACCCGCCCGCAGCCTGACGCCGCCTCGACGGCCGGCCCGGTACGGAGCCGGGAGCCGCCGCCCGGCCCGGGGTGCGGGTGCCGCAGCCCCGGGCCGGACGGTGCTCAGAGGTTCAGGGAGCGCCTGAGGAAGTCGACCTGGAGCAGCAGCAGGTTCTCGGCCACCTGCTCCTGCGGCGTCATGTGGGTGACACCGGAGAGCGGCAGCACGGTGTGCGGGCGTCCGGCGGCCAGCAGCGCGGAGGAGAACCGCAGGGTGTGGGCGGCCACCACGTTGTCGTCCGCCAGGCCGTGGATCAGCATCAGCGGGCGGCTGAGCCCGGGGGCGTCCCCGGTCAGCGCATGGGCGTCGTAGACGTCGGGCCGCTCGTCGGGGTGGCCCAGGTAGCGCTCGGTGTAGTGGGTGTCGTAGAGCCGCAGGTCGGTGACGGGTGCTCCGGCGACGGCGGCGTGGAAGACGTCCGGGCGCCGCAGCACCGCCAGTGCGGCCAGGTAGCCGCCGTACGACCAGCCGCGGATGGCGACCCGGCCCAGGTCCAGCGGGAACTCCTCGGCCAGCGCCTGCACCGCCTCCACCTGGTCGTCCAGGGTCACTCCGGCCATGTCGAAGGCGATGGCCTTCTCCCAGGCGGGGCTGCGGCCCGGGGTGCCGCGGCCGTCGGCGACCACCACCGCGAAGCCCTGGTCGGCGAACCACTGGGAGGTCAGGTGCGGGTTGCGGGCGGCGACCACCCGCTGGCCGTGCGGGCCGCCGTACGGGTCCATCAGCACCGGCAGCAGGCCGTCGCGGTCCCGGTCGTAGCCCGTGGGCAGCAGCACCGCGCAGGGGATGCCCCGCTTGCCGGCCGTCACCAGCCGCACCTCGGCGCTGATCACCGGGGTCTCGGCGAAGGAGGCGATCTCGGCCACGGGGGTGGTGCCGCGCAGCACCCGGGCGCGGCCGCCGGACCGGTCCAGGGAGGCGGAGACCAGCACCGTGGTGGGGCCGGAGCGGGCCGCGGTGTGCACGCCGGGCTGCTGGGACACCCGGACGGCGCCGCCGGAACTCACCCGCAGCACATGGATCTGGCCGGTCTCCGGGTCGGCGGCGCCTTCCCCGGCGGAGGCGGCGACCAGGACGTCGTCGGACCCGGCGTCCAGGACGGAGCGGATGTGCAACGCGGGACCGGTGAGCACCCGGTCGCCGACGGCCAGGACCCGGGCGCCGCCCTCGTCGGCGATCCGCACCAGGCGCCCGTCGGGGGTCCAGCAGGGCACGCCGGGGAAGAGATCCAGCCACACCGGGTCCTCGTCCACATGCAGGGTGCGGGTGACGCCGGTGCCGGGGTCCACCGCGAGCACCAGCTGGCTGCGCTGGTCGCGGGCCTGCACCAGGAGCAGCGGGGGGCCGCCCGCGGACCAGTGCACCCGGGCCAGGTAGGGGTAGCGGCCGCGGTCCCACTGGACGTCGGTGCGGGAGCCGTCCAGCCCGATGACGGTGAGGGTCACCTCGGCGTTGGCGGTGCCCGCTGCGGGATAGGCGATCTCGGCGGGGGCGGTGCCCGGGTTGGCCGGGTCCGCGATCCACCAGCGCTGCACGGGGCTGTCGTCCACCCTGGCGGCGAGCAACCGGTCGCTCTCGGGGGACCACCAGAAGCCCCGGTTGCGGTCCATCTCCTCCTGGGCGATGAACTCCGCCTGACCCCAGGTCACCCCGTCGGCGTCGGGCTCGGCCAGCGCCCGGTCGGTGACCCCGTCCGCGGTGACCACCCGCAGGTCGCCGCGGGTGGTGGCATAGGCGACATGGCGGCCGTCGGGCGACGGCCTGGGGTCGATCACCGGGCCGGTCACCAGGATCTCGCGGGCCTCGCCGCCCTCGTGCAGGTCCGCGGTGAACAGCCGCCCGGAGAGGGCGAAGGCGGCCAGGCCGGCTGCCGCGTCGGTGGCGTACGCGACGACCCCGGCCGATCCCTCCCGGCTGCGCTCCCGGCGGGCGCGCTCCGCCGGGGAGAGGTCCTCCTCGCCGCTGCCCAGCAGCACCGACGGGTCGGCGGCGATGTGCTCGCGGCCGGTGGCCGCGTCCAGCACCCACAGGAGGTTGGCCCGGTCGGTTCCGGAGCGTGAGCGCAAGAAGGCCACCCGCTCGCCGTCGGGCGAGACGGTGAAGGACCGGGGTGCGCCCAGGGTGTAGCGCAGCGTCCGCGAGTACTGCCGGGGGAAGGAGATCTCCTTGGTCATACGGGTGACCCTATGCCGGGCCCGACACCCGGAGGGAGTACCTCCGATCGTCGCCTTGTCGCACCCTGCGGCGCCCGCGCCGCGGTCCCGGGCCCGCTCCGCACGCGGATTCCAGGGCCTGTGCGCCCCGGTGGTGCATCTGTGCACCGGCATATGCGGGCTGACGGAAAGTAATGACAGGCTCACCGATCGGGTATGAAGGGATAGCCGGTTGGCCCCATCCGGTGCGGCGGAACCCGCCTCCGCCGAGCAGTGCCGCCCCTCCCGCTGTCCCCGCTGGTCCCCCGACCGCCGCCGCCCCGTGCGGCGCGTGCTGAGAGGTGTTGAACCGCCATGGCCTTGACGGTTTCCGCAGTCATCCTGCTGCTTGTCGTCGTGGTACTGCTGATCCGCCGCTCCGGCCTGAAGTTCTGGCACGCCATCGCCTGCACCCTGCTCGGCTTCTACCTCGCCTCCAGTTCGATCGCCCCGTCGATCCAGCAGGTCACCAGCAACGTGGCCGGGATGATCAACGGCCTGAAGCTGTGATACGGCCGCACCGGTCCCGCCGCCGCGGGAGGCCGCCCGTACGCTGATCCCCATGAGCGAGCTGCCGGATCCGTCCGACCACCCCCGAGCCGCCGGTGCGGTCGGGGACGGCCTGCCGTCCCGCCGACTGCTGCTGGTGCACGCCCATCCCGACGACGAGTCGATCGGCAACGGCGCCACCATGGCGAGGTACGCGGCGGAGGGCGCCCTGGTCACCCTGGTGACCTGCACCCTGGGCGAGGAGGGCGAGGTGATCCCTGCGGAGCTGGCCGATCTCACCGCCGACCGGCACGACACCCTCGGCGAGCACCGGGTGGGCGAGCTGGCCGCCGCCATGAAGGAGCTGGGCGTCACCGACCACCGCTTCCTCGGCGGGCCCGGCCGCTACCGGGACTCGGGGATGATGGGCGTCCCCAGCAACGACCGTCCCAGCTGCTTCTGGCAGGCCGACCCCGACGAGGCCGCCGCCGATCTGGTGGCGGTGGTCCGCGAGGTGCGGCCGCAGGTGCTGGTCACCTATGACGAGAACGGCGGCTACGGGCATCCGGACCACATCCAGGCGCACCGGGTCGCCATGCGCGCCTTCGAACTGGCCGCCGACCCGTCCTTCCGGCCGGAGCTGGGCGCCGCCTGGACGGTCGCCAAGGTCTACTGGAACTGCATGCCGCGCTCGGTGCTGGAGGCCGGCTTCGCCGCGCTGCGCGCCGCCGGCAAGGCAAGCCCCTTCCCGGGTGTGGCCGGGCCCGCCGACGTCCCCGGGGTGGTGGACGACGCGGCGGTGACCACCGCGGTGGACGGCTCGGCGTACGCGGACCGCAAGGCCGCGGCGATGGCCGCGCACGCCACCCAGATCACCGTGGACGGCTCCTTCTTCGCCCTCTCCAACCATCTGGGCCAGCCGATGCCCGCGGTGGAGTACTACCGGCTGGTGCGGGGCGGCGCGGGCGCCGCCGACGGCTGGGAGGACGACCTCTTCGCCGGACTGGAGGCGGCCCGGTGAGCCCCGCCATGCCGGAGGACCCCCGTCCGGGCAAGCCGCTTCCGCCTCGTGCGCCCCGGCGCGGAGTCGCCGCGCTGATCGGCTCCCGGGCGGACCGGCTGGCGGAGGAGCCGCCGCTGCGCGGGGTGCGGATCGCCGCCTACGCGGTGCTGCTGGTGCTGGGCGGGGTGACGGCGCTGGCCGGTTCCTTCGCCCAGTCGCTCTGGTTCCCCGGCGGGCTGCTGCTCGCGGTGGCGGCCACGGTGGCCCTGTTCTACGGGGGGCTGCGGTTCACCACCACCAAGCTGGGGGCCGGTGCGCCGCTCATCGGCTGGTTCCTGGTGCTGATGGTGACGATGAGTCCGCGGCCGGAGGGCGACTTCATCCTGGCGAGCGGCTTCGGATCGTATGCGTACCTTTTCGCCGGGGCGGTGGGCGGCGTGATCTGTGCCACCCTGCCGACCCGACTGATGTACGGATTCGGTGCAGGTCCGGCGGCCGCGCGGCGAAGGTGAACCGGCGGGGCCGCTGACACGTCATCCAGGGCGCCGGAGCGCCCGGGGAGCCTGCGACGGCCCGTCAGCAGGGTTCACCAGGGCTGCCATAGGAGACGATTGGGACCAAGGGGGTTCTTTCGGAAGCCGACCGCCGTCCCGACGTTCCCAGTATGGTGGTGCGGCAGCCCGGCGATGGCCGGGCAGCGGGCAGGACCCTAGACTCTCCGCACCGGTCCGCGAGCCAGGAGGCACCGGCCACGCCCTCCGGGGCCGGGCCAGGGGACCGGTGCCGGCCACAGCCCACGTGCGGTGCACCGTGCGAGGGTCGATCCACAACCCGCGACTGGAGCCCCCGCGGGCGACAGAGGCGAACCCGGAGCAGCATTGAGCAGCCGCGATTCTGACAAAGCGTCCCCGAGCCCCCGCCGCACAGGCGCGGACGCCTATCCGTCGGGCACGCCCCCTTACGGCGTCCCGCAGGCCACGGGTGCCTTCGGTCCGGACGGCTTGGGGCCGGGCGGGGCGGCCGAGGAGCCGAACGCCGACGAGGGGCCCAGGACCGAGACCACGCTCACCACGCGGATCCGGATCAACATCCCCGGCTCACGGCCGATTCCGCCCGTGGTGGTCCGCAGCCCGGTGAAGGAGTCCGGCGACGAGCCGGCCGCCGACGCCCCGCCGGCTGCCCCCGCCGGGCCGGAGGGCGGCTCTCCCAGGCGCCGGGCCGCCGGCCCCGCCTCCCCCGTGCTCGGGGTGATGGACGCCGAGAACCGCACCTCCACGCCGCCCAACCTCCCGCCGGAGTGGCAGGTGCCGGAGGGTGACGGCGACGGTTCCCCCGCGCCGACCGACGGCTGGTTCCGGCCACGGAAGAAGTCCGGTCCGGCGACCCCCGCGGGCGGTACG
>NZ_LIQR01000709.1 GCF_001418575.1 Peterkaempfera griseoplana
CGTGCGGGCAGGGCGGGTGGACCGGTCGTGGAGTGCCGCCGCCGTCACCGGGGGGAGCCGCCGGGGAACGGCGGTGTGACGGGCAGGTTTCGACCGGTGGAGAGTATGCGTCGCTGAAGGACCGATGGTCAACGATCCATTTCCGAAATATCGTCGAAAGTTTAGTGGCCTGAACGTCACGGGAGCCTCGAAACATTTCGACAAGCGCCAGTGACAACGGCGTTGTTGCGATCACCGGGGTCGAGCGGTCGATTTTCGCGAAGTTCTGTCAGAAGCCTTGACGCATTGTCATTGGCCCCCTACGTTTCGCGAGATCGTTCGCAAACTCGGCGAAACATTCGGAGAGGCGCAACCATGGGTACGGCCAGTGCGAGGACCGCTTGGCGCGGAGGTAGATGGGTCGCGGGGGCAGTCGCAGTGGCGCTGGCCTGGACTGTTTCCGGCTGTGCCTCCCAGAGTGGGGGCAGCGGCAGCGCGGACGAGGAGAGCGGCACCCTCATTACCTGGATCTACGGCGACGACTCGGTCAAGGTGCAGCAGGCCGCGGTCAAGGAGTTCAACAAGACCTCCAACGTCAAGGTGAAGCTGGTCGTCGTGCCGGGCGCCGAGTACGCCACCAAGCTGCGGACCGCCATGGCCTCCTCCAGCCCGCCGGACATCTTCTTCAACTGGGGCGGCGGCTCCATCAAGACCTACGTCGACAACAAGCAGCTGGTGGACCTCACCCAGGTGGTCAACGACGACCGCTCGCTGACCAACGCCTTCCTGCCGTCCGTCATGGCCGCGGGAGGACTCAACGGGAAGATCTACGGCATCCCCATGCGGGGCATGCAGCCCGTGGTGCTCTTCTACAACAAGAGCCTCTTCGCGGCCAACCACCTCAAGCCGCCCACCACCTGGGCCGAGCTGCAGACCGTGTCGGCCACCCTCAGGTCCAGGAACATCACCCCGTTCGCACTGGGCGGCAAGGACACCTGGCCCGAACTGATGTGGCTGGAGTACCTG
>NZ_LIQR01000071.1 GCF_001418575.1 Peterkaempfera griseoplana
CCTGACCGGCGCCAACTTCGTTATTACTCTCCACACTGACGCCGACGTGGTGCTCGCCGTCCCCTTCATCCTCCCCGGCACCGTCTGCGCCCTCGCGGTCACCTCACCCCAGGACGGCTCACCCCAGGACGGCTCACCCGCCAACATCGGACTCGCCTACGACCACCGGCTCATCAACGGCCGGGACGCGACGCTCTTTCTCCACGCCCTCAAGAAGGCCGTGGAGCAGCTGGGCTGACACGGCGGCGATGCGGCGGGGCCCGGGCGGTGATCTGCCCGGGCCCCTCGCGTCAGCGGCCGGCGTCCCCGGGTGTGCGGGCCCGCAGGGCCTCCAGACCGACCAGGTCGTCGGACGGCGCGTCGGGCACCTCCCGGTCGAACCCCGCCAGGACCGGCACCCAGAGGCAGACCAGCGCCAGCAGCGCGATGGCGGACCCGAAGAGCAGATAGAGCAGTCCGATGCCGCGGCCGTCGCCGGTGCCGATCACCCGGCCCACCGTCGAGCCCAGCGCACCGCCCGGCTCCATCAGCGGCTGGAGCAGCCGGGGCCCGAAGGGGACGATCACCGCGAAGCCCAGCGGCAACGTCGACCAGGCGACCATGGTGTTGACCGCGATCACCCGGCCGTGGAAGCGCTGCGGGACCTTGGTCTGGATGATCGTCGCATAGATGCCGTTGACCAGGGCCAGCCCCAGCGCCATCCCGAAGGCGCCCAGCGCCACCAGCGGCAGCGACGGCCGCAGCCCGGTGACCACCGCCGCCGCGGCCAGCGCCAGCGTCGCCAGCAGCACCCCGCGCAGCCGGTGCCGGCGCGGCCCGCCCCAGACCAGCAGGACCAGGCCGCCGAGAGTCGCCCCGACACCGGCCCCGGTCGCCACCCAGCCGGTGGCCGACAGCCTGCCGATCGACAGCACCAGCGGAGTGGTCAGCAGGAACAGCGGTGAGAGGAAGACGTTCAGCACCGCGAAGAAGACCAGCATGGAACGGAAGTGGCGGCTGCCCAGCGAGCGCCGGAACCCCTCCCGGATCTCCGCCGCCACCGACTCCCGGCGCCGCCAGGCCATCGTCGCAGGGAACCGGACCAGGGCGACCGTGCCGATCGCCGCCAGATAGCTGCCCACGTCCAGCAGCAGGATGCCCCGCAGGTCCACCGCCGCCAGCAGGCCCACCGCGAACAGCGGCACCAGGAACTGGGCGAGTCCCGCGGTCATCTGCACCACGCCGTTGGCCCGGCCCAGATAGCGCTTGGGCACCAGCTGGGGCACCGCCGAGCCCCAGGCGAAGCGCTGGAAGGTGAGGGAGGCGGAGAGCACCACGATCAGCAGATAGACATGCCAGACCCGGAGGGCGCCCGCGAGGGCCAGACCCAGCATCACCGCCTGGGTGGCGCCGGCCGCGAGATCGCCGCAGAGCATGATCCGCCGCCGGTCGCCGCGGTCCACCACGGCCCCGGCGAGCGGGGCCGCGAGGATGCCCGGCACCAGCGCCAGGGTGGCGAGCAGGCCGAACTGGGCGAGCGAGCCGGTGTGCAGATAGATCCAGATCGGCAGTGCGAACTCGGTGAGCGCCGAGCCGATCATGGAGATCTGCTGGCCGAAGGCCACGGTGAGGAACCGGCCCATGCCGGGCCGCACCTGCCCGGTCCGGCCGGGGAGCGCGCCCGGGTCCCTGGAGACGTCCTCCAGCCACCAGGTGGCGTCCGGGCGGCGCCGGTGACGGTCCTCGGCGCCCTCGGCGACGGAACGGTGCACCTGGGTGACGATCTCGGCCAGCTCGGCGGCGCGGTACTTCAGGAAGAAGTGCCCGGCCTCGTCCAGCACCACCGCCGCGGTGGTGTCCGTGACGCGGTGCCACTCACGGAAGCGCTCCTGGTGGAACTCGGTAGCCAGGTCCCGGTCGCCCACCACCGCGATCACCGGAGCCCGCAGTACGGCGCCCTCGGTCTCGTAGAGGTCCCCGAAGTAGCGCTCCGCCTCCAGGGTGCCGGAGCGGCGGTTGCGGACGATCAGCCGCAGCTGCTCCGGGTCGACCTCCTCGACGTCCAGCCCGGCCGCCGTCAGGGCGTTGATCATGCCCTGGTCGCTGCGCAGCCGCTCCGCCACCCGGGCCAGCCGGGCCGCGAGCGCGGCCCCCCGGCCCTTCGGGCGGGCGAAGGGGAAGATCCCGCCCAGGTGGACGGCGGCCACCTCGCGGCCGGCCGCCTCCAGCCGGCGGGCGATCTCCACGGTGAGCATCACCCCGAGGCCGCAGTGGCCGTAGAGCACCACCGGGCCCTCCACCCCGTCCAGCACCTCCTGGGCGCACCGGGCGGCGACCTCGTCGAACGGCTCGGCCTCCTCGCCGAGTTCATGGCCGGGCACGGCGATCGAGTGCAGGGCCCAGTCGTCCGGCAGTTCGTCGGCCAGCGGCTTGTAGATCAGCGCGCTGCCTCCGCCGTACGGGGCGCAGACCAGGCTGGCGGTGACCGGGCCCGCACCTGGCTGCCGCGCCGGGGTGAGCCGGTGCAGCAGCCTGCGCGGACCGCTGCCGCTGCCGGACGATCCGGCCAGGGCGGCCAGTGCGCGCACGGTGGAGTGCTGGAAGAGGTCCATCAGGCCGATCGGGGCGGCGCGCTCCGGGAAGGCGCGGCGCAGCCGGGCGACCACCTGGGTGGCCAGCAGTGAGTGGCCGCCCAGGTCGAAGAAGTCGTCCGTCGCGCCGACCTGCGGCAGGTCCAGCAGTTCGGCCCACATCCCGGCGATCAGCTGCTCCTCCAAAGTGGCCGGGGGCTCATGACCGGTGACCGGGGCGTCCTCCGGCTCCGGGAGCGCCCTGCGGTCCACCTTGCCGTGGGCCTGGAGCGGGAACTGCTCCAGGGCCACCCAGCGGGCCGGGACCATGTAGTCCGGCAGCACCTCCAGCAGCCGTGCCCGCAGTTCCGCGGGGGGCGGCAGCTCGGTTCCACCGGGCCGCTCCAGATAGGCGACCAGGGTCTGCCTGACCCCTTCGCCGCGGGCCAGCACCACCGCCTGGGTGACGCCGGGCAGCAGGTCGGTGAGCGCGGCCTCGATCTCTCCGGGTTCGACCCGGTAGCCGCGGACCTTGATCTGGTGGTCGCTGCGGCCGAGGAACTCCAGGGTGCCGTCGGAGCGCCAGCGGGCGAGGTCGCCCGTGCGGTAGAGACGGCCGCCCGGCGGACCGTGGGGGTCCTCGACGAAGCGCTCGTCGGTGAGGTCGGGCCGCCCCAGATAGCCGCGCGCCAGCCGGTCGCCGCCCAGGTACAGCTCTCCGGGGGCCCCCGGCGGGACCGGCTGCATACCGCCGTCCAGGACCAGGCAGCGCGCGCCGGGCAGCGGACGGCCGATCGGGGTGGTGCCGGCGGCCTCCTCCGGGGGCGGACCGGCCGGGACCTCATGGACGGTGATGCCCACGGTGGCCTCGGTCGGCCCGTAGTGGTTGAAGACCGCGCAGCGGCCCGCGGCGGCGAGCTCACGAGCCCAGGCGTACGAGGACGCCTCACCCCCGAGCACCAGCGCCCGGCGTGGCAGCAGCCGCTCGACGGGGACGTCGGCGGTGAGCGCGGCCAGATGGGACGGCGTCATCTTCAGGTAGTCGATGCCCAGCCGCTCCATCCGTTCGGCCAGTTCGACCCCGGCGGTGCGGCGCGGCAGCAGATGGACCCGGCCGCCGGTGGCGAAGGCCAGATAGAGCATGGTGATGCTGAAGTCGAAGGAGAGCGACTGGAGCAGGCCGTAGCTCGCCCCGGGCACGATCCGCAGCCGGTCCCGCACCCCGGCCAGGTAGTTGAGGATCTGCCGGTGCTGTACCGCGACGCCCTTGGGGCGGCCGGTGGAGCCGGAGGTGTAGATCACATAGGCCAGGTGGTCGGGGCCCGAGGACTCCGGGAGCGGTGCGTCGTCCTCGTCGTCCCGCCCGGTGTGCTGTCCGGTGGGCGGGCCGTCCAGCAGGATCCGGGGGCCGTCGTAGTCCGGCAGCCGGCCGGCGAGGGCACTGTCGGTGACCAGTGCGGCGACCCCGGCGTCGGCCAGCAGGCCGCAGAGCCGTGCCGGGGGCTGCTCCGGGTCCATCGGCAGATAGCCGGCGCCGGCCTTGAGCGCGGCGAGCAGTCCGACCGCGAGGTCGGGGGACTGCTCCAGGCACACCGCCACCCGGTCGTCGGGACCGACGCCGAGCGCTCTGAGCCTGCGGGCCAGCCGGTTGGAGCGCCGGTCCAGCTCGCGGTAGCTGAGCGTCCGGTCCTCGAAGACCAGGGCGGGCGCCTGCGGGTGGGCGGCGGCGGTGTCGGTGAAGAGCCGGGTGAGGGTCGGGGGACCGGGCGGCGGCAGTGCGGGGCCGTTCGCCCAGTCGGTGAGGACGGCCGTGCGCTCGGCGTCACCGAGCAGCGGCAGCGCGGAGACGGGCAGGTCCGGATCGGCGGCGGCCGCGGTGACCAGGACGGTGAGGCGCTCGGCGAACCGTTCGACGGTGGCGGTGTCGAAGAGGTCGCTGCGGTAGGTGAACAGGCCGCTGAGGCCGTCCTCCTGCTCGCTCATATAGAGCGCCAGGTCGAAGTGGGTGCTGGTGCCTTCGAAGGTGAAGCCCTCGGCCTGCCAGCCGGTCGGCGCGGGGCGCGCGGTGCGGTCGCCGTAGTTCTGGAAGGCGAAGGTGGTCTGGAACACCGCGGAGCGGCTGACGTCCCGTACGACGGCGAGGTCGGCGACCATCTGCTCGAAGGGGACCTCCTGGTGCGCATGGGCGTCCAGGGTGGTCTCACGGACCCGGCGGACCAGCTGTCCGAAGGTGGGGTCGTCGGCCAGCCGGGTGCGGATCGGCAGCATGTTGACGAAGGCGCCGACCACCCCCTCCAGTTCGCGGTGCAGCCGGCCGGCCACCGGGGAGCCGATCGCGAAGTCCCGCGCACCGCTGTGCCGGGCCAGCAGCACCTGGTACGCGGCCAGCAGCACCATGTAGGGGGAGGCGCCGCAGGTCCGGGCGAGGGCGTTGACCCGGTCGGTGAGAGCGCGGTCCCACCGGAAGGAGTGCGCGGCGCCGCCGAAGGTGAGGACCGGCGGGCGGGGCCGGTCGCCCGGCAGGTCCAGCGGGGGGACGCCGGCCAGCTCGCGCTGCCAGTAGGCGCGGTCCCCGGCGAGCGAGCCGTCCTCCAGCCGGCCGCGCTGCCAGTACGCGTAGTCGCCGAACTGCACCTCCAGGGCCGGCAGCCGGGCCGGGACGCCGTGGGCGTGCTGGGTGTAGAGGGCGTCCAGTTCACGCTGCAGCAGGTCGACGGACCAGCCGTCGCAGACGATGTGGTGCAGCACCAGCGCCAGCACATGGTCCTCGGGCCCGAGACGGACCAGCAGCGGGCGCAGCAGCGGCCCGCAGGCCAGGTCGAAGGGCTCGGCGACGGCGTCGCGGACCAGCGCGGCGGCGGAGGCGGCCGGATCGTCGTCCGCCGCCTCCATCAGGCGGGCGGTGACCGGGCCGGGATCGGCGACGACCACCCGGGCGGTGCCCTCCTCGGTGCCGGTGAACGACATGCGCAGGCTCTCGTGCCGGGCGACCAGATCGGTGAGCGCGGCGTCCAGGGCGCCGTGGTCGAGCGGACCGCGCAGCCGGCGGGTGGGAGCGAGGACATAGCCGGCGCCGCCGGGGGCGAACTGCTCCATGAACCACAGCCGCTCCTGCCCGCTGGAGAGCGGGGGCGCCAGACCCTCGGGGCGGGGCGGGAC
>NZ_LIQR01000710.1:0-121 GCF_001418575.1 Peterkaempfera griseoplana
ACCAGGTCCCCGGGGCGCAGCTGGTCCCGGGAGGGGTGCCCGCCGGCGTACCACTGGTCGTTGGCGACCCTGGGCAGCCGGATGCCCACGGTGGCGTACGCGGCCTGGGTGAGGCCGGAGC
>NZ_LIQR01000710.1:166-1731 GCF_001418575.1 Peterkaempfera griseoplana
GCGGTGAACCCGGCGGCCAGGGAGCGGATCCGCTTCACGTACCCCTGGGTCTCGGCGTACGGCGGCACTCCGCCGGCCTGGATGACGGCGTAGGGGCCGGCGTTGTAGGCGGCGAGCATGTTGGCGACCCGGTCGCCGGGCACCTGGCGGGTGTCCCGGGCCAGTGAGCAGTCGTAGGAGGCCGCGGAGGGGATGGCGTCGGCGGGGTTCCAGATGTCCCTGCGTCCGTCGCCGTTGCCGTCCACGCCGTGGCTCTCCCAGGTGGGCGCGATGAACTGGGCGATGCCGTAGGCCTTGGCGGGGCTGACCGCGGTGGGGTCGAAGCCGCTCTCCTGGTAGAGCTGGGCGGCCAGCAGCGGGGGGCTGAGCTCCGGGCAGAGGGTGCCCCACTTCTGGATCAGTCCCTGGTAGGCGGCGGGGACGGTGCCGGGCGCCAGCGAGAGGGCTCCACCCGCGGACGCGGGGGCGGCGGCGTAGGTCCCCACGGCGACCAGTCCGAGGAAGGCGATGCCCACGGCGCCGGCCGCTCCGGCAGCGATCCAGGGCCTGCGCAGAACCATCACATGCCCCCTGCACGTGTCCGGCCGACGGACTGACGCCACCACACAGTGTGGGGCAGGGTATTGCTCTGAGCAATCATCAGAGGTACCAGGAGTGAGCGGTATCCTCTGTCTGAGGTACTGCCCACCGGACACATCCTGACGGACGTGTCCCACGCCGCACGACGAATCCTTGAGAAGTAGCCAAGTCGACATCAAATCTGGCCAAGAATGGTCCCCGACCCTTCGCCCGACCCCGGTGCGGGGCCTTGAATGCCTGATCAGGCGGTGAGATCTGTGTACCTGAGTGCGGAGCCCAAGAAGGGCAACATCGACACCATCATCGGCGGCATCGCGCCGGACTGGGGCCCGTTCGCCAGTCTCGGAGCGGAGGCGCGGGTCATGGTCGAGGTGGTGATGGCGGTCGCCATCCTGGGCTGCCTGGCCATCGCCATCTGGGGCGCTGCGAAGCAGCGCATCGGGGCCACCGCGATGCGCGACACCTTCAGCGCCGAACAGGGGAAAGGCCTGATCATCGCCGGGCTCACCGGCGTGTTCATCATCGGATCGCTGGGCACCCTGTTCACCATTGTCTATGGGATGGCCATCTGACGATCTGATTAGTCAGCCCGCAGCGCGGGGCGTACGCCCTCCCACGGCGCACACCACCCCGCATGCCGTGCCTCCCTGACGCCGGTCATACGCCCCTTGTAGCAGTCGCCCCTACCCGTCACCGTAGCTGTCATATGCCTCGGGCCCGCCCGCCCGGGCTGTTCCTTCCTTCGTCCCAGGAGGGCCGCCGTGTCGTTGTCCGACGACCAGCCGCACACTCGTACGCGGCTACCGGTCGGCGACCTGCCGCCCCCTCAGCCGCCCCGCCAGGCACGCCCGATGCGGACCCTGCTGACCGTGGTCGGCATCCTGGTCCTGCTGGTGGTGGCGATCTCCTTCGCCAACCGCGGCAAGCCGGCCCCCCGGCACGACAGCTCCACATCGGCCTCCACCGGCGGCTCCGGCAGCTCCGGC
>NZ_LIQR01000711.1 GCF_001418575.1 Peterkaempfera griseoplana
GAGCCCGAGGAGGAGTACGAGGAGCAGGAGGAGCGGGAGACAGGCGCGGACGAGGAAGAGCCCGAGGAGGCCGACGAGGAGCAGCCCGAGGAAGCCGACGAGGAGCAGAGCGACGAGGAGCAGACGGAGGCCAGGCCCCGGCGCACCGGCGGGGGACGTGGGGCGGAGGCCGAGGCGGAGCCGCCCCGGTCCCGCTCGGTGAAGGAGTCCGCGGCCAGGAAGGCCTCCACCAAGAAGGCGGCAGCCCAGAAGGCCGTCGGTGCGGCGAAGAAGACCGCGCCGCGCAAGGCGACAGCGAAGGTGACCGCTGCACAGGCCGCCAGGAAGATCGCGTCGCGACGCGGAGGTGAACGGCATGGCTGAGGAGCACGGGAGCGGAACGCTGACCGGGGGACTGGGACGCCTTGTGGAGCAGCTGCCCACCGACCGTCTCCGGGAGCAGGCCCAGGACCTCGCGGGCGCGCTCGGTGAGCGGGCGGCCGGGGCCCTGGCCGAGAAGGTGGACAGCGTCACCGGCCGCCTCACCGAGTACGCGCAGAACCCCGGCAGCTCGGGCCTCTCCGCCGCGCTCACCGGCGGCCGGGCGCTGGCCGAGGGCAAGTCCCCGATGCGGGCGATGCTCGGGGCGGGAGTCACCCAGGCGAAGGACAAGGTCAAGGGTGTCTTCGGAGGGGGCGGTGGCGGCGGCCGCAAGGGGCGCGGCAAGAAGATCAAGGTCACCAATATCGTCGAGGACATCGATGTGGGTGTTCCGGTACGGGTCGCCTACAACCAGTGGACGGAATTCGGCTCCTTCCCCGGCTTCATGAAGAAGGTGGAGAGCGTCGAGCACGAGGCGGACGAGAAGTCCAACTGGAAGGCCCAGGTGTTCTGGTCGCACCGGACCTGGCAGGCGACCATCCGGGAACAGGTCCCGGAGGAGCTGATCGTCTGGCGCTCCAAGGGCGCCAAGGGACACGTCGACGGGGCGGTCACCTTCCATGAACTCACCCCCGACCTCACCCGCATCCTGGTCGTCCTGGAGTACCACCCGCAGGGACTCTTCGAGCGCACCGGCAACCTGTGGCGGGCCCAGGGACGCCGGGTGAGGCTCGAACTCAAGCACTTCCGGCGCCATGTCATGACCCACACGCTGCTGGACCCGGACGAGGTGGAGGGCTGGCGCGGTGAGATCCGCGACGGCGAGGTCGTCAGGACCCATGAGGAGGCTCTGGAGCAGGAGCAGAAGGATCGCGAGGCTGAGGAGCCGGAGGACGAGCACGAGGAGGAAGCCGGATACGAGGAGGAGCCCGAGGAGGGCGAATTCGAGGAGGAGGAAGAGCCCGAGGACGAGGAGGAGCGCGACGAGGACGAGGAGCACGACGAGGAGGACGAGGGGGAAGAGCGCGACGAGGACGAGGAGGACGAGGACGAGGAGGACGAGGGGGAAGAGGACGAGGGGGAAGAGGAGGACGAGTACGAGGAGCCCGAGGAGGAGTACGAGGAGGACGAGCCCGCGGAGCCGCCCAGGAGGCCGGGGCGCAGGATGTCCTCCCGCGCACGCTGAGGGATCCTGCCGGCTCGGCCGTCCGGGGGACGGTCCCCGTGGGCCCGCCCGTACCCCCGTACCCGGGCCGATGACCCCAAAGTCCCCGCACCGCGGCGCCCTCGCTCACCGCCGGCGGCACCATCGCCGCCGGCGTCGGTGTGCCGCCGCGGAGGGCTTCCGGCGGGCGGTCCCGGGCCGCCGGACCTACGGTGGGAGCGCAGCTCTGCAGCAGCCGCCACCTGGGAGAACACATGCCGCTCTACCGCTGGGTGCTCGAGGTCACCGACCGCGACGGGCAGCAGACCCGCATCATGGACGACCATGTCCGCCCCAACCCCGAGGAGTACGAGGGCTCCGCGCACGACTTCGCCGATCGGCGGATGCGTGAGTGGATCGGGGCGCGGCAGGGGGACGCGGGGCTGCTGCCGCGATCGGTGCGGGCGCTGGTGTGGCTGGAGCTCGACAGTGAGGGTGCGCCGGCCGCCGAGGCCCACTGGGAGTCCTGACGTCGCAGCGCATCGCAGCGGCGGGGGTGGTGGCGCCGGGGCCTGCCCGTGGCACGTTTCACCGTGGTGACCTCCGGTTAGGCGCCTGCGCGCGGGCACCGCGTCCAGCGGTCGAGCGGGGGAGCAGAGCAGCCATGGGGAAGTCCCGGAGGTACGCAGGCGTGGCCGAATCAGGGCGGGGCGGTGGGGAGAGCCGCGCGACCGTACTCGTCGCGGCCGCGGCGAATCTGGGAGTGGCCGCAGCCAAGGCGGTCGGCGGAATCGTCAGCGGTTCGAGCGCCATGCTCTCGGAGGCGGCGCACTCGGTCGCGGACACCGTCACCGAGGTGATGCTGCTGACCGCGCTGACCCGCAGCAGCCGGACCCCGGACGAGGAGCACCCGCTCGGTTACAGTTCCGAGCGCTATGTCTGGGCGCTGCTCGCCTCGGTGGCCACCTTCTTCGGCGGTGCCGTGTTCTCCGTGTACGACGGCGTCCAGGCGTTGATCCACGGCGGGCAGACGGTGGACCCGCTGGTGTCCTACGTCGTCCTCGGCTGCGCCTTCGTCATGGAGGCCGTCTCGCTGGTGCGTGGACTCCGCCAGGTGCAGGGCGAGGCGGCGCGGTTGGAGCGCCCGGTCGGACGGCATCTGCGGCGCACTCCGGACACCACCGTGAAGGCCGTGGTGGTGGAGGACTCGGCCGCACTGATCGGTATCGGCCTGGCGGCCGGCGGGCTCGTCGCTGACCAGGTCACCGGCCAGGGCGTCTGGGACGGCATCGCCTCCCTGCTCATCGGTGTGCTGCTGACCTGCGTCGCCTGGAACCTGGGCCGCAGCAACGCCTCCCTGCTCATCGGGCGTTCGGTCTCGCACCAGATGCGGGTGGAGGTCCGGGCGGAACTGCTCGCCCTGCCGCACATCGAGGACGTCCTCGAGCTTGTGACGCTGATCCGGGGCCCCGACGACGTCCTGATCGCCGCCAAGATCGATCTGCGGGACAGGTCCAGCGCCGGTGAGATCGAGGAGGGGTGCACGGAGGCGGAGCGGGTGCTGCGGGGTCGGTTCCCGGCGATCCGGCATGTCTATCTGGACCCCACCCCGGGCGGCCCCGACCCGCTGCCGGAGCCGGCCTGAGCACCCGGGTACGCCGGGGGGACACACCCAGCGCGGCCCGACCGGGCCGCACAGCCCGGCAACGACGAGCCCGGTCACCAGCCCGGACCCCTCCTGCGCGCTGCCGCGAAGGCGGGGAACGGATGGCCGGTGGCCGGGCTGTGCGGGTAGGGGTGCGGACGGACGCGGTCAGCGGCCCAGGGCGTGGGCGAGTTCCTTCTTGTTCATCTTCGAACGGCCCTTGACGTTGCGCTGCTTGGCCTCGTTGTACAGCTGGTCGTACGTGGGTCCCTCGGCGCCGGAGTGGGAGCGCCGGCCACCCCGCCGGCCGGCGGGCATGT
>NZ_LIQR01000712.1 GCF_001418575.1 Peterkaempfera griseoplana
CGGCCAGCAGCACGGCACCGGCGCACCCGGCGAGCACCAGCTGTGGGGCGCTGAGCCCCAGCAGCACGCCACGCCGCGACCGGGCCGGGAACCGCACCGTCGCAGGCGCCTCGGCAGAGGAAGGGAAGACAGACAGGACAGGGTCCTCTCACGAGCGAACAGGGAAACGGCCGGGCGGGCGCGTCTGCCCCGAGGGGTCAGGGTCGGGGGGAGGGGCCCGGGTAGGTCCACCGCTGTCCGGTCGGAGCCGTCTGCGGTGCGGGCTGGGGTACGGGCGGGGTGATGGCCGGGTCGATGGGTGCTGGTGCGGATCCGGCTGCGGCGTGCCGTGCACCCGCCAGGACCGGCCCGTTGGGCACCGCACCCGGTGCGGAGGCCGTCGGAGCCGGAGTGCCGGCCGGTGCTGCGGTGGCGGCGCCGGGGCGGGTGACCAGAGCATGGTCGCGGTCTCCATCGGTGCGGGGCTGCGGTGGGCGGGTGATCAGCGGCTGCCCGCCGTCGCCCGGCCCGCGGCGGCCCGCGGGGTCCTGCCCGAACCGGAACGTGGTGGCGCTGCCCGAGGGCGAGGAGGCGGCGTCAGCCGGGGGCGCGGGAGGCGTGGTGGTCATGCCGGGGACCTTGTTCGGGCCCTGCGGCGCCGGGATCGGGGTGCCGCCGGAGCGGGCGGCCATCTGGTGGCCCTTCTTGGCCATCGCAGTCGCAGTGCCCAGACCAGCGGCGGTGCCGCGGTGCAGGTCCTGGGCCTGCCCGTCGCCGGCCCAATGCACGAACTTGTAGACGGCGAAGGGGCAGAACAGCACCAGCAGCATCACCACCAGGCCGGCGATGATGTCGGACAGGGCGCCGACTCCCTGGCTGGTGTCGGAGGAGCCGACCGCGGAGATGCCGATCAGGAAGACGACGGTCATCAGCAGCTTGGAGAACACCAGCGTTGCGGTGGCCTCGATCCAGCTGCGGCGCCAGCGCTGCGCGGGCTCCCAGCCTCCTCCGGCGCCCGCGAAGACGGCCAGGACCACCAGGATGAGGATGGCGACCTTGCGGAAGACCATCATGCCCCAGTAGAGGAACGCGCCGATCGCGCAGCCCACGGCGACCAGGGCCGGGATGGCCCAGCCCAGTTGGCTGGTCGAGGTGATCAGGGAGACCTTGACCAGGCGGCGGACGGCGTCGTCGACAGAGGTGTTGGCGAGCTGGAACAGACCGCGTGACAGGGCGTCGGTAACCGTCAGGGCGACGGAGGTGAAGGCGATGGCGGTGAAGGAGAACAGCACCCCGGCGACGGTGCCGGTGACGGCCTGGCCCAGGGCCTGCCCGTCGCGGCGCCAGGCCGCGCGGGCCAGTTGCAGGCAGAACGTGGCGACGAGCAGCACCAGCCCGATGGGCAAGATCGCCGCGTAGTTGGTGCGGAACCATGCGGCGTCCAGATCGACGCTGGTGGTGGCGTCGACGCCGCGGGTGGCCAGGTCGACGGCGGACTGGGCCAGATCGCCGCAGGAAGAGGCGATCCAGTTGCCGATCGAGGCGGTGATGGAATCCCCGACACCGCCCGCCACGGTGTCGCACAGCAGGCCCGCTCCGGGCAGATCGCAGAACCCCACGAGGGACCCTCTCCTTTCGAAATCGTGAGCGCCGGGCGGGCGGTCAGGGGTAGACGGTGGGGGCGACGGCGGCCAGCGCGCAGGGCTGGTGG
>NZ_LIQR01000713.1 GCF_001418575.1 Peterkaempfera griseoplana
CCCCGGTCCCGGCCGGCCCCGCCCGTCCCGCCGCACGCTGCTGCGGGCCGCCGGAATCGCCGCCGGGACGGCCGCGGCCGGCCTGTCCGCCGTGCCCGCCCGGGCCGTCGCACCGCCCGCCGCGGCAGCGGCCGCCGGGCAGCAGACGGCGGGCACTGCCGCGTCCCCGCAGGCGTCGTCACCGGGCGACCGCGGGCTGCGCGGCGAGTGGATCGCCACGGTCGCCAACATCGACTGGCCGTCGCGGACCGGGCTGAGTCCGGCGGAGCAGCAGGCGGAGTTCACCGGTCTGCTGGACCGGGCCATGGCGCTACGGCTGAACGCGGTCTTCGTCCAGGTCCGGCCCGCAGCCGACGCCTTCTGGCCGTCCCGGTTCGAGCCGTGGTCGCAGTACCTCACCGGTACCCAGGGCCAGGACCCGGGCTACGACCCGCTGGCCTTCATGGTGGAGGCCGCACATTCCCGCGGTCTGGCCCTGCACGCCTGGTTCAACCCGTACCGGGTGTCGCTGCAGTCCGACCCGGCGAAGCTGGCCCCCACCCACCCGGCGCGGCTGCACCCGGAGTGGATCGTCGGCTATGCCGGCCAGCTGTACTACAACCCGGGGGTCCCGGCGGCGCGTGCCTTCGTCGAGGACGCCATCCTGGACGCGGTGGAGCGGTACGAGATCGACGGCGTCCACTTCGACGACTACTTCTACCCCTACCCGTCAGGTACCGCCGCCTTCCCCGACGACGAGGCGTTCGCCGCCTACGGCGGGGGCTTCACCGACCGGGCCGCCTGGCGCCGCAACAATGTGGACCTGCTGGTGCGCGAGGTCCGCGACCGGGTCCGCGCCGCCCGCCCGGAGGCGGCGTTCGGCATCAGCCCGTTCGGCATCTGGCGCAACGCCTCCAGCGACCCCGAGGGCTCGGCCACCAACGGCACCCAGTCCTACGACGCCCTGAACGCGGACACCCTGGGCTGGGTGCGGAAGGGCTGGCTGGACTACATAGCCCCGCAGCTCTACTGGAACATCGGGCTGACGGTCGCCGACTACGCGGTACTCGCCCCCTGGTGGGCCCGGGCCGTACGGGACACGGACGTCCAGTTGTGGATCGGCCAGGCCGTCTACAAGGCCGGCGACCCGTCCCAGCCGGCCGCCTGGCAGGACCCCGCCGAGCTCTCCCGGCACCTGGCGATGGACGAGAGCATGCCGGAGATCAGCGGCGAGATCCTCTACAGCTCCGCCGATGTGATCGCCGACCGGGTCTGCGGGGTCAGCACCATGGCCGCCGATCACTGGCGGCGTCCCGCGCTGCCGCCGGTGCTCCCGCGCCTCGCGGACGGCCCCGGGCCGCTGCCCCCGCGGGGGTCGGCGGTCCGCACCGCCGACGGCGGGGTGCGGCTGGAGATGCGCTCGCGCGGTGAGCGGGTGCCGGCGCTGTACGCGGTGCGGCAGCACTCCGGCCCGCAGGGCGCGGGGGAGCTGCTGGCCGTGGTCCCCGGGGCCCGGGTGGCCTGGTGGGACGGGCCCGCCGCGCCGCACGGCGCCGAGTACCGGGTGAGCGCGGTGGACCGCGCCAACCGGGAGAGCTGCGCCGTCACCGTCCATCCACGGGGTCGCTGACCTCTCGTCCGCCGTGGCGGCGGACGGGGCGAACCGGGGGCCCGCGCCATCCGCGCGGGCCCCGCTCTGCCCGGTCGCGGAACTCCGGCCTCCCGGGCCCTGACGGCGACGCGTGTCGCCCTCCGCCCCGGCCGGCCGCGTCGGCCGGCCGGGGCGCAGGTCAGTCCTCGTCGACGACGCGGATGACCGCGTTGGGACAGAGGGCGGCGGCGAGACGCGCGGCGCCGTGCAGCTCGGGCGGCGGGCTGTCGTCGAGGAGGACGACGGTGCCGTCGTCGTCGGACTGGTCGAAGAGGTCCGGCGCGTTGAGGGCGCACTGCCCCGCGCCCCGGCAGCGGTCGTGGTCGATCAGGATCCTCATGGTGCGGTCACCCGTCCCAGGTGAGCGGAAGTGCGTGGACGCCGTAGATGAACATGTCGTCGCGCATCGGGACCTCCTCGGGCGGCACCGCCAGGCGGAGCGTCGGGAAGCGCCGGAAGAGGGCGGGGAAGGCGATCTCCATCTCCACCCGGGCCAGCTGCTGGCCCAGGCACTGGTGGACGCCGTGGCCGAAGGCGACGTGCTGGGAGGGCTCGCGGGAGAGGTCGAGGTCGTCGGGCCGGGCGAAGTGGCCGGGGTCGCGGTCGGCCGCGGCCAGGGCGGCGACGACGGTCTCCCCCGCGCGGATCCGCCGGCCGGCGATCTCGACGTCCTCGCGGGCCACCCGGACGGTGCCGAACTGCACGATGGTGAGGTAGCGCAGCAGTTCCTCGACCGCACGGGAGACGCCCTCGGGGTGCTCGCGCAGCACGCCGAGCTGGTCCGGGTGGCGCAGCAGCGCATAGGTCCCCAGGGCCAGCATGTTGGCCGTGGTCTCATGGCCGGCCACCAGCAGCAGCCGGCCGATGCCGGCGAGTTCCTCGTCGTTCAGCGGCGGATCCTGCACGTCGGTCCGGATCAGCTCGCTGAGCAGCGCCTCGTCGGGGTCCGTCCGCTTGGCGGCCACCAGGTCGAGCATGTACTGGCGGAGCGCGTCACGGGCGCCCAGTGCCTCCTCGTCGGACACGTCCAGTCGGAGCAGCGTGGAGGTCCACCCCTGGAACCTGCCGCGGTCGGCGTAGGGGACGCCGAGCAGTTCGCAGATGACCAGGGAGGGAATCGGCAGGGCGAAGGCCCGTACCAGGTCGGCCGGCGGTCCGCTGCGTTCCATGGCGTCGAGGTGGTCGGCGACGATCTCCTCGATCCGCGGGGCCAGGGCGCGCATCCGCCGCACGGTGAACCAGCGGGTGAGCATCCGCCGGTACCGGGTGTGCTCCGGCGGGTCGAGGCTGATCAGCATCCCGGCCCGCGCCTGGACGTCCTCGGGGCGGATCGGGATGCGGCGCACCGGTGAGGAGGCCCGCAGCCGGTCGGAGGAGAACCGGTCGTCCGCGAGCAGCGCGCGGACGTCCTCGTGCCGGGTGAGCAGCCAGCCGAGCTGTCCGTCGGGGAAGGCGAGTCTGGCGACCGGGTCCTGCTCGCGCAGGCGGGTGTACTCCTCCGGCGGGTCCCAGGGGCAGCTGCGGTGCGTCGGCAGGGTCAGCGCGGCGGGCTGGGTCGTGTTCATGGGAACGGCTCCCTTCATCCGGCCGTCACGGGATGTGCGCGGCGCCGTCCTCCCCGAGGAGGCCGCCGGGTCGGCCGCCGGTCTGCGAGCCGGGCGGCCTGCCGAGGGGCGACGGTTCCGTGGCGTCGGGCCCTCCGGACCCCACGGTAGTACGAGGTCGTTCTATCTGCGCGGCGGCGACGGGTCCCGGCTCCGGGCCGCGGCGCCGTCCAGTACGGGGGCCACCGCGCCGTCCACGATCCTGTCGACCAGTTCGCGGCCGGGCTCCTCGTCCAGGACCAGCACATGCATCAGCACCAGCGCGAAGGGGGTCTCCAGCAGCAGCTCCGCATCGACCCCCGGGGGGATCTCCCCACGCCTGTCTGCTCTGGCCAGAGCCGACTCGGCCGCCTGCCGTACCGGGCGGCTCAGCCGCTCCCTGCGCAGCCGGGCCAGGTCGGCGTCGGCCCTGCTGCCCTCCAGCAGGGCGATCATCAGCCCGCGGTCGTGCTCCGTCCAGCCTCCCAGCCAGCACATCAGCAGATGCCGCAGGTCCTCGGTCAGGGAGCCGCGGTCCTCGTCGGTGATCACCGGCTGGTGCTCCGCGAGGGCGTCCACCACGAGCTGGGCCTTGCCCGGCCAGCGCTGGTAGAGGGTCGCCTTGCTGGCCCTGGCGCGCTGGGCGACCAGGTCCATGGTCAGCCGCTCGTATCCCACCTCGGCGAGGAGCGCGAGGACGGCGCGGAGCACCTCGCGGCGCCGTCCGGGGTTGCTGAGCGGGACCTTGCGGAGCTTCCCGCTCTCGCACCTGCCGGGGGTGTCCCCGATTCCGCCCGACACCCGCCTCACCTCCTGTGCGACCCGCGCCACCGTCCGGCCTTCCACCACTGCACCGGCCCCCGGGGCCACGGCCCGCCCACCGAAGGGGGCCGGTGCAGTGGTGGA
>NZ_LIQR01000714.1 GCF_001418575.1 Peterkaempfera griseoplana
GTGGTGAAGGCCGCGCTGAGGCCGCGTACCTCCAGTACCGGGGCGGGTGGGCGGGTCATCGGCGTATCCCCCTGTTCAGTGACTCCGCGATGAGGGTGAGACCGAGGACCAGCGCGGTCACCACCACCAGCGGGGCGGCGGCGAAGCCGGGGTCCTGCTGAAGGTAGGGCATGGCCTCGCTGAGGATGCTGCCGAGCGACGGCTCGGGCGGCCGGACGCCGATGCCGAGGAAGCTCATGGCGCCCTCGATGAAGACGGCCAGGGAGAGGGAGACGGCGAGCTGCACCAGCAGCGGGTCGGCGGCGTTCGGCAGGACGTGCCGGACCAGGACCCGCAGCCGGGAGGCGCCGCCGACCCGGGCGGCGACGGCGTACTCGCGTTCCCGCTGCACCAGGATGCCGCTGCGCAGCAGCCGTCCGAAGCCGGGGATCTCGGCGAGCGCGATCACGATCACCACGGGGGTGGTGCCGGCGCCGGTGAGCGCGGTGACGGCCAGCGCCAGGACCAGGCCGGGGAAGGCCAGGACCAGGTCGAAGGCCCGCTGCACCACCACGTCGGCGGCGCGGGAGGAGGTGGCCGCCAGGGCGAGGGCGCAGCCCGCGGCCGCGCCGAGGGGCACGGCGGCGAGGGCGATCAGCAGGTCGGCCCGGATGCCGTGGAGGATCCGGCTGAGCAGATCCCGGCCGAGGTCGTCGGTGCCGAGCAGGTGTCCGCCGCCGGGTCCGGCGAGCGCGTCGGGGCCCTGGGTGAGGGGGTCGGCGCCAGTGAGCAGCGGGGCGAGCAGGCCCGCGAGGACGACGGTGCCGACCAGCAGCAGGCCGGTGGTGCCGCGGGCGGTGAGCAGCCCGTCGAGGTAGGCGTGGCGGGTCCGCAGGGCGCGGAGCCGGCCGGTGCGGGCGGCTCCGGTGCGGGTGTCCGGGGTGATGTCGATGGCGGTCATGGGTTCACTCCCACCTGATCCGGGGGTCCAGCCAGGCGTACACGAGGTCGGTGAGCAGTTGGACGGCGACGAAGACCGCGACCAGGAGCAGCAGCAGGTCCTGGACGACGGGGTAGTCGCGGCGCAGTACGCCCTGCTGGGCGAGCTGTCCCAGGCCGGGCCAGGCGAAGATGGCCTCCACCAGGACGGCCCCGCCAAGGAGTTGGCCGACCTGCATGCCGAGGACGGTGACGACCGGCGGCAGGGCGTTGGGCAGGGCGTGACGCCACAGGATGCGCCGCCGGGGGACGCCGAGGGCGGTGGCGGTGCGCACATGGTCCTCGGCGAGGGTGCGCTCCAGGCCGTCGCGCAGATAGCGGCCGAGGACGGCGGCGCTGGGCAGCGCCAGGCAGAGCGCCGGCATGGCCAGGTACTGCACGGCCAGGTCGGGGGCCTGCGCGAAGGGCTGGTAGCCCCCGGCGGGAAGCAGCCCGAGGCCCACGGCGAGGACCAGCACCAGGACCACTCCGGTGACGAAGGGCGGCACCGCGAGGGCGCCGGTGGTGAACACCCGCACCAGCGCCTGGACCGTGCGGCTGCGCGCGGTCGCGCCCAGCACTCCGGCGGTGAAGCCGAGCAGCACCACCAGGACCAGGGCGCCGGCGGTGAGCTCCAGGGTGGCGCCGAGCCCGTTGCCGATCAGGTCGGAGACCTGCCCGCCGATGGCGTAGGAGGGTCCGAGGTCGCCGGTGGCCAGGGCGTGCAGCCAGCTGCCGTACTGCGCGGGCAGCGGCCGGTCCAGGCCGAGATGGGCCCGGATCGCAGCCACGGCGGCCGGGGTGGCGTCGGGTCCGGCCAGGGTGGTCGCGGGGTCGCCGGGGAGCAGGCGGAGGATGAGGAAGACGGCCACGGAGGCGAGGAGCAGCACGAGGAGGGCGGAGGGTATCCGCTTCAGGAGATAGGAACGCATCGTCAGGCCAGGTGGGCGTCGTCGAGGTTGAGGTAGCTGAACTTGTTGAGGGTCACGCCCTGCACGGCGGCCCCCGAGACCTCCAGCGAGGCCAGGACGGCGAGGTCGATGATGAAGGCCTCGTCGAGCAGGATGTCGGAGATCCGCTGGTAGAGGGCGCGGGCCTCGGCGCTGTCGGCGTCGGTGCGCTTCCAGGCGCGCTGCACCGCGTCGGTGTAGTCGGCGGAGTGGAACTTCGAGGTGTTCTTGGCCTCGTTGAAGGGATAGGCGCTGACGGCGAGCGTCGCGGGGTGGACCTGGGCGAAGCCGTGCCCCATGGTCCACAGCGCCGGCATGCTCTGCGAGATCAGCCGCTTCTGGCCGGTGGCGGGGTCGGTGGGCTGCAGGGTGGTGCGTACGCCGACCTGCTGGAGGTCGTACTGCACCATCTGGGCGATCTGGGCGCCGCCGGGGGTGGTGGCGAACAGCAGCGGCAGGTCCAGCGAGGTCACCCCGGCGGACTTCAGCAGCTCACGGGCCTTGGCCGGGTCATGGGTGTAGTGCCGGGCGTTGGCCTCGGTGTAGGCCGGTGAGGAGGCGGGCCAGGGTGCGGCGCTCGCCAGGCCGTAGCCGCCGAGGGCCTGCTGCACGATGCGGTCCCGGTCGACCGCCCAGGCCAGGGCCTGGCGGACCAGCTTGTTGCGGACCGGGTCCGCGGTGACGTTGACGCCGAGGTAGACGGCGCCGGAGCCGGTGGCGTACTGCTTGACCCGGAACCGGGGGTTGTCCTTGAGGGTGGCGGCGTCCTTGCCGGCGAGGCCGTAGGTGAGCTGGGTCTGGCCGGTGCGCAGGGAGGAGAGCAGGGTGTCGGACTGGGGGATGATCCGCAGGTCGACGCCGTCCAGGTAGGGGCGGCCGGGGCGCCAGTAGCGGTCGTTCCGGGCGAAGCGCAGCAGCGACCCTGGGTTCCACTCCTGGAAGGTGAACGGCCCGGTGCCGATGAGACGCTTGCCGGCGAGGGCGTCCTCGACGCTGTCCCGATCAGTGATGATCATGAACTCGAAGAGGTCGAAGAGATTGCTCACCGGGTGCGCCAGCGTGAGGACGATCTCATGGTCGCCCCTCTTCTCGAACCCGGCGACCGCCAGCGCCGTCGACCTCAACTGGGCCGCGCGCAGCGGGTTCTGGAGGTTCTTCACGGCGAAGATCACATCGTCGGCGGTGAACGGCCGTCCGTTGTGGAAGACGACGTCGTCGCGGAGTTTCAGGGTCACCGCCCGGCCGTCGCCGGACACCTGCCACTCGGTGGCCAGTTCCGGCTGGGGCTGCAGCCGGTCGTCGTAGCGGGTGAGGGTGTTGTAGACCAGCCGCTGCGGCAGCGACATGGCGCTCTGGGCGAACAGCAGGCTCGGGGTGAAGTCCGTCGGGGACGCCAGGGCGAGGGTTCCGCCGCGTCTGGGCGTGGACGACCCGGCGGTCTGCGCACCCGCGCCGGGTGCGGCGCCCTCGTCCACCGCCGCCCGGCACGCGGACAGTGCCAGCAGGGCGGATCCCGCGCCGGCGGCGCGGAGCACGGTGCGACGGGAGGTGCCGGGGGACTGCGGGAGGACGGGCTGGTCCATGGCTTCCTAACCTTGTGAGGGCACGACGGCGGGGACGGACCTTTCGGCCGTGCGGGAGCATGCGGCGGACTGCGGGCGCCGCCGGGGCGGGAGCAGGTGCCGGGGAGAGCCGGCCCACGGGCAGCCGGCACGGGGGTGCCGGCAGCGGGGCCGGAGGACGTCCGAAGGGTGACGGGTGCGGTGCTCGCGCGGGCGGTCCCCGCCTGTCCGTGGGCTCAGGCCGTACGGCGTCCGCCCACCGCCGGGGGCGGGCAGGGCAGGGCCGGGCGTTGATTGCTGTGGGACAGGAAGGAATGCCGCGCGCCGCAGAAGGAGGTGGCAGGCAGCAGGGCCTGCCGTCCGGTCGGGCGTCCATGACGCCGCCGGGCCTCAGCGCACCGGCGTCTCACCGCAGTGGCGGGGACGGGTGGTCGTGCGAGGCCTCGGACGGCCGGTGCGGTACGGCGTGGGAGCCGCGCCGCCGGTACTGCCGCCGCTCAGCAGCAGGACGGCAGGGAGCGGACGGCACAGACCGCGCTGGCCTGTCGACGCAGGTCGACATGCAGGCGGGAGACAAGGAGTGCGTCCTGGTTCACACGGTCAGAATGGCAGCCGGTCAGGATGCGGTCAACGCCGGTCCATATATGACGCTCCGTCAGAAATGATGGGGCGTCAGCCGTCCAGGGCGCGGGAGGCGAACTGCAGCGGGTCCCGGTAGAGCGGGGCGAGCACCGCCGCCCCGGCGGCCGTGGACAGTGCCCGCCTCCCCGCGTGGGACACCGCGACCCGCTCCGGGTCGTCGCACACCCGCGAACACCTCAGCACCTCCTCCCGCAGCACACCCAGATAGCGCTCGTGCCGCAGCGTGGAGACCTCGGTGACCAGCACCAGGTCCGGATTGAGCACATCCAGCAGCAGCGCGGCCGCCCGGCCGACCAGCCGGACCCTGCGGCGCACCAGGCGGTCCGCCGCGTCGTCACCGCCCACGGCCAGCTCCACCAGGCGGAAGGCGTCCGGCCGGTCCAGTACGCCCTCCGCCACCGCCTGCGCCCCCAGCGCCTCGTCCGACGCCGCGGCCTGGAGGCAGCCGTTGCGCCCGCAGGGGCAGGGCGCCCCGGTGTCGTCCACCGGCAGGTGGGCCACGTCCCCCGCCGCGGAACGCGGCCCCTGGTGGACGACCCCGGCGATGCCCAGCGCCGCGTCCACCACGCTGCCCACGAACAGGTGCACCACGCTGCGCCGGGCCTGCGGCCGGCCGAAGAGGATCTCCGACTGGGCGATGGCCCGGGCGTGGTTGTCGATCAGCACCGGCAGGCCGCAGGCCTCCTCCAGCACCGCGCGCAGCGGGACGTCCGCCCAGCTCAGCGGCGTGTGACGGACCACCACGCCGAGCCGGGGGTCCACCCACCCGCCGGTGATCGCC
>NZ_LIQR01000715.1 GCF_001418575.1 Peterkaempfera griseoplana
ACTCACAGGTGGAACCCTCCGTGGACGCACTGATCAATGGCGACACGCCCATCCTGGGGGGTCGCGGCCGCGCCGGTCCACCTGTTCGCCGCTCATTCGGCCGCCCTACCGTGGAAGCTGAAGCACGTGACCGTGCCGGGCGCCCCCGCCCGCACCGGGCACCCGTCCCACCCGTGGAGGCGCCATGGCGGACACCGGGCAGCGCACCCTCCGCCCGCTCGGCGGCACCGGCCTCCGCGGCCGGCTGGTCCGCCTGGCCCGGCTGCTCCCGGCGCCCGGCCGGACCCCCTTCACCTTCTGGTACCTGCTGCTGCTGCTCGCCACCAGCCTCTACGCCCGCTACGCCGACCCGGTCTCGGTGCGGGCCGCGGTCGTCGCCTCCAGCACCGACGGCTGGCATCTGCTGCACGTCCCGCTGCGGGTGCTGCTGCTGAGCGCGCTGTGGACGGCGGGACCGCTGTGGTCCCCCTATCTGCTGGCCTTCGGCGTGGCCCTGGCCCCGCTGGAGCGCAGGACCGGGCCGCTGCGCACCCTCCAGGTCTTCGCCACCGGGCACGTCCTGGCGACCCTGGCCTCCGAGCTGCCGCTGGCGCTGCGGGTGCTCTACGGCCCGCTCGCCCCCAGCGCGCTGCACCGGGTCGACATCGGGGTCAGCTACGGGGTGCTCGCCTGCCTGGGGGCACTGACCGGGCTGCTGCCCGGCCGGCTGCGGTACGCCGCGCCTGCGGTCGTCGCGGCCGTGGTGCTGGGGCAGGCGCTCACCGGCCGGGATCCGGTGACCGCGATCGGGCATCCGGCGGCCCTGCTCGTCGGGCTGCTCCACTGGCCGCTGGTGCGGCGGTGGGCCGGGCTCTGTTCGCCTGAAGCGAACAGCGGAACACCATGGTCGTCCCAAGACTTCAGTCAGAGCAACTCAACTTGACTGACTGGGAAGAGATCATGGCTTTGTCGCCCGCGCCGCTCACCCTTCCTGTGCTGCCCCTCGACGACGAGGTCGTGCTGCCCGGCATGGTGGTGCCCCTGGAGCTGTCCGACACCGAGGTGCGCGCCGCCGTCGACGCCGCCCAGGCGGCCGACCGCGGTGTCGAGGACGGCGCACGCGCCCCCGGCATCCGTTCGGTCAAGGCCCGTAAGCCGCAGCTGCTGCTGGTGCCCAGGGTCGACGGCGTCTACGCGGCCGTCGGCACCCTCGCCACGGTGGAGCAGGTCGGCAGGCTCGCCGACGGCGACCCCGCCGCCCTGGTGCGCGGCGTCCGCCGGCTGCGGATCGGCGCGGGCACCACCGGCCCCGGCGCCGCCCTGTGGGTGGAGACCTCCGACTTCGACGAGCCCGCCGTGGGCGAGGAGGGGTCCGTCCCCGGCCGGGTCGCCGAGCTGGTGCGCGAGTACAAGTCCGTCGCCACCCGCTGGCTGCGCAAGCGCGGGGCTTGGCAGGTGGTCGACCGGGTCGCCCAGGTCGAGGACGTCTCCGAGCTGGCCGACAGCATCGGCTACGCCCCCTTCCTCACCGCCGAGCAGAAGCTCCGGGTGCTGGAGACCGCGGACCCGGCCGAGCGCCTGGCGTACGCCCTCGGGCTGCTCAAGGACCACCTCGCGGAGGAGGAGGTCAACGACACCATCCGCAAGGACGTCCAGGAGGGGGTGGAGAAGCAGCAGAAGGAGTTCCTGCTCCGCCGCCAGCTGGAGGCCGTCCGCAAGGAGCTGGCCGATCTCAACGGCGACACCTCCTCCGAGGAGGAGGACTACCGGGCCCGGGTGGAGGCCGCGGACCTGCCGGAGAAGGTCCGTGTCGCCGCCCTGAAGGAGGTCGACAAGCTGGAGCGGTCCGCCGAGGGCGCCTCGCCCGAGGCCGGCTGGATCCGCACCTGGCTGGACACCGTCCTGGAGCTGCCCTGGAACGAGCGCAGCGAGGACTCCTACGACATCGCCGGCGCCCGCGCGGTGCTGGACGCCGACCACGCCGGTCTCGCCGACGTCAAGGACCGCATCGTGGAGTACCTGGCGGTGCGCAAGCGCCGTGCCGACCGCGGCCTCGGCCTGGTCGGCGGCCGCCGCGGCGGCGCGGTGCTGGCCCTGGTCGGCCCGCCCGGGGTCGGCAAGACCTCGCTGGGCGAGTCGGTGGCCCGCGCGATGGGGCGGTCCTTCGTCCGGGTGGCGCTCGGCGGCGTCCGCGACGAGGCGGAGATCCGCGGCCACCGGCGTACCTACGTCGGCGCGCTGCCCGGCCGGATCGTCCGGGCGGTCAAGGAGGCCGGGTCGATGAACCCGGTGGTCCTGCTCGACGAGATCGACAAGGTCGGCTCCGACTACCGCGGCGACCCCGCCGCGGCCCTGCTGGAGGTGCTGGACCCCGCGCAGAACCACACCTTCCGCGACCACTACCTGGAGGTCGAGCTGGACCTCTCCGACGTCGTCTTCCTGGCCACCGCCAATGTGCTGGAGGCCATCCCCGAGCCGCTGCTGGACCGGATGGAGCTGGTGCGGCTGGACGGCTACACCGAGGACGAGAAGGTCGTCATCGCCCGGGACCACCTGCTGCCCCGGCAGCTGGAGCGGGCCGGGCTGGCCGCCGACGAGGTCCGGCTCGACGACTCGGCGCTGCGCAGGCTGGCGGGGGAGTACACCAGGGAGGCGGGGGTGCGGAACCTGGAGCGCTCCATCGCCCGCATCCTGCGCAAGGTCGCGGCCCAGCTCGAACTGGGCGAGCGCACCCTGCCCGCCGACGTGGACGCGGACGGTCTGCGCGCCCTGATCGGCCGGCCGCACCACACCCCGGAGTCGGCCACCGAGCCGGCCGGCCGCCGCACCGCCGTACCCGGCGTCGCCACCGGGCTGGCGGTCACCGGGGCGGGCGGCGACGTGCTCTACGTCGAGGCCTCGCTCGCCGACCCCGAGACCGGCTCCACCGGGCTCAGCCTGACCGGCCAGCTGGGCGAGGTCATGAAGGAGTCGGCGCACATCGCGCTCTCCTTCCTGCGCTCCCACGGGGCCGAGCTGGAGCTGCCGGTCACCGACTTCAAGGACCGCGGCGTGCACCTGCACGTCCCGGCCGGGGCCGTCCCCAAGGACGGCCCCAGCGCAGGCGTCACCATGACCACGGCGCTGGCCTCGCTGCTCTCCGGCCGCCGGGTGCGGGCCGATGTGGCGATGACCGGTGAGGTGTCGCTGACCGGGCGGGTGCTGCCGATCGGCGGGGTCAAGCAGAAGCTGCTGGCGGCGGACCGGGCGGGCATCACCACGGTGCTCATCCCGCAGCGCAACGAGCCGGACCTGGACGACGTCCCCGCCGAGGTGCTGGCGCGGCTCACCGTCCACCCGGTCTCCGACGTCCGCGAGGTGCTGTCGCTGGCCCTGGAGCCGGCCCGGGCGGCGGTGCCCGCGGCGGCCTGACCGCGCGGACGCACCACCGGGCCCCCTCCCCGCCCCGGGGAGGGGGCCCGGCTGCTGCGGCCGGGGGTGCCGGGCACCGGCGTGTGCCCGGGATCACCGCGGGCGGGGGTGGCGGAGCGGTGGTACGGGTCGGTTGTCTGGCCCTGGAGCCGAGCGGACGGAGGATCAGGGT
>NZ_LIQR01000716.1 GCF_001418575.1 Peterkaempfera griseoplana
GGGCGGCGACCACCCCGCCCACGAACAGCACCGCGATCTGGGTGGTGCCGGCGCCACCGTCGACGACCAGGCTGCCGGTGGCCTCCTGAACCGGCAGTCCCGCGCCCACGGCGGCGGCCACCGGCTTGGGCAGCATCCGCACCCGGCCCACCCCCACCTGGCGGCACGCCTCCAGCACGGCCCGCCGCCCCACCCCGGTGGTGTCCGACGGCGCGCACACCACCGCCTGGGTCCGGCCGGGGTAGCGGTGGCCGGCGAGCAGCAGCAGATGGTGCAGCATCCGGCCGGTGACCTCGAAGTCGTCGATGTTCCCCGCCCGCAGCGGTCGGATCACCTTCACATGGGCCGGGGTGCGGCCGGCCATCCGGCCCGCCTCCGCGCCGATCGCCAGGATGCGGCCGGTGGTGGTGTTGACCGCCACCGCCGAGGGCTCATTGACCGCGACACCGCCGTGCGCGTTGTAGACGCGCGTCGCGGCGGTGCCGAGGTCGAGTGCTATGTCGCGCGTCAGCAGGCCCACGGTCGTCCTCCCAGCGGGATGTCGGGACGCCGGCCGTCCGCCCGGTCCGACGCCTGTACGACCATGCTCGCCCGGTGCCGCAGGACCGCAATCCGGGCCTGCCCGCGCCCGCCCCGTCCACCCCCACCCACCTGGGGCGCCGTCCGCTGCGGGCCCCGGCCGCGCTGCGCCGGCCGGGTGACGGGGAAGCCACCGGGGGCCGGGCAGGGAGCGCCGCTCCCGGCCCGGCCCCCGGGGCCGGCCGTGCTTCCGGGTCTCAGCCGGCCTGCTGCTGTTCCACCTTGGCCCGCACCTCGGCCATGTCCAGCGCGCGGACCTGGGAGAGCAGGTCCTCCAGGGCGGGCTGCGGCAGGGCGCCCGGCTGCTGGAAGACCAGGATCCCGTCGCGGAAGACCATCAGCGTGGGGATGGAGCTGATCTCCAGGGCGGACGACAGCTCCGGCTCGGCCTCGGTGTCCACCTTGGCGAAGACCACGTCGGGGTTCTTCTCGGCCACCCGCTCGTACACCGGCGAGAACTGGCGGCACGGGCCGCACCAGGCGGCCCAGAAGTCGACCAGCCTGATGCCGTCGCCCTGGACGGTCTCGATGAAGTCGTCCTTGGTCAGCTCGATCGTGGAGGTCGCCATGGCGTCTGCTCCCTGGGGAAGGTCTCACGGCGCCCGTACGACCGCCGCACCCCGCCCAACCGGCCGGCCCCGGCGGCTATTCCGCGGCCCCCCGCTCCTCGTCCGCCCGGCCCAGCTCCGCCGGGACCCCGTCCTCCGGCTCCCCGCACGCCGTGGCTCCGCTGAGGTCGGCCACCCGGAACAGGCCGCCCTCGCTGTCCCGCAGCACCGCGACCCTGCCGTAGGGGGTGTCCGTCGGGGGGCCGACCACCTCACCGCCGAGCGCGGCCGTGTCCCGGGCCGCCGCATCCGCGTCCGACACCGCGAAGTAGACGTCCCAGCGGGGCCGGATCTGCGGGTCCGGCGCCGCCTCCACCGCGCCGCCGCACAGCCCCGCCACCGGATGCCCGTCGACCCGCAGCACCACCCGGTCGTGCTCCCACGCCACATCGCTGCGGCCCTCCGGGTCGGAGCCCCAGCGGAAGACCTCGCCGTAGAAGACCGCCGCCGCGAAGGCGTCCCGGGTCTGCAGCTCGATCCACACGGGCACGCCCCGCAGCCGGCGCATCCGCCACCCGGGTGACTTGTCGCCCTGCCAGATCCCGAAGGCCGCCCCGGCCGGGTCCGCCGCCACCGCAGCCCGGCCGTCCTGGAAGCCCAGCGGCCCCACCGCGACCGTCCCGCCGGACTCACGGACGGCCTGGGCGGTCTGGTCGGCGCTGACCGCGCTGAAGAAGACCGTCCAGGAGACCGGGAAGCCCATGTCCCGCGCCATCGACCCCAGCCCGGCCACCGCCACGCCGTGCGCGGTGGCCTCCACGTACGGGCCCAGCCGCTCCGAGCGGGCCCGGCGGAACTCCCAGCCCAGCAGAGTGCCGTAGAACCGCCGGGCCTCGTCCAGGTTGCGGGCCATCAGATTCACCCAGCACGGGGTGCCCGGCAGGGACCGCCACTCGTGCTCCGCCATCGACCGCCGCCTTCCTCCTGCTGCCCCTGCGCCGTCCCGCCCCCTGCCGCCCCTCCTCGATCCTCACAGCTGTGC
>NZ_LIQR01000717.1 GCF_001418575.1 Peterkaempfera griseoplana
ATATGTGTATAAGAGAGAGCTCCCCGCCTAGCCCTCCCTCCGCCGGGCGGAATCCTCGGGCCGGCCCTAGGGTCGCACCGGGAGGCACCGTGGACATGGACGGACAGCGCGACAGCGACGACCAGGAGACGGCGGGCGGCGCCCCCGGCAGCCGCCGGCGTTTCCTCGGCATGGCCGCCGCGGCCGGTGCAGGGCTGGCCGCGGCGGGCTGCACGGGCAGCGGTTCCGGCCGCCCGGCAGCCTCCCACCGCCCCGCCTCCGGCCCGGCGGCGGCCGTCCGGGCCGAGAACGACCGGCCGGGCGACAGGCACTGGCGGATCACCCACCGGGGTGCACCGTCCGCCGTCGAGGGATACACCGATCGGGTGAGTGTGCTGCCGGGCGAGGAGTTCGGGCTGCATGTCTCCACCACCGCCCCCGGCTTCCTGGTCAGCGCCTACCGGATGGGCTGGTACGGCGGCGCCAGGGCCCGGCTGGTGTGGCGGTCGGAGCGGATCGCCGGGCGGCGGCAGCGGGCCCCGCGCTTCGACGCCGCCACCCGTACGGTGCACGCCGACTGGGAGCGCACCCTCACCGTGCCCACCCGGGGCTGGCCCGAGGGCTCCTATCTGCTGCGGCTGGACACCGACCCGCGGACGGGCCAGCGGTACGTCCCGATCACCGTCCGCTCGGCCACCACCGCGGGCCGGACCCTGCTGGTGAACGGCTCGGCGACCTGGCAGGCCTACAACGAGTGGGGCAGCCGAAGTCTCTACAACGGGGCGGACGGCGCCTTCCGCACCCGTTCGCTGGCGGTCTCCTTCGACCGCCCGTACGACAAGGACGGCGCGGGCAAGTTCCTGATCTACGAGCAGCCCGCGGTCTGCCTCGCCGAGCGCCTCGGCATACCCCTGGCGTACGCCACCGGGGTGGACGTCGCCACCCGCCCCGGCCTGCTGGCGGGCGCCGCGGCGGTGGTCTTCCTCGGCCATGACGAGTACTGGACGCCGGAGCAGCGCGCTTTGGTCGCCCGAGCCCGTGACGCCGGGACCAACCTGGCGCTGCTCGGCGCCAACACCTGCTTCCGCCGGATCCGGCTGGAGCCCGCCGCCACCGGGCGGGACCGGCTGGTCGTCTGCTACAAGGCCGACTACCGCGACGACCCGTACTACGCCCACGGCGACCGGGCGCTGGTCACCAATGACTTCCGCCGTGAGCCGGCCCCCGATCCGGAGAGCTCGCTCACCGGCGTCCTCTACGAGGGCTACCCCACCGAGGCCGCCTATGTGGTCGCCCGCCCCGACCACTGGGTGTTCGCCGGCACCGGGGTGCGGGCCGGGGACTCCTTCAGGGCGCTGGTGGGCGTGGAGTACGACCGGGTGACCCCGGAGGCCCCCACGCCCCGCCCGCTGGAGGTTCTCGCCCACTCGCCGCTGGTCTGCAAGGGGACGCGCAGCCACAGCGACTCCGCGTACGGGGCGCACCCCGGGGGCTCGGGGCTCTTCGCCACCGGCACCATGCGCTGGGTGGAGTCGCTGGACGCCTCCGGCCCCGGGAGGCACGGGGTGCGGCACGGCATGGACGGCCGCACGGGGGCGTTCACCACCCGGGTGACGGAGAACGTACTGCGGGTCTTCGCGGCCGGCCCGGCGGGACGCACCCACCCCGCCGACGACAATCTGCACCAGGTGTACGGGGCCCCCGCCCACACCTGAGGCGGAGGCCCGAGCCCTACCGGCCCGCGGTCAGCACGGACCGTACCGCCGGGCCCGCGGCGTCCGCGCCGTGGCCGCCGCCCTCCACCATGGCCGCGGCCGCGAGGTCGCCGCGGTAGGCGGTGAACCAGCTGTCGAGGTGGTTGCCGACCTCGGCGGTGCCGGTCTTGGCGCCCATGGGAAGGCTGCCCAGTCCGCTCATCACATGGTCGGCGGTGCCGCTGACGGCGGTGGTGTGCATGAGGGTGCGCAGCTGGGCGGCGACGGACGGCGGGAGCGCCCGGGCGGCGGGCTGCTGGGGGAGGCCGGGCAGCAGGATCGGCTCGCGGAAGACCCCGGACCGTACGGTGGCCGCGACCGAGGCCATGGCCAGCGGGTTCATCTGCACCTTGCCCTGGCCGATCAGCTGGGCGGCCTTCTCCGTCCTGTCCCCGGCGGGGGACGGCACCGAGCCGTCGAAGTTGGGCAGTCCGGTGTGCCAGGTCATGCCGACGCCGAAGACGTCGCGGGCCTCGGCTCCCAGGTCGTCGTCGCCCAGCCGGTCGCGCAGGCTGATGAACCCGGTGTTGCAGGAGGCGGCGAAGTCGTCCCGCAGGGTGGCCCCGGGGATGGAGCTGCCCTCCTCGTTGTGGAACTCCTTGCCGTAGACGTACAGATGGGTGGTGCAGGGGGCGGAGGTGCCGGTGGAGACGCCGTGCTCCAGCAGCGCCGCGGAGGTGATGATCTTCATCGTGGAGCCGGGCGCGGTCCGGCCCGTGAAGGCCGCGTTGAAGCCGGGCTGGGAGTTGGCCATCGCCAGGATCCGGCCGGTGCTGGGCTCGATGGCCACCAGGGAGGCCACCCGCTCGCCGTTCTGCCCCTGGGCGGCCACCGCCTGCTCGGCGGCGGCCTGGAGCCGCCCGTCGATGGTGAGCTTCAGCGGTTTGCCGGGCTTGGGTTTGACGAAGGTGTGCAGGGTCGCCAGCGGGGTGCCGCTCTCGGCGCCCGCGATCACCACGCCCTTGCCGGGGGTGCCGCCGGGTTGCGCCTTGAGAGCGTCGGCGAAGCCGGCCGCCTGGGCCTTCAGCGAGCGATAGGCGTCGATGGACCTGCCGGAGCTGTCGGTGATCTTCGAGGCGGCGGGCGGCAGGGTGTCCGCCTTGAGCTCGGTGTCCGAGGTCAGCCGGGGGTGCAGCACGGTCGGCGACCAGTGCACCACGGTCTTGCCGTCGGTGGTGGCCACCATCCGCAGCGTGCCGTCGTAGGACCAGGTGCCGAGCCCGGTGAGGGCCGCCGAGGCGTGGAAGCCCAGCTCGGCGGCGCCGGGCGGCGGGGTCTCGTGCGGGGTGGGCGC
>NZ_LIQR01000718.1 GCF_001418575.1 Peterkaempfera griseoplana
CACCCTGGAGCTGGGCGGCAACGCCGCAGCGGTCGTCCTCGCCGACTGGGCGAGCGAGGAGGACCTGGAGTGGGCCGCTTCGCGGATCGCGACCTTCGCCAACTACCAGGGCGGCCAGTCCTGCATCTCGGTGCAGCGCGTCATCGCCGACGCCGCGGTCTACGACCGGCTGGCGGAGAAGGTCGTCGCCAAGGTGCAGGAGCAGGTCACCGGTGACCCCTCCGACGAGTCGGTGGACGTGGGCCCGCTGGTGAGCGAGGCCGCGGCCGAGCGGGTCGAGGCCTGGGTGGACGAGGCCGTGGCCGCCGGCGCGAAGCTGCTGGCCGGCGGCAAGCGGGAGGGCGCCACCTATGCGCCGACCGTGCTGGCCGAGGTGCCCGCCGGTGTGACCCTGGCCTGCGAGGAGGTCTTCGGCCCGGTGCTGAGCCTGCACCGGGTCTCGGGCGCCGACGAGGCGTTCGCGCTGGTCAACGACTCTCCCTACGGGCTGCAGGCGGGTGTCTTCACCCATGACCTGCAGACCGCGTTCCGGGCTCACCGGGAGCTGGAGGTGGGCGGTGTGATCGTGGGCGACGTGCCGTCCTACCGTGCCGACCAGATGCCGTACGGCGGCGCCAAGCAGTCCGGTGTGGGACGCGAGGGCGTCAAGTACGCCATGGACGACTACACCTACGAGCGGGTGCTGGTGCTCACCGGCCTGGCGCTGTGACGCGGTAGCGGCACCCGTACGCCACACGGCTCAGGGGCGCCGGAACCGGCGGGACCACCACCACGGTGCGGGTCCCCGCCGGGTTCGGCGCCCCTGAGCCGTACCCGTCCGGCCACGGAGCCCGGCGCCGCTCGGCGGCAGAGCCCGGCGCCGGTCAGTGCGCGCGTTCCTCGGCGGGTACGGCCCGCTGCTCCCCGCTCCGCCGCCGGCTCTGCTCGCGGCCGCGCAGCCGGCGTCCCAGGCCCGGCGCCGCGGCCACCAGCAGCACCAGCACCACGGCCGCGGCCACGCCCTGCCACGGGCGGGGGAAGACGGCGCCGCCGATGATGCCGACCGCCTGGTAGCACAGGGCCCAGGCGACCGCCGCGAACACGTCGGCGCGCAGGAACCGCCGCACCGGCCACCCGGAGACCAGGCAGGCCGCCATCACCGGGATGCGGCCCGCCGGGATCAGCCTGGAGAGCACCAGCACGGCGCGGTCGTGCGCGGCCAGCCGGTCCTGTGCGGCGCGCATCCGGGGGCTGTCCATGTGGGCCCGCAGCTGCCGGGTCCACCGGCCGCCGGCGTGTGCGGCCAGCCAGTACAGCAGGACGTCCCCGGCCCAGGCGGCCACCGAGGCGACCGCCAGCAGCAGCGGCAGGTCCAGGGCGGGCCAGCGGGAGTGCCAGGCCACCACGCCGGCCGCGCTGACCAGCGCGCCCGTGGGCAGCACGGGCAGCACCGAGCCCACCACGATCAGTACGAAGAGCGTCGGGTACCCGGCGGTCTGCGAGGCGGTGGCCGCGTCGAACGTGCCGGTGGCCGCCGCGGCGGCCGAAGCGGTCCACAGGGGGTGGTTCACCGGCGGCCGCCCTCGGCGCCGCTGGGGATGGTGCCGTCGGTGAGTTCCACGCTGCCGCCGGGCTCCAGGACATGGACGGTGGTCTGCGGCGCCAGCCCGGCCGCTCGCCGGGCGAAGTCGTCCCCCGGCGCATGGAACCAGGCCCCGGGGCGGAGGCCGAGCCCCACCGGACAGAAGGTGCCGAAGTGCACCGGGACCGCGGTGCGCGGTGCCAGCAGCCGGACCGCCTCCGCGGCGCGTGCCGGGTCCAGGTGGCCCGGACCCAGTCCGGGCCCCCAGCCGCCGACGGGCAGCAGCGCGTGGTCGCAGGGGCCCACCGCGTCGACCAGGCCGGGGTAGAAGTCGGTGTCGCCCGCGAAGTAGGTGGCGGCCGCGCCGTGGATCACGAATCCGAGCGGCTCCACCCGCTGCGGGCCCATCGGCAGCCGCCGTCCGTCGTGGCGGGCCGGGACCGCCCGGACGGTGACCGCGCCGACCGCTGTCTCCTCCCCGGCCCCGACCTCCAGCAGGTGCAGATGGGAGAGGCGGCGCAGCGCGGGCACCGCCCCTGTCGCGCCGCGCGGCAGCAGTACGGGGGTGCCGGGCGGCAGGACGCGGAGCGACGGCAGATGCAGGTGGTCGGCATGCAGATGGGAGACCACGGCGGCGTCGGCGCGCCGCGCGGCGGCTCCGGGCAGCGGGCCGCGGCGGCGGCGCAGGTGGGCCAGCCGGGAGGTGAGCAGCGGGTCGGTGAGGATGCTGACCCCGGAGTCCCGCACGGTCGCGGTCGCATGGCCCCACCAGGTGATGACCGCCACGTCGGGGCCGCCTCTCGGTTCGTCTCCTGAGGGCCTGCCGCCCCTGCTCCGAACAGGTTACGTCCGGTGATCCCCGGCCCTGCACCCGTGCACGTGGTCCGCGCGCGTGTCACCGGGCCGCGGGGGGCGGGGCCCATCGGGCG
>NZ_LIQR01000719.1 GCF_001418575.1 Peterkaempfera griseoplana
AGTGTGGATAAGAGACAGGGGCTGCGCCTCGTCCTGGAGCGCGCGGAGGGCGGAGATGGTCACGGCTGGGCCTTTCTGAGGGCGTGTCGGGTGGTGCGGTAGGGGCGTTTGGGGCCGAGGGGCTGCGTGGGCGTCTGCGGGCCGATCGGCGGCGCGGATGGCGCCGGGGCCGCACGAGGGGCTGCGGAGGCGGCAGAGGCGCCGCCGGGCACGTTCGCGGGGTGATCGCGCCGGAGATCCACCACCGCGTCCACGACGAGCTGAGCGGCGAACCAGCAGGCGACAACGACCCCGGCCGCCGTAGCCGGGCTCACCGAGGCCCCCGCGGCCAGGTGTGGCCCAGGTCGTCGGCGTGGTCCGGCTCGTGGCCTTCCTCGAGGGCGCACCAGTCGGCCTCCGGCGGCCCGCCCTGATCTCCGCACGTCGCGACGACGCCCCGCTCCCGGAATGCCGCGACGATCGCCGGGTCGTCCTGGAACTCTCCGAGGGACTCGCCCTCGGTGTCCCAGCCGCGGTCCTGCAGCGCGTTGATGAGAACGCTGCACACCTGCCGCTTCACCTCGGCCGAGGCGCCGAGCTCGACGAGCTTCCTGGCGACGGGGGCGAAGACCTGGTCTCCGCTGGCCCACCCCATGTCAGGCCTCCTGACCGGGCGCAGCGGCAGGGGCCTCGGGGGCGTCCGGCGTGGCCGGCCGCAGCGTGGTCCACCGGCCGTCGGGATGCCGGATGACCCAGTCGCCGAAGTACGCGACGACGTGGTCCGGGTACTGGCCGATCCGCAGGCCGACGACGGTGTTCTTGCCGTCGACGTCCTGCCAGTAGCCCTTCGCGAAGATCCCGTCCCGGTCGACCGCGGCGTCGACCCGGTCGATGTTGCGCCGGGTGAGCATCCAGGTCTGGCAGCCGGCCGCCTCCAGCTCGACCACCGCGGCGCAGCGGGGGCACTCGCCGCGGACGTCGGTGAGGTTGCCGCGGCTGTCGATGTCGCGGTCGATGACGTCGCCGAGCTGCTCGCCGCAGCCGTTGCAGCAGCGCTTGAGGTGGAGGGTGGTGGAGCCGTCGGGGTTGGTGGTGT
>NZ_LIQR01000072.1 GCF_001418575.1 Peterkaempfera griseoplana
GAACACGGCGGCGACACCGCACCGGGGGGCCGTTCCGCTCCGGCCGGAGCCCGGTGGTGACGTGGTGCTGCTGAGGCTGTGCCGTCGTCCCGCCGAGTCGCATGGTTGGGAACGACGCCTCCCGGAGGACCACGGGGGCGGCAACGGGAGCAGGCACGCCGTCCCGTCCTGAGGGACCGCGCGGTGGCGCGGCGGACGGGACCCCGCCGGTGCGGCTCCCGAGGCCCGGCGGTGGTGGTGAAGCCACTGTAACGCTGGTTACCGTCGAGTAGGAAGGGTGCGGCCGGAATTCCCCGGAGCCGGCCAAACCCGCTCCGCCCCGGGAGCGGGTCCGACCGGCAGGGGGCGCCCGGCGCCGTGGACCGTCCGCTACCGGTCGGCGAGCGTCCACTGCGGCCGGGTGCCGTTCGGAGCGTGCATCGTGAAGTCCGCGCGGACCGCCGCACCGGGCCGCAGCAGCTTCTGGTGGACCAGCGGACGCAGTCCGGCGGACGACACCACGATGCTGAGGTACCCCTCGGGCAGCCCGGTCACGGCATAGTCCCCCCGCCCGTCGGTCGTGGTGCGGACCAGCTGCCGCCCCCTCGCGTCCATGACGGTCACCGCGGCGCCGTGGACCGGCAGCTGCTCGGCGTCATGGACGCTGCCCAGCAGCGACGGCACCGGTTCTCCGAGGTGGTGGTGGGCATGGACCGGGAGCGCGGTGGGCGTCGGCATCTCCAGCGCCGGATCGTCCACCGGCGGCTCCTCGACCTCCTCCGGCTCCTCGGCCTCCTCCGGCGCGCCGTCCTCGAGCCGCCGTGCGGCGGCGCGGTGGCGCAGCCAGGCGTCCAGCACCATCAGGGCGGCGCCGGCCACGATCCACCCGCAGAGCACCAGTACCGGCTTGAGCACCCCCGCCCCGTCGAAGTACAGCACCCCCCGCAGGGCGTCGATCGCGTTGGCCAGCGGCATGACGGTGTGCAGGTCCTGGAAGAACACCGGGAGGAGTGGAGCGGGCGCCGCGCCGCCGCTGGTGGGGATGGACAGCACGATGAACAGGCCCATGCCCACGGCGGGGAAGAACTGCCTGGCGAACGGCGCCAGGCCGGTGGAGACCGTGGCCACCGCCACGGTGAGCAGGAAGGCGATCGCCATGGCCCACGGGTCGTCGGGGAGGTAGCCCAGGCCGACGGCGACCAGGAAGCCGGTGACGCTGAACAGCGCGGCGACGCCGGCGATCGTCAGCAGCTTGCGGCGCCGGCCGAGGGCCGTCGCACGCAGCAGGGTCGTCGCCAGGATGTAGCCGGGGACGCTCCAGGCGATGCCGAAGTAGAGCACGGTGGAGCCCAGCAGGTCCTTCCCGACGGTGGGTGCCACGTCGCTGACCGCGAGACGGTGCCGCTGCTCCGCCGCGAACGGGGTGAAAGCGGTGGTGAGCGCCTGTTCCAGGGACGCCCCGTTGGCCTTGGCCACATAGAGCAGCGGCTGCCGGCCGCCGGTGAAGCCCGCCGTGGCGTCCCGGTCCAGGACCGCCCGCCGGGCCGCGCGTCCGTCGGCCACCTCGGTGATGTCGAAGCCGCCGGGATGCTGCCGCTGGAGGACCGTCTCCACGGCCGCCGCCTCGGCCGGTCCGGCGACGGCCACCTTCACATGGTGCGGCTGCGGTGCGTGCAGGGCCGGGGCGAAGCAGAAGAGGAAGCCCAGGAAGAGGGCCACCGGGAACCAGAGGGCGTCGGCCAGGGTCCTGGCCAGGGAGGTTCCGCGGTGGGGGTGTGCGGTCCGCCTGGTCACCGGCCCGCCTGGTGGACGCCGTGGCGGGACGCAGCGGCTCGCTCCGGTCCCGGTGCCGTACCGCAGGCGCCGGGGCCGGGTCGTCGCCGGCGGGTCGCGGGGACCGGTCCTGGAGTCCCCCCGTCCGCGATCGTCGCCCGCGGTGCAGCCGTCTGCATGGCGTCCCTCTCCGTTCCTCGCACTGGTTTTCCTCGCACTGGTCTTCCTTGCGCTGGGCTTACTGGCACTGGGCTCACTGGCGCTGGGCTTACTGGCACTGGGCTCACCGGCTGGACGTTCCTCGCAGTGGACCGTCGCCGTGGTGGTGCCCGCGGCTCCGGCCGCGTCGTTCCTGTACCGATCGGAACATCAACACCCGGTGGACCATACGTGTACCGATCGGTACAGTCAAGGCGTGCCCCGACCCCTCAACACCGAGAAGCGCGCGGAACTGCTGGACCAGGTGGTCCGCTACCTCCAGCAGCACGGTCTCGCACAGATGTCGCTCAGCCCGCTCGCCGAGGCGATCGGGACCACCAAGCGCATGCTGCTGTACTACTTCGACAGCCGTGAGAACCTGCTGGCCCAGGCCCTGGCGGCCAACCGGCCCGATGCCCGGCGGATGTTCGGCGACGTCCATGACGCCGCCGGTCTGCGCCGGGCCGCCCTCGGCCTGTGGGAGGCGATCACCGTCGGCGAGCAGGCCGGGCCGATCCGGATGCTGCTGCAACTGCTCAGCCTGGCCACCACCGAGCCCGAGCAGTACGGCGACCTCGCCGCCGACACGGTCGAGGTGATGGTCGGTCCCATCGCCGATGCCTGCGTCCGGCTCGGTGACGCCCCGCAGCAGGCGCGGGCCAGGGCCACCCTGCTGGTCTCCGGGCTGCGCGGCCTGTGCCAGGACCGCCTGGTCACCCATGATGTCGCCCGCACCGACGCGGCCGCCCGCCGGCTCATCGACTGCGTCGCCGTACCCGGCTGACAGTCCGCCCTGCTCCGGGTGCGGCCGCCCTCGACACGGCGCCGGGCCCGCCGGTTCACCAGCCGCGCCACCGCAGCCGACAACCCGGTGCCACCGCCGAGTCGGCGTACCACGAAGGCCGTGCACCACGTGGTCGAGGCGGTAGGGAAGGTCGTCGTCCCGGTGGACTGGTCGGCCGACGACGTCATGGCGGCCGGGGAGCACCTCTTCGCCAACGGCAGCTACAAACGAGGGAATACCATGGTCAAGGGGGAGTACCGGGGAGTGAAGATGACAGGGTTCCTGGAGAAGCAGGCCGACGGGTCGTACACCCCGTCGACGTTCTTCCCGGTGGGGAAGTGACACGGTGTCCGGCAGCACGACGTGGTCGTTCGGCGTCGACGAGGACGAGGCGGTGATCCCGGCGGCTCCCGCCGGGACTCCGGAGAACCTCCGGCTGGCCGTGGAGACCCTCATCGACCCCTTCGGACTCTCCGCGGACGCCACCCGGGACTACCTCCGTGAGTGGCGGCGGATGGCGGACCGGTTCGGCGCCGGGTACGTGCTGGGGACGCCGAGTGCGAGTGTGCGGCGGACGGGGCCCGGGGAGGTGGAGATCGGCGATCTCTACGGGCAGTTCCAGACCTGCCGCATGGACGCGGCGGCCTTCGAGGAGCTGCTGGAGGCCCTGATCGCCTTCCTGGACCGGTCCTGAGAGCCGGGGCGATCCCCGGTACCGCTGCGAGCGGTACCGGGGATCGCCGGTTTCATCGGAACCCCGGCCGGCACCGCCCGGACGCCGGCCGCCTTCACACCCCCAACGGCGGTCCCCGCGCCGCCATCTGACCCGGGCACCGGCCGCCTGTAGCCGGTGTGCTCGCACCGGGCCGGGTGCCTGACGGATACGGCGTTCGGCCCCTGGCGGGTCAGGCGGCGGGTGCGCCGAACCAGGTCGTCAGGGCCCGGCGGAGTCCGCTGCGCATCTCCGCTGTGGGCTCGCCGGGGGAGGCGGCCCAGGCGACATAGCCGTCCGGGCGGATGAGCAGTGCGGCCGGCGCCGGGTCCGGGGAGGTGGCGGCGGCCGTGTCCACACGGTCCTTCCAGCCCGTCGCCGCGTCGCGGAGGTCCGGGCCGCCGGTGAGGTCGAGCAGCAGCGGACGGGCGCCACGCATCAGTTCCGCGAGCCGGGAGGTGCCGCTGCCGGTGGTCAGCGCGAGATCGGGCGCGAACCGGCCTGCCAGGGGGTGGGCGCAGTCGACGGGGTAGCGGATGTCGCTGCCGGCCATGGTGTCGGCGATGTGCTGCACGTTCTCCGTACGGCCCAGCAGTTCGCCGAGGAGTTCCCGCAGCGCTGTGACGCCCGGCCCGGGGGAGAGCAGCGCCAGCTGCGCCTGGGAGTGCATGAAGACCCGCTCACCGACGGGGTGCCGCTCGTCGTGGTAGGTGTCCAGCAGTCCCGGCGGCGCCCAGCCGTGCACCTGGGCCGCGAGCTTCCAGCCGAGGTTGGCCGCGTCCTGGATGCCCAGGTTGAGCCCGGGGCCGCCGACCGCGGAGTGGACATGGGCCGCGTCGCCGACCAGCAGCACCCGGCCGTCCCGGTAGCGCTCGGCCAGCCGGGTGTTGCCGCCCTCGACGCGTCGCAGCACATGCGGGCCGGGGGCGGTCGGCGGCCCGATCGGCAGGTCGGCGCCGAGCACCCGCGAGGCGCTCTCCCGCAGCTCGGCGATGGTCATGGGGGTGTCGTCCCCGACGGCCGAGGGGTCCCACTCCAGGGTGCTGACCAGCGGCTTGCCGGGCTCCAGCTGGGCCACCACGAAGACCCCGCGGTCGGTGCGGGTGTGCAGCATCGGCCGCACCCTCCCGTACCCCGGCACCTCCAGCTCCCCGGTCTCCGCGACCCACATCTCCCCGGGCAGGGAGACATGGGCGGCACGGGAGACCAGGCCGTCCCCGGTCACCCCGGGGAAGCCGATGCCGAGCTGCTTGCGGACGGTGCTGCGGCCGCCGTCGCAGCCGACCAGGTAGGCGGTGCGCAGCCGGTGGGGGCCGTCCGGGCCGGTCACCTCCAGGGTGACCCCGTCGTCGTCCTGGGTGAACGAGGTCAGCCGCTGCCCGCGGCGGATCTCCACGCCGAGCTCCCCGGCCCGCTCCTCCAGCAGCTGCTCCAGGCGGCGCTGCGGTACGGGCAGGGTGTGGATCGGGTTGCTCTCCAGCGGACCCAGGTCCAGGGGGATGCCGCCGAACATGTACCAGGGCGTCGGACGCGGCGCCCCGGGGCTGCCGGTGATGCGCTCATGGAGACCGCGCTGGTCCAGCAGCCTGACGACCTGTCCGACCAGGCCGTTGGCCTTGGGTACGCTGCTGCGCTCGGTCAGCGACTCCAGGACCAGCGGCCGCACCCCGGCCAGGCCCAGCTCGCAGGCGAGGGCCAGCCCGTTGGGGCCGCCACCGGCGATGACCACATCCCATGTCACGATATTTCTCCCTTGCGAAGGCATGGCGGAGGAAGGCCCGGCGCGGGCCTGTCGTGCGGTGGTGCGGTGGTGCGGGTGGTGTCGGAGGCCGCCGGGGCCGGCCGGTACGGTCGGCCTGGCCGGCCTGCTCGGTAGGAGGGGTCAGCCGGTCGAGGGGTCGGGGAGCCCGTCGGCGAGGAGACGGAGGGCGTCCCGCATCAGGGGCAGCAGCTGCACCGGCGGGTCGGCGCGGAGCCAGAGCTCCTGGGCGGTCTGCAGGGCGGCGAGCACCGCAGCGGACAGCAGATTCGGATAGGGGTCGTGCCGGGCGTCGGTGCCGGTGCGCTCGGCCACGGCCGCCGTGAACTCGGCGCCCGCGGCCGCACTGACCCTCAGCAGCTCACTCTGCAGGGCCGGTTCACCGAGCAGCATCCGGACACCGGCGATCCACTCCGGGCCGGGGACGCTCTCGGAGACCCCGTAGGGGGCCAGCGCGGCGTGCACCACGGCCTCCCACAGCGGTTCGTCCGCCGGCCGGGCCCGCAACTCCGCCGCGGACTGCCGCACCCGGTCGCCCTGGCGGGAGACGATGGCCTCGTACTTGCTGGAGAAGTAGTTGTTGAACGTCCGCGGTGAGACCCCGGCCTCGGCCGCGATGTCCTCGACCCGTACGTTCTCCAGCCCGCGTTCATGGGCGAGCCGCAGCGCCGCCCAGGTCAGCGCCTCCCGGGTGGCCTGCTTCTTGCGCTCCCGGAGCCCGCTCCGCGGTGCGGGGTCTCCCGGTGGGTCGATCGCCATACCAGTACTGTACCTGAACTTGCGCGTCACGCAACTTTACCGATCAGGCAAATTTGCGCACCGTGCAAAATTCTCCTGCGGCCCCGTCGCCGCCTCCACGGGCCGCGGCACGCTGGTGTTCATCCCGGTCCGGACGGTACAGCCGGAAGGGACGCTCAGCGCACCGTCGTTGGGGACATGGGGACGGCCGCTGCCGGCTGCCTACCTCCACAGCCGCAGCCGGGGTCGCCGGCCCGGCAGTCGGTCGTCAATCCTGGGGGCGGTGCCGGCGGGTCTCGCTGCTCCCGGCCGCCTGCCGCGCCGCGGGCTCCGGTTCCGGCTTCGGCGCCTGGGGCGCGGCCTGCGGTGCCCGGCCGAAGAGGGCCTGGAAGGCAAGCCCGGCCAGCAGCCCCCACAGTGCCGCGCCGATCCCGAACGGCGCGATGCCCGACGCGGTGACCACCAGCGTCATCACGGCCGCGTCCCGCCGGCCGGAGTCCTGGACGGCGGAGTGCAGCGCCGAGCCAAGGGTGCCCAGCAGGGCCAGCCCGGCGACGGTCTCGATCAGCAGCGGCGGCGAGGCGCTGATCAGTGACAGCGTCAGCCCGGTGGAGAGGCCGAGCGCGATGTACACGATGCCGCCGGTGACGGAGGCGATCCACCGCCGCCGGGGGTCCGGATGGGCGTCGGGCCCGGCGGCCAGGGCCGCGGTGATGGCCGCCAGATTGACGGCGTGTCCGCCGAAGGGCGCTCCCATCATGGTGGCGATCCCGGTGGTCGCCAGGACGGGTCGCAGCGGCGGGCGGTAGCCGTAGGAGGCCAGCATGCTCATCCCGGCGATGTTCTGCGAGGCCATGGTGACGACGAAGAGCGGGACCGCGATGCCGATCAGGGCGCCGGCCGAGAAGGCGGGCGCCTGTGCGGTCAGGACGGGCCACAGTGACACCGCGGAGCCGCCGTGCGGCCGGGTGAGCAGGATGGCGGCCACGGCCGTCAGCAGTGCTCCCGGTACGGCCCAGCGCGGGGCGAAGCGGAAGAGCACCGCCCAGACCGCCACGACCGGCACCGCCTGCCGGGGGAGCTGCGCCACGGCCTGCACCGGTGCGAGGCAGAGCGGCAGCAGCACCCCGGCGAGCATGGCGGCGGCCAGTGGGCCGGGGATGGCGTGCAGCAGCCGGGCGAAGCGCCCGGACAGCCCGGCCGCGAGCAGCAGGGCCCCGGTGGCGAGGAAGGCGCCCAGGGCCTCCCGGTAGTCCGGGTGCTGCGGTCCCACCGCCACCAGGAGGGCCGCGCCCGGGGTGGACCAGGCGATGCTCAGCGGCATCCGGTAGCGCAGCCCCAGGACGATCGCGGTGACGCCCATGGTGAGGCAGAGGACCAGCAGTCCGGACGCCGCCTGCCGGGGGTCGGCGCCGACGGCCCGCAGTCCGGCCAGCACCACGGCGAAGGAGCTGGCGAAGCCGACGACCGCGAGCACCACTCCGGCCAGTACGGGTTGCAGTGTGCGTGTGCGTGGCATCCGGGCTCCCCCTCGGTTCGGCCGTTCCGTAAACGGAACGCGAGTCTAGACGCCTGCGTTCCGCAAACGGAACAGCATCCCGGATACTTGTCGGGTGGATCAGCACACCGAGCCGCTCGCCGCCGGGATCGGACGGCGCATCCGGGAGCTGCGCACCCGGCGCGGGCTGTCCCTGTCGGAGCTGGCGCTGCGCGCCGGCGTCGGCAAGGCCACCCTCTCCGGGCTGGAGGCGGGCACCCGCAATCCGACCGTGGAGACCCTCTACGCCGTCACCGCGCAGCTGGCCGTCCCCCTCGCCACCGTGCTGGGGGACCCGGTCGCCCGCCGCCCGGAGCCCCCGGCGTCCGTCCACGGCGCCGCCGTGACCGCGACCCTGCTGGAGACCTTCACCGACGGCCCGGTGCTCACCGAGCTGTACCGGCTGCGCATCCGCCCCGGCCGGGTGCAGACCTCGCCCGCCCACCCGCTGGGTGCCACCGAGTTCCTGACCGTCTTCAGCGGCACCGCCCGGGTCGGCCCCGCCGACGCCCCGCTGGTGGTTCCGCCCGGCGGCCATGCCAGCTGGGTCTCCGACGTCCCGCACGTCTATGCCACCGAGACCCCCGAGGAGGTCCACGCCTCCCTGGTGATCCGCCATCGCACCCGGCCCGCGGGACCGGCCGGGTGACGCGCCCCGCGCACCCACCCGTGTGCGGCGGCGGGGCCCCGGCCGCGTCGTACCCGTCGCACCGGGACCGCGGCCGGGGGAGCGGTACGGAGCCGCAGTTCCCAGCCGTCCGCCGTCGATGACGCTCCGTCAGGACACCACGTCGCGGGGGGGCTTGCCCTCCAGATACGCGGTGGTGTTCTCGATCGCGGCCAGGGCGATCCGTACCAGGGTCTCCCTGGTGATCCCGGCGATGTGCGGGGTGAGCACCGTGTTGGGCGCCTGCAGCAGCCGCAGACCGGGACCGGGCGGCTCGGGGTCGAAGACATCCAGGCCGGCGCCGGCGAGACGGCCCGCCTCCAGGGCGTCGGCCAGCGCCTCCTGGTCGACGATGGCCGCCCGCGAGGTGTTGATCAGGAAGGCGGTGGGCTTCAGCATCGCCAGCCGCTCGGCGTTCAGCAGCCCCCGGGTCTGCGGGGTGAGCGGGAGATGGAGCGAGAGGTAGTCGGCGGTGCGCAGCAGCTCCTCCAGCTCGACGCGCCGGGCGCCGTACCGCTCCTCGGCCTCCGGGCGGGGGTGGCGGGCCGTGTAGCGGACGGTCATGTCGAAGGCCGCCGCGCGCCGTGCCACCTGCTGTCCGATCGCGCCGAGGCCCAGCAGGCCCAGCGTCTTGCCGGTGAGTTCGGTGAGGACGGGCTGCAGCCGCGGCGTCGCCCACTCCCCGGCGGCCAGCGCGGTGTGCGCGGGCACGATCTGCTTGGCCAGGGCCAGCATCAGCGCGAAGGTGTGCTCGGCGACATCGTGGTCCTCGGCGCTGCTGGAGCCGATGTTGGCGACGGTGACACCCCGGGCACGGGCGGCCTCCAGGTCCACGTAGTCGAAGCCGTGGCTGGTGCACTGGACGAACTCCAGGGCGGGTGCGGCGGCGATGTCCCCGGCGGTCACCGGGGACAACGCGGTGATCAGCACCTGGGCGCGGGCCAGGGCCGCGGGGTCCTCGCCCACCGTCTCCACCACGGTGACGTCCGCCCGTTCGGCGAACCCCGCGGCCAGCCCGGCGCCCACCTCCCGTCCGCCCAGGTGGGCGGGTACCACGGCGAGCAGGTTCTTGCGCTCACTCATCGGGGGTCCTCCTCAGGCTCCGTACCGGGTCAGGGTCTCGCGGGTCAGCTGGTCCGGCCGGGTGTGGCCGGAGAGCGCCATGGTGAGGTCGAACTCGGCCAGCAGGCTCCGCAGCACATGGGTGACCCCGGCCTCGCCGTCCAGCCCCAGGCCGTAGGCGTACGGGCGGCCCAGCAGCACCCCCTGGGCGCCCAGCGCCAGCGCCTTGAGCACGTCGTCGCCGGTGCGCACCCCGCTGTCGAAGAGGACGGTGAGCCGGTCGCCGACCGCGTCGGCCACCCCGGGCAGCGCGTCGGCCGCGCCGATCGAACCGTTGACCTGCCGGCCGCCGTGGTTGGAGACCACCACGCCGTCCATGCCGGCGTCGGCGGCGCGGCGGGCGTCGTCGGGGTGCAGGATGCCCTTGAGGACGATCGGGCCGTCCCAGTGCTCCCGCAGGAACGCCAGGTCCTCCCAGGTCTTCGACGGGTCGGCGAACATCTGGGCCCAGTGCAGCACCGCGGCCTGCGGGTCCTCCTCCACGGGCTTGGCCAGGCCGGCCCGGAAGGCGGGGTCGGAGAAGTAGTTGGCCGTGCCCACGCCGTGCAGGAAGGGCAGGTACGCCTGGTCGAGGTCACGTGGCCGCCACGCCAGCAGCCAGGTGTCCAGGGTGACCACCAGCGCCGAGTACCCGGCGGCCTTCGCGCGGCGCAGAAAGGACGTGCACACCTCCCGGTCCCCGGGCCAGTAGAGCTGGAACCAGCGCTCCGCCCCCTCGCCCATCGCCTCCGCGACCTGCTCCATGGTGGTGGAGGCGGCGGACGACAGGGTGAACGGCAGGCCCAGCGCGGCGGCGGCGCGGGCGGCCGCGGGCTCGGCCTCCGGATGCATGATCGACAGGACGCCGACCGGGGCCAGGGCCACCGGTGCGGGCAGCCGCCGCCCGAACAGTTCCACGCCCATGTCGCGTTCCCGCACGTCCCGCAGCATCCGCGGCACGATCGCCCAGCGGTCCAGCGCCTCGCGGTTGGCCCGCTCGGTGCGGCCGCTGCCCGCGCTCCCGGCGACATAGCCCACCGGTCCGGGCCCGAGGCGCTGCGCGGCCATCTCCTCCAGACGGGTGAGGTCGGTGGGCAGCCGGGGCACGGTGCCGTTCATCCCGTTCAGGTAGATCTCGAACTGGAACGCCGACCAGTCCCTGCCCTGCATGGCGCCAACCTCCCGCTCGCTTCCACTGCCTGACCGTGATCCTGGTACGGACCGCACGCCCCGGTCCAGGAAGGGCTCAGCGGAGCCGACGCGGGGTTGTCACCCCATGACAAGCAGACCGCGCCGAACGGGCAACCGGACACCGCCACCGGAGGGGCGGCCGACGGGACGCGTGGTCCCCGCGCCGGGCGGGTCAGCCGGGGATGTGCTGGAGCCAGGCCGGGCGCCCGGCCTGGGTCGGCGGCGCGCAGCTGCTCGGGGGTGGCGAAGCCGTCCGGAAGCCACAGGCCCGAGGCGGCCGCCCGGGACGCGAGATGCGAGACATAGGCCTGCCGCAGCTGCGCCACGGAGGCGAACCCCGGCTCGTCCGCCAGCCACTCCTCCGGCACCAGCTCCAGCACCTCGCGCAGCAGCTCCTCGGTGACCAGCGGCGCCAGCTGCCGG
>NZ_LIQR01000720.1 GCF_001418575.1 Peterkaempfera griseoplana
GACCAGGCCGCCTCCGGCCTGCGCCGCACCGCCCACACCCTCACGCCGCCGCCCCCGCCCGCGGCACCGGCCGCCGTCATCGCGCTGCCCGCGCAGGCGCGCGCCGCCCGACAACGCAGTACCGACACAAGCACCGGCCCGCAGCCCGCCACCGCAGCGGACCGCGCTCTGGCGCCGGTCATCCCGCTGCGGCGCCGCGGATCCACCCCCCGCACAGCCACGTCACTGTGCTGACCTCTCCCTGGAGACCGCCCTGTCCGTGTCCGTCGAAACCCAGACCGCCTGGCTGCTGCAGGTCGCCGCCGACCTCCACCTGTACGACGAGCAGCTGTTCGGCATCTACTGCCACCGCGACCCGCAGATCGAGCGCCTCGCCGAGACCATGGAGGGCCTGTCGAGGCTGCAGCGGGTCCTCATCGCGAACGCGAGCGACGAGCAGCCGCTCGCCGAGGACGCGTCCCCGGACGACGTGGCCTGGCGCCGCTGCACGCTCGCCTACGCCTACGCCGGGCTGCTCGCTGGCAAGGCCCTGCTGCGCGCACACCCCGCCCTCCTCGCCGCCGTCCGGATCCGGCAGGCCCCACAGTGGCCGCACAGCACACCCGATCGCATCACCTACGTCCGGTCACTGTCCGCGGCCCGCGAGGTCCTGCAGGAGGGCCGCTGGAGGATCGAGGAGATCGCCAGCGGCATGACCGGGCCTGAACCCGAGGCGCTGAAGGCCCTGACCGGCGAGTTCGCCTACAAGGCCGTTCGCAGCGCCGCCGTATCGCGTCCCGTCAAAAGTCCCCCAGTCGCCGAGGCCGCCGGAACCGGCGCCCAGGTGGTCACCTCCCCGCCCGCAGTCCGCGCCGCCGGGGCACACCGGTGACCGAACCTCACAGCCCCTGGCCGCGGATCGGCAGCATGTGCAGCGGATACGGCGGCTTGGACCTGGGCGTGCAGGCCGCCCTCGGCGGCGAGGTCGTCTGGCACGCCGAGGCGAACCCTGCCGCTGCCGCGATCCTCGCCCACCACTGGCCCAGAGGCGCCCAACCACGGCGACATCACCGCAGTCGACTGGTCCAGCGCCCCGCCCATCGACGTCCTGACCGCAGGTTTCCCCTGCCAGGACCTGTCAGTCGCCGGCAAACGCGCCGGCCTCGCCGAGGGCACCCGGTCCGGACTGTGGCACACCATCGCCCGCGCGATCGACGTCCTCCAACCGCGTCTGGTGGTGATCGAAAACGTCCGGGGAATCCTCTCCGCCCCCGCCTCTGCCGATAGCGACCTGGGCTCCTGCCCGTGGTGTGTGGGAGACCCCGCAGATCCTGCTGTGCGGGCACTCGGCGCCGTACTTGCAGACCTGGCCGACCTCGGGATGGATGCACGATGGACAATGCTTCGCGCCAGCGACGTCGGAGCGCCTCACCGCAGGGAACGCATCTTCGTCACCGCGTGGCCTGCCCACCCCCAAAGCCCGGGACGCCAAGGGCCCCGACCCGGGCCGCGAGGACCTCGGCCATGCCGTCACCCTGCTGAAGACCCCGACGAGCAACCTGGGCACGATCGGCGGGTCGCAGCACCCGGACAAGCGCCGCGCGGGCGGGCACGGCCCGAACCTCTCCGACGAGATCGAGCACCTGCACCTGCTGCCGACCCCACGGGCCAGCGACGGCACCCACGGCGGCCCGAACCAGCGCGGCTCCAAAGGCGACCTGACCCTGGCCTCAGCCACCGCCCAACTCCCGGCATACCAGGCAGCGCAGCCGCAATCGGCGGCCGAGATCCAGGCGGTGCTGCCGCTGTGGACCGGTGCGGAGCCCTGACTGACTGGGGCCCCTACGCGCAGGCCATCGCCCGCTGGGAGGCCCTGACCCGGCCTGCCCCGCACCCCACGGACGCCCGCGGGCGCCTCGCCCCCGCCTTCGTCGAATGGATCATGGGCCTGCCCGATGGCTGGGTGACCGCCGTCCCCGGCCTGCCTCGTGGCCAGCAGCTCACCGCCCTGGGCAACGGCGTCGTCCCCCAACAAGCCGCCCGCGCCCTGGAGCTGCTGAACCCCCCGCTGCACCTGTGCCGCACACACCCACCGCCTGCGGCGTAGCGCATCCACCGGCGCATTCCCAAACCGGCACACGGCCGGAAGCTCGTAGCCCGCGCCCGGCCGCTCGGCCGCACATCGCGCGCAATCCCCTATGCCTTGGAGGGCACCTTCCGCATGCTCCGCCGCCTCGCTGTTCCCGCCGCCGTCCTCGCCGCCGCCGCGGCCCTGTCCCTGAACTGCGCCGACGCCGCCTCCGCCCAGACCCCGCAGAGCGCCACCACCCTGGCCACTGCCTCCACGGTGTACGTCACCGGCACCTTCACCGGAAACGGCGTCAACATCCGCTCCGGCCACTCCACCAGCTATGTCGCCCTCGGTGCCGGCTTCAAGGGCCAGAAGTTCGACATCTCGGGCGAGTGGTACGGCTCCGGCCACACCTGGTTCTACGGCCGCAACCGGTCCACCGGCGTCAAGGGCTGGGTGATCGACACCTACCTGTACGTCCCCTCGGCCCACACCTGCATCCCCGAGTACTGCTGATCGCCGTCCGGCGGGCCTGGGGCGGCCACGGCCCCGGGCCCGCCGGCCCCAGCCCGGCCAGCCCACCCTGCTTCCGCCCAGAGAGCCCCGCACATGACCTCCCCCGACGTCCCAGAGCCCGAGCCCGCCCCAGGCGTTCCGCAGTCCCCTTCGCCCGCAGGTGGCGACCACGGTCCTGATATGCCGCCCAGCTGGGAGGAGCTCGCTGCGACGTACGAGAGGCTGGCTGAACGAACCGGGCAGCACAGCGACCTCGCCGAGCAGCTCCTCACCCTGATCGGCGACGGGACCGCAGCCACAGCCGGGCAGGAAGCGCAGTCGCTGTCGATTCTGGCGATGGACGAGGCAGCATACGCTGATGAGCTTGCGCTGATGACGCCGTGGGTCGACCTGATCCTGATGGACGTCTACGGCCGAGAGGTCACCACCGGCCGCCCCTGGTGCACCCGCTGGCCCGAGCACCCCGAGGCGGTCGCACGCCTCCACGCATGCTGGCTGGCCTGGCAGCAGCTGACCGCACCGGAGGCCGGGCCCGCCGGACCCAGCACCTGGCAGCGCGACCACCTCGAAGCGCTGCTGCTGCACCTGCGCTCCCCCGACGGGCCGTTCGCCGCCTGCACCCAGGCCCACCACCGGGTTCTGGACACCCCCGCCCACACCGACCCCGAGGCCCTGCCCACCGCCAACCGCACTGGGACGGCCTCGCGCAGTTCGGCCAGGAACCGCGCATGAACGCGGTGCTCTTCGCCTTCAGCGCCCACCCCGAGGCGCTGGAGGACCTACGCCGTGTGCCGGCCTGGGTGCGGGACTCCGCGCTGCTGCACCTGCAGCAGCTGGTCCGCGTCGAGCAGCGCGGACCAGCGCTCGGCCAGCACGGGGATCGGGATCTGCGCGGCTGCCGCAAGCTCTACCTCGATGCCGAGGTGCGGTGGCGGGCCGTCTACCAGGAGCGCCGCACCCCGCCCGGCTCCCTGTGGCCGCGGGAGATCCACCTGCTGGCCGTCGGCCCGCGGGCCGACGGCGAGGTCTACGACACCGCTGCCCGCCGCCTGCACGCGACACCCGCTCCAGCCCCCACGCCCCGGGGGCGCGCGGCGCTTGCC
>NZ_LIQR01000721.1 GCF_001418575.1 Peterkaempfera griseoplana
CTCCCCGGATCAGCGCCCACCCCCGCACCCACTCACGCCCACGCCCACGGAGTGCAGCTCTGACCAGCGCCTTCTACCACGAGCACGACCCAGCGAGCACCAACCTCGCCTTCGGCGCCGACGACGACGGCGTCCACGTCGTCAACGTCCACCACCACCCACACGCCCAGCCGCTGCTCAAGCGCGCCGGCTTCACCCCGCACGAAACCTCCGAGCAGTGGGTCCTACCCGACGGCACCCACCCTGTGGACGCCCTGCTGCGCACCGAGTACGCCGCCGATCTGCTCGCACAAAACGGCCTGCGCCCCAGCGTCGACCCGGACTTCCACAACGCTCTGCCCCAGGCCACGGAGGACCAGCCCCGCCCGTAGGCCGGCACTCGCCTCGTCTCGTTTCGCCTCCTTTCGGGGCCCGCTCGCCTTCTCCACTCAAGGGACACCTGTGCCGACTCCGGACGTCACCTTCGCCACCGACCGCTCCTCGGTCACCGCCCATGTCGCCGATGACCTGCCTGCCGCAGGTCACCGGATCCTGACCGAGGCCGGCTTCACCCGCCCCCATCCCGGCTCCCCCTACACCCTGTCGAGCCCGGATGCCCACCGCGACGCGGCCCGCGCCACGTACCTCCTGCGGGCCGGCGGCCTGACCATCAGCCACGCGCACGGCTCCCCCGCTCCTCAGGCGGGGCCCGCCGTGCCAGACGTCGCCTTCGGCCGCCATCCCGAGCACGGGATCGTCGCCGCCACCGACACCGACGACACCCTCGGCCTGGTCCCCGACACCCTGCGCCGCTTCGGCTTCCGCCACCACCCCGAACGCGAGATCTACCTGCCACCCCGCAGCGACGACGAAGGCCTGCGGGCAGCAGCCCAGGCGACCCGCGCCCTGCAGGCTCTCGGATACGCCGTGGCCGCGGCCCCCGGGCTGACCATGGCCCCACCCGCCATGCAGGCCGTAGCCGAGGCCGCCGACACCCTGACCGCGGAGCGGGACAACCTCGCCGAGCTGGCCGACACCCGGGACGCCGCCGACGTCCTGGACGCCGCCCTGGACGAACAGACAGGTGCGCTCCCGCAGCTGGGCCGGCTCCTGGAGGAGGTCGCCGCCTGGTGCCGGGCCCTGCCCCCAGAGCTGCGCACCGAGGTGGAGGAGCCGTTGGAGGACCTGTCCTTCGACGTCGCCCGCCTGCGCACCGACCTCGGCCAGGTCCAGCATGCCTTGGCCCGCATGAGCACCGTCGTGGCCGTGCACCGCCCCGCTGGACCAGTACGGACACAGGCCGCCCGCACCAGCGTCCGCCACACGGGTCTCATCCTCCACAGCCCCGCCCCCGCCGCCGTATCCGGGGGCCCGGCC
>NZ_LIQR01000722.1 GCF_001418575.1 Peterkaempfera griseoplana
GTGCTCGCGGTGATCTTCCTGATCTTCAACGAAGGGTACGTCGCCACCTCCGGTACGGAGCTGGCCCGCGGCAAACTGTGCGTCGAAGCGATCCGACTGGCCCGCATGCTGGTCGAGCTCATGCCCGACGAGTCGGAGGCGGCGGGACTGCTCGCGCTGATGCTGCTGACCGAGGCGCGCCGCCCCGCTCGCACTGACGCCGACGGCGCTCTCGTGCGGCTCGCCGACCAGGACCGCTCCCAGTGGGACGCAGACCTGATCGCCCAGGGCAGGGCGATCGTGCGCGCCTGCCTGCGCCGCAACCAGCCCGGCCGCTTCCAGTTGCTCGCCGCGATAAACGCCGTGCACACCGACCCGGTCACCGACTGGAAACAGATCGTCGCGCTCTACGACCAACTCGCGCAACTCGACCCCAGTCCGGTGGTCAGGCTCAACCGTGCGGTCGCCCTCGCCGAGATCGAAGGCCCCGCGGCGGCACTCAGACTGGTAGACGACCTGGACCTCAACACCTTCCACCTGTTCCACGCAGTCCGCGGCGACCTTCTCGCCCGCCTCGGGCGGACCGGCGAGGCCCAGCAAGCTTTCGAGGCCGCGGCCTCACTCACCGGCAACCAGGCGGAACGCGCCTACCTGATTGCCCGGCGCAACCAGCTCGGCGACATACCCGGGTGACCAGGCCGCGGGGGCGACTCCGGACGAGGCCTCGCCTGGCCGGCGATCCCCGGGACCGAGCACGACCTTCGGGACTGCTGCGCGAGCTGCTGACTGCACACGGCTCGTCCCGTCCGCCCGGAAGCGCAGGCCGGGGATCACCACGTGCCCCATCAGCGTGCGCTACTACCCCGGAGGCCGGGCGCTGTCCCGCTCGGCCGCCCTCGTCCAAGCCCAGGCGACGAACCGGGTGAACCGACGCACCCGCCTGGACGTGGCCCGGGCGATGTACCGGCTCCGGTTCCCCGGCTTGGACCCGGTCGGCTGTACCGCCAGGACCTCCTCGGCCGCGAAGGCCGCCGCGTCAAAGACTGCCACCGCGCCAAGCACAGCGCACCGGCGCCCCCTGGAAGGGCCGCCGCTACACCCCAGGCGACCTCCCCTCAGGCGACGCCGTGAACCAAGCCATCACGGCCGCCGCCCAGGCCATGGACGGCATCGCTCACGCAGTCGTCGCACCTCTCGGCTGCACGCCGCCCTCGGGTTCGTCCACATGATCTTCGAGCGCCCGGACCTCAAGTCATCCGTGTCGTGAAACTGCGAGGCGCCGTCCGCCGGACGCGTGGACCATGGGTGGATGGCCCGACTCCGCGACATCGTTTTCGACTGCGCTCGCCCTGCGGCCACGGCGCGCTTCTGGTCCGCAGCTCTGGACGGCTATGCCGTCGCGCCATACGACGATGCGGAACTTGCACGCCTGCGCTCTCTGGGGATCACCAGCACCGAGGATGACCCCACTGTTCTCGTTGAGTCGCCAGACGGAGGACCTCGTCTGTGGTTCCAGCTCGTGCCGGAGGCGAAGGCCGGGAAGAATCGCGTGCATCTGGACCTGCTCGCCGTGGACCCGGAAGCGGAGATCCAGCGCCTGACCGCTCTCGGTGCGACTGTTCAAGCCCGGCACGCTGACAACGTCGTCCTGGCCGATCCCGAAGGCAACGAATTCTGCCTGTCGCTGACGGATTGACGCGGGAAGCAGGGCACTTCGGCGGTCGTGCCGAACTCATCCGCGAGCAGATCGACGGGGCCAGACCACCGGCGAATGAGACCTGCTTGCGCGGTCGGGAGTGCCGCGCAAGCACCCGGCGGCCGTCCTCAGCCGGCGGCGGTCCGCTCGGCCAGGACCTTGGTGCGGGTGAGCCAGTAGGACTGAGTGCTGGAATGATGATCGCGCTGTTGAAGGTGAGCCGGTCGACGACGGCCGTGCAAAGCCGGGGATCGGTGAACGTCCTTGTCCATCCGGAGAACGCCCGGGGAGCAATCGTCAGGAGTTGTGGATCAGCATCGTCAGGGAGTGTTCCGGCGGTAGGTCCACATCTCGGCCATCTGACCGTCGAGGAGTCGGATCAGCCAGATGAGATGGCTGTCGATCGTGCCTGGGCGACTTTCGTGGCCGACGCCGCCGACCACGGACAGCAGATCNNTGGTCGGCTGGCGTGCGTCTGCGTGACGGCGCGTTGAACGTCAGCGGGCCCGGTCACCTCCGGGTGTGCATGGTCGGTCCAGTCCGGGCTCAGCACTTCCGGAGCGATCGAGGTGTCGCCCGTGTTCCACATCTGGAAGTACCGCTGCACGACGTGGTGGGAGGAGGCCGCTTGCGCGTCCATCGGGTTCTCCTTTGATCCTGGCGGGGACAGCCTGCGAGATGAACCGTAAGATCACGCGGCCCTCGTGTCTGTCCGTTCGGCCAAGACGCCGTTCTCGAATCGGGCGCCGGAGCGCACGAGTGCGACGAGGTGGGCTCCCATGATCGCTCGCCAACGAGTCTGAGCGGACTCGACGAGCTTGAAGACCATCGCGAGTGCCGCTGCCGGGCTGCCCGCCCCCTCCAGGGCGGGGACGAAGTCCCCCGACGACAGTCCATGCAGGTACAGCAGTGGCAGCACCTCGGAGATCTTCGGCGACTTGCGGCACCAAGGCGCGAGGATCTTCGAGGAGAACCGCTTCCGCTCGCCGGTTGCCTCGTCGACGCGTCGGTCGTTCACCCGTGGGGCCCTGACCTCGACCTGACCGGCAGCTGTCGCCACGGTGCGGGACTGGTGGTGGCCATTACGGACCACCAGGCGGTGCCCG
>NZ_LIQR01000723.1 GCF_001418575.1 Peterkaempfera griseoplana
CGAGACGGCCGGCCGCCCGGCGCCCGACCCGGCGCCGATGCGGCGCCAGTACAGCGCCGCGGGGCTCGCCGAGCACGAACTGGCCCATGACCCGATGGCGCAGTTCGCCCGCTGGTTCGCCGAGGCCGAGGCGGCGGGGATCCACGAGCCCAACGCCATGGTGCTGTCCACCGCCGACGCCGCGGGGCGGCCCAGCTCGCGCACGGTGCTGCTCAAGGGGTTCGACGGCAGGGGCTTCGTCTTCTTCACCAACTACGGCTCCCGCAAGGGCACCGAGCTGGCCGCCAACCCGTACGCCTCGCTGCTCTTCCCCTGGCACCCCGTCGCCCGGCAGGTGATCGCCACCGGCGCGGTGGAACGGGTCGGCAGGGACGAGACCGCCGCCTACTTCCGCACCCGTCCGCACGGCTCCCAGCTGGGGGCCTGGGCGAGCGAGCAGTCCCGGGTGGTCGCTTCGCGGCAGGCGCTGGAGCAGCGGTACGCGGAGCTGGCCGACCGCTACCCGGAGGGGGAGGGGGTGCCGGTGCCGCCGTTCTGGGGCGGGTTCCGGCTCCACCCGGAGACCGTGGAGTTCTGGCAGGGCCGGCAGAACCGCCTCCATGACCGCCTGCGCTACCGGGCCGACCCCACGGCCCCCACGGGCTGGGTGGTCGAGCGCCTCTGCCCCTAGGGCGGAGCGGCGAGCGGCTGCGGCGCTTCCGGCCGGCCGAGCAGGGGCCCCGGAGGGGCCCGGACGCAGACAACCCGCGGGCTGCTCCCGGCGGGCGGCGCAAGCGCCGTCCACCGGGCACCGGGGGACGATCCCGGTGAGCCCGCGGGTCGGGTGTCTGCTGTGTATTTCCCCGCCGCCTTGCTCGGCAGCCGGGCGGGGGCGGCTAGGAAGCAGCCACCTCACACGTCCTGAAAGTACTCAACTCAGGATCACCTCCTTTCAGTGTGCCGCCACGATAGGCACGTGCCCTCGCGAGAGGCAATGCCTTTTTTCCGGCGGCCTCGGGACGCCGGTGTCCGACGGGGCGGAAGGGGCGCCCGGGGAAAATGATCGTCCGGCGCCCGGCGAGGCTGCCCCGCAGGTCGCCGGCCGGGGCCCGAGGCGATCGCGCCGCCCTGATCCTCCGGGGCTGCGGCGGTACCGTCCCCGCCGAACGGTGCCCGGCGGTGCCGCGCCCGGGCGGGCCGTGACCGCTGCGGGCCACCGGGGACCCGTCCCGCCGTTTTCCGGAACGACTTCCCCCGGGAGCGCCCCTTGCGCCCGACGGGAATCCCGCCATGACGCCCCCCGGTCGTGATCCGCTACGCGCCCGGCCGGGGCACGCCGTATTCTCCGGGACCCGGCATCCGGCACCGACGGGATGCCGTTCCATTCCCGTACCGGTGACGAAGTGCATTTCTCCCGAAGGTTTCCGTGACACCCCCGGAGGCCGGGTGGGCCGTCGGCCCGGGATGCCGGGCAGCCGGTGGTGATCACGGGCGCGGTCGCCGGAGCCTGCGTCGCCCTGCCGGGCCTCACAGGGCCGCTCCCGGAGGAGGGAGCCCGGCCGGGGCGCACCGGCGGGCGGGGCGCCCCGCGCGCTGGAGCGGTGGCGCAGCGGGGGCTGACCGCCGCTCGGATGACCCGAAAGGGTGATCACTCGTATGGCCTGATCGTCCGGTCATCGGTGCAGGCCCAGGGCCCGACGCGCAGTTGACCAACCGTCAGGTGGCGCGGATGCGGCCCGCAGGAGTCGTGGAGAGCGCCGCGGCGCCGATAGTATCCGCGCCAAAGGGTGCCTCGCGCGGGCGCACACACACCCGGGCGTGCCCGGGGGTGGCACTCGACGTCCAGCTGCACGAGAAGCCGATGAGAAGCCGGCGGCACCCTCACTTCTAACCCAAGGGAATCGCGTTGAACGCCAGCCGCCCGGACACCCCCGCCCCTGCGCCTGCCGCGGCTCGCCGGCCTTCGCGCGTCCCGCTCACCGCGCTCGCCCGCAGGACCGACGAGGAGACGCCGCTGCTGCGCCGCGTCGTCCCGGTCGGCAAGGCGGCCGCGCCGGACGTCGCAGCGTTCAACTCCGCCATCTGAGGCCTGGGCGCGACGGCACCATGGAACCGCCGCTGATGCCCTTCAGACAGTTCGTGCTGAAGGTGCACAGCCGATGCGATCTGGCGTGCGACCACTGCTACGTCTACGAGCACGCGGACACCAGCTGGCGCAGCCGCCCCAGGGCGCTGCCCGAGCAGGTGTCCGCCCGCACCGCCGAGCGGATCGCCGAGCACGCCGCCGCACACCGCACGGAGACGGTCCGGGTGGTGCTGCACGGCGGGGAACCGCTGCTGGCGGGTCCGGCGCGGCTGCGCCGGACCGCCCAGGACCTGCGGCGGGCACTGGCCGGGGTCTGCGCACTCGACCTGCGCATCCACACCAACGGGGTGCTGCTGGACGAACGCTTCCTGGACCTCTTCGCCGAACTCGACATCAAGGTCGGGATCTCGCTCGACGGCGACCGGGCGGCCAACGACCGCCACCGCCGTTTCGCCGACGGCCGCAGCAGCCACCC
>NZ_LIQR01000724.1 GCF_001418575.1 Peterkaempfera griseoplana
CTGCCCAACCCCGACGGCCTCGTCCAGCTCCCCGGCGCCGGACACATGTCGCCGGTGGAACGCCCCGACGCCGTCGCCGACGAGATCCGCCGCCTGGTCACCACCCACCACACCGCCCCGCCCGCCACCGCCCGTGAGGGCGCCGCCGTGGCAGCCGACGCCGAGCCGAGGAGCGCCACCGCATGACCCGTACCCCGCCCCTGTCCTCCCAGGTCGCCGTCGTCACCGGCCCCGCCCGCGGCGTCGGCGCCCTGCTCGCCCGCAAGCTCGCCGAACGGGGCGCCAAGGTGGCGCTGCTGGGCCTGGAGCCCGCGGAGCTGGAGCAGGCCGCCGCGGTCTGCGGCCCGGACGCCACCCACTGGGAGGCCGACGTCACCGACCTGGACTCGCTCACCGAGGCGGCCCGCCGCATCCAGGCGCGCTACGGGCGCATCGACACCGTCGTCGCCAACGCGGGCATCGCCATCGGTGGCCCGCTGCTGGACTGCGACCACGCCGCCTTCAGCCGGGTCGTCGAGGTCAACCTGCTGGGCAGCGTCGCCACCGCGCGGGCCTTCCTCCCCGCGCTGGAGGAGTCCCGCGGCTATCTGCTGCAGATCGCCTCGCTCGCCGCCATCACCCCGGCGCCGCTGATGAGCGCCTACTGCGCCAGCAAGGCGGGGGTGGAGGCCTTCGCCCACTCGCTGCGCGCCGAGACCGGCCACAAGGGCGTCAGGGTCGGTGTGGGCTACCTCAGCTGGACCGACACCGACATGGTGCGCGGCGCCGACGAGGACGAGGTGCTGCGCGAGATGCGTGCCCGCCTGCCCTGGCCGGCCAACAGGACCTATCCGCTGGAGCCGGCGGTCGACCGGATCGTCGCCGGCATCGCCCGCCGCTCCCCGCATGTCTACGCCCAGTGGTGGCTGCGCGGTATGCAGGCCGTCCGCGGCACCGTGCCCTCCGTCATCGGCCGGCTGGGCCCCCGGGAGATCCGCCGGCTGGAGCCCCGGCTCCGGGCGACGGCGGCGCAGCGCCTGGGCGCCGTGGGTGCGGGCGGGGCCGCGGACACGGCGGCGCGCAGGGCCCGGACGGCCGACTGACCGTCGGACGCGGCCGCCCGGCGGCGGGACCGCACGGCAGAGCCCCCGCCGGGCGACCGGCGGGGGCTCTGTCCGTTCATGCGGTCACAGGGTGGTGCAGACCGTTCCGTTGAGGCGGAAGACGGTCGGGCTGGGGTTGGCGCCGTTGTTGGCCCCGACGAAGCCGAAGGAGGCGGTCGACCCGCCGTGGGCGGCCAGGACGCCGTTCCAGTCGATGTTGTTCACATGCACATGGCTGCCGCTGGTGGAGATCGAGGCGTTCCACCAGGAGGCCACCGACTGTCCCGGGGACGGCCAGTCGAAGTCCAGCGTCCACCCGTTGATGGGGGTGTCCGCCAGGTTGGTGACGGTCAGCGAGGACACGAAGCCGTTCCCCCAGCCGCTGTCCACGTGGTACGAGACCGTGCAGGTGCTGTGCTGCGGGGTGCCGGTGGTGAAGGTCAGCGGCTGGGAGGGCAGGGAGAGCCGCCCGCTCTGGTCGGTGGCCAGCACATTGACGGTGTGCCTGCTCCCCGGCGGGAGGTTGTACAGGGTGACCGAGGTGCCGGTGGACTCGCCCAGCAGCTGGACGTTGGTGCCCAGCTGCTCGTAGACCTCGTAGCGGGCGACCGCGCCGGTGCCGGCCGACGCGGGCCAGGACAGGGTGGCCGTGGTGTCGGTGACCGCGGTGGTGACCGGTGCGCCGGGGACGCCGCTGACGGCCGACGGGGCGGTGCCGGTCTTGGGGTGCAGCACCACCGTGGTGAGCGAGTACGGGGCCACGGTGAGGCCCGCGGACGTGGCGCCGTTGGAGACCGCGGTGATGTCGGAGTCGCCGCGGGCCCAGCGCTGCACCTCGGGGGTGCCGGCGGCGGGGGTGAAGCCCCGGTAGTGCAGGGCCACCGTGTGGGAGGCGTCGGGGTCCTTGTTCACCAGCATCACGGCGAGGTCGCCGTCGGCCTGCTGCACCGCGTGCACCGAGACCTGCTCGTCGGTGGAGGCGGAGGCGACCATGGTGTCGCCGGTGCTGCCCAGCGAGCCCAGCATCTTCATCCCGTAGTAGGGCGCGAACGGGGTGTTGGCGGCGGGCTCGCAGACGTCACCGGTGCAGCTGGCGCCGGACAGCATGCCCATGTCCCCGTAGTCGGTCTCGCCGTCCACGGTGGAGATGGTGCCGGCGCCGTTGTGGGTGTCCCACCAGTCGACGGTGAAGACGCCGTTCTCCAGCGCCGTCATCATCGCGTCGGCGGTGAACAGGCCGTTGGGGCGGGTGGTGAAGGGGGCGCTGCCGGCGTTGGCGTTGACCTCGGTCATCGCGATGCCGATGTGCGACGAGTCGGCCCCGGCGTACTGGTCGACCTGGTTGCGCACCTCGCGGAGCTCGCCCGGCAGCTGGGACACGCTGGCGAGCGCCTGGTCGCCGCTGCCGGCACCCGGATACCAGTGGACGCTGACGAAGTCGATGTCATGGGCCACGGCCGCGAGCACGGTGTGGTTCCAGTCCGCCGCCTCACCGGAGCCGATGACCCCGTCCGGCCAGTTGCCGGGCATGGTGAGCACCGCGCCGATCTTCACCGTCGGGTCGACGGCCTTCATCGCGGAGGCGTAGGCCAGCACCTGGCGGGCGTACTCGGCCGGGCTCTTGTCGGCGTGGGTGTCGTTCTCCCAGCCGCTGCCGTAGTGGCCGTTGCCGTAGATCTCGTTGCCGATCTCCCAGTACCTGGCGCCGTACTTCTTCTCCACATTGGCGTAGTGGACCCAGTCGGCGGCCTCCTGGGGGGTGCCCGAGCCGTAGTTGGCGATGATCACCGGCTGGGCGCCGGTGGCCTTCACCGTCCCCATGAAGGAGTCGAAGTCGGTGCCGGGAGCGACATAGCCGCCGGGGGCGGTGTTGTCCTTCCAGTGGTAGATGTCCGAGTAGGAACCGCCCGGGTAGCGCATGGCGCCGACCCCGGCGGCCTTCATCAGGGTGGCCACCTCCGGGTCGTTCATGTGCGAGTCCCAGATCGCCGCGTTGACACCCCGCGCCGCACCGCCGAGGGTGCCCAGACCGGCCTGGGTGTTGACGGTGACATCTGCGTCGGCGGCCGGCGGGGTGGTGGTGTCCGCCGCGGCGGACGGTCCGGCGGACGGCAGCACGGCCAGCAGGGCGGCGGCGGCGACCGAGGCGACACCGGCGAGTCGGCGGCGTCTGCCGGAGTTGGAGGCCAGCGATGGCATGGGTGCGTTCCCTCCCGGGACGACGGCGGTCCCGACGGGCAGGCCGGGACCGCGAGCAACGGAGTTGATACGTGGCGCTGCCGCGTTCTCCGTCGACGATCCGGCGACTGGGGGGTACGCGATCTGGGAGCGCTCCCATGATGGGAGTGAGTTGATGCGGTGTCAACGATCCTGCTGTGCAAGGACGAAGGTGGCCGGAGTGGGCCGAAACAGCCGCACCGCACATCCTGGCAGCGGCGTCCGCGGCACCCTGCGGCCCGGGCCCGCACGCGGGGCGCCCGGCGGCCCACGGCAGGCCGTTCGGCGGCAGGCGGGGAGATCCGGGCCCGGCCCGTCGTCCGGCCGGTCCCGCGGAAAACCGCTACCCGTACCGGGCGGCGCACGGGACCATCGCTGTCCATGACCGCCGACCGCCTGCTGATCCTCTCCCCACGCGTCACCGACACCCGCCTGCAGTTGGCCGCGGCCGCCCACCGCCGCAACCTGCGGACGGCGGTCGCCCACGGCTGGCGGCGGCCGGACGACGCCACCACCGGGACGCCCGCCCACCTCTACGGCGGTCCGCTGCTCGCCGACTGCCTCGGCCATGCCCTTGGGCTGGCGCCGCTGGAGCCGCCGGCGGACTGGCTCGCCCGGCTGCCCCCTGAGCTGGCCTGCCGTCAGGTCGAGGCGGTCACCCTCGCCGAGGCCCGCCGGCTGCGCCGTCCGGCCTTCGTCAAGCCGCCCGGCGACAAGCACTTCCCGGCCCGCATCCACCCGGACGGCTCCCGGCTGCCCGGACCCGACGCCATGGACGACGACCTGCCGGTGCTGGTCAGCGACATCGTCTGCTTCGTCCGCGAGTACCGGCTGTTCGTCCTGGACGGCGAGGTCCGCACCGCGAGCCGCTATGCCACCGGCCCCGCTCTGGACATGGCCCCGCTGGACGACGACCCCCGGGACGCCGACGTCCGCGCCTTCGCCCGGGAGGTGCTGGCCGCGGCCGAGGGCACCCTCCCGTCGGCCGTCGTGGTCGACGTCGGCCTGCTCGACGACGGCCGCTGGGCGGTCGTCGAGGCCAATCCCGCCTGGGCCAGTGGCGGTTACGCCTGCGACCCGGAGCGGGTCCTGGACGTGGTGGTCCGCGCGGCCGCCCCGGTCGCCGAGACCTCCGCGTACGACCTCGGCTTCGCCCGGCCGCTGCCCGAGGTCGTCGGCTAGCCGGTTCCCGCCCCCGGCCGGGACCGCCCGGTCACGGACCACCCCGGGCAGCGGCCGGTGCCGGTCCCTGCGGTGGAACGGACTGCTACCGGTCGGCGGTGGCCTGCACGGCCCGTTCGACGGCGGCCCAGGCGCCGCGCAGGGCCTCGGCGGTGGCGGGGTCGGTGAGGGCGCCGTCGGGGCCGAGCCTGGAGCGGACCATGCCCACGCCCAGCGAGGCCTCCGGCACCAGGGCGGCGGACATCACGGTCAGCGTCTCGGTGAGCCAGGCCCGCGCCCGGTCGCCGCCGGTGGGGTAGGGGGAGGCGGTGAGCAGTGCCACCGGCTTGCCGGCCAGTTCACCGCTGCCGACCAGCCACTCCAGCGCGTTCTTCAGCACCCCGGGCATCCCGTGGGCGTACTCCGGGCTGGCGATCAGCACCGCGTCCGCGGCCGCCACCGGCGCGCGCCAGGCCTGCACCGCGGCGGGGGCGTCGTCGGGGTCGACACCCGGGTCGAAGTACGGCAGCCCGGCGGGCGAGGCATGGACGACGGCCTCGCTGCCGGGCGGGAGCAGCCCCAGGGCGGCGTGCATCAGCGTCGTCACGGTGGATCCTGGGCGGAGGCTGCCGGACACGGCGAGGATCTTCACCGTCCGCAGCCTAACGGGGGCCGGTTGCGCCGTGGGCGTAGACGGCTTCCGGGTGCGGAGGGGGCCCGTACGGTCGGGCCTATGGATGCCGTCGAACTGGTCCCCGGTCTGTACTTCCTCCGCTTCCCCGTGGGGCATGTCTATCTGTGGCGCGATCCGGACGGGCTGACGCTGGTGGACACCGGGCTGCCGGGCTCGGCCGGGGCCATCGCGGAGGCGGTGCGCGGGCTGGGATGCCGGCCGGAGGACGTGCGGCGGGTGGTGCTGACCCACTTCCACGAGGACCATGTCGGGTCGGCGGCCGCTGTGGCGGGCTGGGGCGGGGCCGAGGTGTGCGCCCACCGGGCGGATGCACCGTACATCCGGGGTGAGGCGGCGGGGCCGCCGCCGGTCCTGGAGGCCGACTGGGAGCGGGAGCTGCACCGCCGGGTGACGGCGGGTCTGCCGGCGGAGCCGCCCGCGCCGGTCCGGGTGGACCGGGAGCTGGCGGACGGTGATGTGCTGGAGTTCGGCGGCGGAGCCCGGGTGGTGGCGGTGCCGGGCCACACCCCGGGCAGTCTGGCGCTGCATCTGCCCGGCCCCGGGGTGCTGTTCACCGGGGACACGGTGGCGCGGGCGCCGGACGGCCGGGTGATGAGGGGGGTGTTCAACGCCGACCCCGCCGGAACCGAGGCCTCCTTCCGGCGACTGGCGGAGCTGGCCCCGGAGGTGGTCTGTTTCGGCCACGGGGAGCCGCTGGTCTCCGGTTCGCCGGGCGGACCGGCCACCGCCCCCGGCTGGGTGCCCCCGGACGCCGGGTAGCGCCACCGGACCCCGGACGCCGCCGTCCCGGCGGACACCGCGCCGTGCCGTGCCGCGACGGCCCGGGACGGGGGTGCAGCCGGTAGCGTCCCGGACATGACGACTTCTCTCATCACCGGCGCCACCGCCGGGATCGGGGCCGCGTTCGCGCGGCGGCTGGCGGCGGACGGGCACGATCTGGTGCTGGTGGCCCGGAACGGCAAGCGGCTGGAGGAGACCGCGGCGGAGCTGCGAAGGGCGCGGGGCCGCGAGGTCGAGGTGCTGGTGGCCGACCTGGCCACCGAGGAGGGGATCTCCGCGGTGGAGCGGCGGCTGGCCGACCCGGCGCGCCCGGTGGACGTCCTGGTGAACAA
>NZ_LIQR01000725.1 GCF_001418575.1 Peterkaempfera griseoplana
GTCTCAGCGGCCGGCCACCCCCGGGTCTTCCGCAACCCCGGCCGCTGAGACCGGCACCCGACGGCCCGCCCGGACACCCCGGGCGGGCCGTTCGCACAGCTTGAAAACCGGATGCACGAGCGGACGGGACCTGCATAGACTCCGTGCGTCACGCCGCCCGCGGTCCGCACCGGGGGCGTACGCGTACCGCGTCGCTGAACGACGGCGGTGCGAGATGCCCGTGCGAGACGTCGGTGAGAGACAGAGACAGGAGGTGAGCCCCATGACCGTCTTCCCGGTCACGGCTGCCCCGCGCAGCCCCCAGTGCTCGTACCTCCCCCCGGTCGCCGGCTGAGGCGTTCCACGCCACCCGGCCGGGGTCCACTCTCCCCGAAGGGCCTTCTGCGTTGAACGACGCGACCCCTGCACCACACCCTCTGGCCGGACACGGCTGGACCCCCGGACTCGACGAACTCTTCACCCCCCACCGCGCCGCCGGGCTGGTCCCCGGCCGCATCGCCCGTGTCGACCGCGGCCGCTGCGACGTGATCATCGCCGACCCCCTCACCGGCGCCCCGCACACCGTGCGCGCCGACCCCCCGGCCGTGGCCGACCCCGATCCGGCGCAGCGCCCCTGCACCGGTGACTGGGCGGCGGTGGACACCACCGGGCCGCTGCCCGCGCTGCGGGCCCTGCTGCCCCGCCGCACGGCCGTCGTCCGCACCACTGCCGGCAAGCGGTCCGAGGGGCAGGTGCTGGCCGCCAACGTGGACACCGTCCTGATCGCCGTCTCCCTCACCTCCGAACCCGACCTGGGCCGGGTCGAACGGTTCCTCGCGCTGGCGTGGGAGAGCGGGGCCCGGCCCCTGGTGGTGCTCACCAAGGCCGACCTGGCCGGCGACGCGGAGCACATCCGCGAGGACGTCGAGGCGGCCGCCCCCGGCGTCACCGTCGTCGTGGTCTCAGCCGCCACCGGCGAGAACATCGCCGTGCTGGCGGCCTGTCTGGGCACCACCACGGCCCTCATCGGACAGTCCGGCGCGGGGAAGTCCACCCTCACCAACGCCCTGGCCGGGGCCGAGGTGATGGCCGTGCAGCACGTCCGCGACAGCGACGGCAAGGGCCGGCACACCACCACCACCCGGGAGCTGATCCCGCTGCCGGGCGGCGGAGTGCTGATCGACACCCCGGGCCTGCGCGGCGTCGGCCTCCCCGGCGGCGGCGAGGGACTGGCCGGCGCCTTCTCCGACATCGAGGAGCTGGCCGCCCGCTGCCGGTTCGACGACTGCGCCCACCGCACCGAGCCCGGGTGCGCGGTCAACAGGGCCCTCGAGGACGGGACGCTGCCGCACCGCCGGATGGACAGCTACCTCAAGCTGCAGCGGGAGAACGCCTGGATGGAGGCGCGCAGCGACGCCCGGGTCGCCGCCGAGCGCGGCCGGCGGTGGAAGGCGGTCCAGAAGTCCGTGCGGGACGCCGGGGTGATCCGCCGCCGCTGAGCCGGCAGGCGCACACCGCCGTACGGCCTCCCCGGGGGTCAGGTGCCGGGGAGGCCGTACGGCGGTGCACGAGTGGGGCCGTTGCCCTCCTAGGGGCGCCGGCGCAGCCGGGCCGGGAGCTTCTCGCCCTCGTTCCAGAGGGTGAAGACGACACTCGCGAGACCCAGGGCCACGATGACGATGCCCAGGATGACGACGCCGATCATGGCGCGACCTCCGGTCGACGGTTGGACGGTCCGACCGCAGGGCGGCCTTCGTGCATATCTCGGATGTGCCCCCGCGTCCCGTCCTTCACACTCTCCACGGTCATCCTTCACCCTCGCTGATCGGCTCTCAGTTGCACACGGCGGCACCGGACACGGCCCGGCGGTGCGTCAGACGGGGACCGCGGTGAGCGCCCGGGCGAGCTCGCGGAGCTGCCGGCCGTCCCCGTCGTCCAGCGGCAGATGGAAGAGCATCCGGGCGAGACCGGACCGCGCGTACTCCTCCAGCAGCCCCGGCAGCCGGCGCGCCCCGACCTGGAGCAGCGTCAGCCGGCCGTACGGGGTGCAGGACGGCTCCAGCTCCGCGTCAGCGGTGGAGACCGCCAGGGTGAGCTGCATGGTGCACGGCAGGACGCCCGCCTCCGGGCAGAGGCCGGGCAGCGCGCCGGCGACACCCTCGGGCGGCAGATGGTTGGTCATCCAGCCGTCGGCCAGCGGTGCCAGCTCCCGCAGCGCATGGGGGTCGCCGCTGGCCGACGGCTGGATGACCAACCATC
>NZ_LIQR01000726.1 GCF_001418575.1 Peterkaempfera griseoplana
CGTGCAGGTCATCACCGACCCGTTCGGCAAGCTCCTCTGGGCGTCGCCGGCCCTGCCCGGCGCGGTCCACGACGTCAAGGCCGCCCGCGTCCGCCCCCATGCCGGGCTGCCAGTTCGGAACGGTCAGCACCCCGATAACCCGCCGCTCGGCTCCCGCATACGCGGACGCCGCCGGCTCACCCGCGGTCGGCCGGTCCGCCTCGACACTCACCGCCGCCTTCTCCGGCGTCATGTCCGCGAGCACCTCGGCGACCGTCTCCCGCGTGATCCGCAAACGCTCCAAGCCCGCCCGCGCCAGATCCAGCTGTCCCGACAACTCGGCGAGCTCGGCTTCGAGCTCCTCCACGCGCACCCGGGCAGCCCCCTCGCGCGCTTCAAGTTCCTCGAACAGCGAGCCCATCCGCCACCCCTCCTCCACCACCACGGTAGAGAGGAAAAGCCGCGAACACAGCCCAGTCAGCGTTCTCGGAGTTCAACCATTCCCTTCAGAGGAACCGCACCCATTGGACTTGTAACGTGGCAGCACTGACTCCCGACATCACGCATTCAACCTCAGTACCGGAAGACAAGCACGCGGACATGCGATCAGGTTGGGCACGAGTACGCGCGCGTCCCGTCGCACCTTGGCAGTTACTGCTCGACAGACTGCAAGGCTGCGGCGAGTCGCAAGTCGAACCTCACAGTGCGACGCATGCGCTACGCCCCGGGTCACCCCCTGGTGCTCAAGGCCTCTTACGTTCCCGAGCACCGCTTCGTTCTCTTCGAAGAGATCGGCCCCGGAAGGCACCCCTGCAACGGATGCGGCGAGGTCGTTGAGTGGAAGCCTGGGGGCAGAACCGGCAAGGGCGTATTGATCGTCGACCACGTGGACCGGAACCCGATGAACAACGCGCCGGACAATCTGGTGCCCTCGTGCACCCGGTGCAACGTCATGAACGCCGACCGGGTAGTGACCGACCCGGAGAACTTCCGCGTCGTCAAGGGCGGTACTCGTCTGCGTGGCGAGCAGCGGAACTGCGAGTACTGCGGGGGCGAGTTCGTGACGTGGTCGAAGAACCCGGGGGCGGGTAAGGGGCGTTTCTGCTCGCGGTCGTGTGCGTGCCGGAAGCCGCGCGCTGCCGCAGGCGCGGGGCCTGGGCTGGCGTAGCGGCTGCATCGGTCCTCCACGGGCAGAGATGACCCGGGCCCCGCTGGACGGTACGGGGCCCGGGGTGCTCGGCGTGTAGGGCGCCTCGCGGGGGGGCAACGCCCATGGTGGCACGCCGGGTTCGAAGCCCCGTGAACCGTGGGTGGCAGCCGATCCCTTGGATCGCTCCTCCGAACAGGTGGTCCCGGTCGCCAGCCGATTGACCATTGCTCTTGCCGGCCAGTGGACGCCCCTAACGTCTGCGTGAGCACCAGACGAGAGGACACCCATGTACGACATGTCTGTTCCGCCGGCTCTTCGCGCCGCTGTGCGTTGTGATCTCCTGGAGGCTCGGCGGCGTCTCAACGATGCCTTGGAAGCCGAAGCCAACTACGCGGCCCGCTACTGGGAGTGGCTCCGGCTGGTCGGGTATGGCACGACGGACGCCGGACAGTACATGGGCCCGGTGACTGCACTCATGGCGGCGCACGCCCGGGAAGACGGCTTCCCGGACGGGACCATCGCCCGGTGCCTGCAGGTGACTACCGGGCAGGTAGACGAACTGTGCGCTGCCGGCGCCGACTACAACGATGGCGTCCACGGCAGGCATGCAAGGCCTGGCGGTGACGAGGTTAGGCACCGGATCGGAATGATCCGTCGGGAGTCGTTCGCGGAGCTGATCGGCCTGGTCTGAACGGGAGTGACACAGACGCAGGCCAGCCTGGACGCGTCCAGGCTGGCCTGCGTCTGTGTCA
>NZ_LIQR01000727.1 GCF_001418575.1 Peterkaempfera griseoplana
GGTGCGGCCGGGGCGGCGATGCCACCGGGGCCGTCCGCCGGGGCGGGCAGCAGTTCCTCGCCGAGGACGAAGCCCGGGTCGATCTGGGTGGCGAGATCGGCGCCCGCCCTGGCGTTGCCCCAGCTCTCGGCGTTGCGCAGATGGAAGTGGACCATCTGGCGGGTGTAGCGCCCCCAGTCGCGGCGGGGGTGGGCCTCGTCGACCTCCTGGTGCAGCGCCCGGAGCACCCGGCGGTTGCCCTCCTCCAGGTCCGCGAAGCGGGGCTCGGCCCCCTGCTCCAACCTGCGGACCCAGTCGGAGTGGCCGAAGGCCGCGAGCAGGTCGTCACCGGCCTCGCGGCGCAGGAAGGCCAGGTCGTCCGGTCCCTGCACCTTGTTGCCCACCACCCGCAGGGTGACGCCGAAGTCCTGTGCGTACTCCTTGTACTGCCGGTAGACGGAGACGCCCTTGCGGGTCGGCTCGGCCACCAGGAAGGTCACGTCGAAGCGGGTGAAGAGGCCGGAGGCGAAGGAGTCCGACCCGGCGGTCATGTCCACCACGACGTACTCGCCGGACCCGTCGACCAGGTGGTTGAGATAGAGCTCGACGGCTCCGACCTTGGAGTGGTAGCAGGCCACCCCGAGGTCGTCCTCGGTGAAGGCGCCAGTGGCCATCAGGCGGACCCGGCCGGTGCCGTCGAGCGCCACCGGGCGGGCGCACCGCGCGTACACCGGGTTCTGCTCGGTGATCCGCAGCAGCCGTGACCCGCTGCCCGGCGGGGTGGTCTTGATCATCTGCTCCGCGGAGGCGATCCGCGGATTGCCCCCGCGGAGGTACTCCTTGATGTGGGGCAGCTCGGCACCCAGCGACGGCAGGGTGGCCGCCTGCTCGTCGGAGAGACCCAGGGCCTGGCCGAGGTGCTGGTTGATGTCGGCGTCCACGGCGACGACCGGGCGGCCGGCGGCGGCGAGGTGCCGGATGAAGAGCGAGGACAGCGTGGTCTTGCCGCTGCCGCCCTTGCCGACGAAGGCGATCTTCATGGTGCGGGCTTCCGTGGGGTGGATTGAAAACAGATGACAATCGTTATCGTATCCGTTAGTGCTCATCGTAGCGTTTCCACGGCACTGGGTGATCTCTCCACCCGAACGATTGGCTCTAACGGGTGACATCGGGCCTCCGTCGTGGCAACGCGGCCTGAGCTGTGCACGAGGTTCGCCTGAGCTGGGGCGTGAGGGGAGCGACGCGGGCGCAGTGGCCGCGGACACCCGGCCGGCGTACGGCGGGACCCGGCGGTGCCGGACCGCCGACCGGTCCGTACGCTCGACCGCGTGAGCACTGCAGCCGATCCCCTCGCCCCGCTCGCCGAGCTGCCCGGAGTACCCGAGGCCGTCGCCGAGGTCCGCCGCGCCGTCGACCGGCTCTACGGACACCGGGTGATGCGCCGCCGGGCCGCCGAGGTCACCGGAGAGGCGGCCCTGCGCGGCGCCCGCGCCTCCGCGGCTCTGGAGGGCGCCGACTGGCCCCTGGAGGAGGTCCGCCGGCGCACCGACTTCGGCGCCGACGACCAGGCCCGCACGGTCGGCGGCGCACTGCGCCTCTCCGCCGAGGCCGGGCAGCTGCTGAGCGTCTGGCGGACCTCGCCCCTCCAGGTGCTGGCCCGGCTGCACCTGCTGGCCACCGGTGACGACACCGAGGGCGTGGGACGGCCCAGGCGCGCCGGGGAGCCGGCCGCGGAACTCTTTCCCAAGCCGCTGGCAGCCACCGAGACCCCGTCGCTGAGCGCCGCCCTGCCCTCCGGGCCCACGGCCGAACTGCCCCCCGCCCCGCCCTCGGACGAGACGGCGGCCCGACTCGACCAGCTCGCGGGACTGCTCGCGGCCCGTGCCGACCGCGGCGCCGCCGGACCGGGCGCCAAGGCGGCCCCGGCCCTCGTGGTCGCCGCCGTGGTGCACGGCGAACTGCTGCTGCTGAGGCCGTTCGGCACGGCCAACGGGCTGGTGGCGAGGGCCGCGCAGCGGATCACCCTGATCGCCGAGGGCCTGGATCCGAAGTCCATCTGCCCTGCCGAGGTGGGGTTCGCCGAACTCGGCACCGACGCCTACCGGGCGGCCCTGGCCGGCTATGCCTCGGGTACGGCGGACGGGATGGCGACCTGGATCGTGCACTGCGCCGAGGCGCTGCGGCTGGGCGTCCGGGAGAGCACCGCCGTCTGCGAGGCGATGCAGCGCGGTATGGCCTGAGCCGTCCGAGCCGGCCGGTGGGCGGCGAACGGGCTCGCCGTACGGGAGCCCCGGTGGTGCGGGGGGCGCTTCAGATCGCGAAGGGCGCCGTACACAGTGATGCGGCGACACCCTGTGGAGGGGTGTCGCCGCTGGCACAGCCTCCGCGTGACCATGCGTGCACCTTTTCCATGCCCATCAGGCGGGGATCTCTGCCCTTCGCCTGGTGCGGCGGCCCGGTTAGCGGGTCGGCTGCACGTGGGTGCCCGGCTGCTGTGCGCGGTCCGTGGGGCCTGAACTGCGTAGTCAACGGTTCCTTAGCGGTTCCGTCGGGTCTCGCGGGCCGTTGATTCCTTTGTAGCGCGGTTCGGCAACAAGCGGAACCCTGGGATTGATTTTTTTACTTTCACCCGATTCAGGTGGATACGCGCGTGGCGACTCGGGGCCTGCCGCTGGCCGGCGGGCCGCCGGCTTGGCGGCCAGGCGGGTCGCGGGGATCCGGTGGCCTGGCGGTTGGCGGGCGGGCTGGTCGGACGGCTGCCGGGGCAAGCTCGGCCGGGATGCCTCCTGGGCAGCCGGCCTGCGCCGGGACGCTGCTGGGCCTCCTTGGGCGCCGACTGGTCCGTCCGTGCCGTCCGGTCAGCTCCCTGCCGACCGGTCCGTCCGTGCGTCCGAGCGGGTCGTCAGGCGGTCCGGATACGGCGCCGGGAGCTGTACCAGACCAGTCCCGCGGCCGTCGCCGCACCGATCGCCGCCGCCGCGAGCACCGGACCGCTGGGCAGCCTCAGGGCCGGGATCCGGGCCCCGGCCGCACCCCAGCGCGCCCGCAGCCGCACCGGGCGGCTGAACGCCAGCACCGGCCACTCGCGGCTCAGTGCCTCCCGGCGCAGTGCCCGGTCGGGATTGACGGCGGACGGATGGCCCACCGTCTCCAGCAGCGGCAGATCGGTCACCGAGTCGCTGTAGGCGTAGCTGCGCTCCAGGTCGTAGTCCTCCGTCTTGGCCAGCTCCCTGATGGCGGCAGCCTTGTTCGCACCGTAGGCGTAGTACTCGATCTCGCCGGTGTAGTAGCCGTCACGGGCCTCCAACCGGGTGGCGATCACATGGTCGGCGCCCAGCATCGCGCCGATCGGCTCGACCAGCTCCGCCCCGGAGCTGCTGACGATCACCACGTCGCGGCCCGCCGCGTGGTGCTCCTCGATGAGCGAGGCGGCTTCGACGTAGATCAGCGGGTCGATCAGTCCGTGCAGGGTCTCGGCGACGATCTCCTGCACCTGCTGGACGTTCCATCCGCGGCTGAGCGCCGAGAGATATTCGCGCATCCGCTCCATCTGGTCGTGATCGGCACCTCCCGCCAGAAAGACGAACTGAGCGTAAGCACTCTTCAGCACGGCCCGACGGTTGATCAGTCCGCCACGGTAGAGCGGCTTACTGAATGCAAGCGCGCTCGACTTGGCGATGATGGTCTTGTCGAGGTCGAAGAAGGCTGCGGTGCGGGCCGGACGGGGCGCCTGGAGGGGCTGCCCGGCGGGGCGTCCTGGGGGTTCGGCCTGGTTCTCCACGACGACGAGGATAGGCGCCCGCCATTCGGCGTACTCCCTGGCGCGCGGGTTTGTGTTTCAGGGCCCTCGGGTACACCATGGAAGTCACGGATCGTTCGCGACCGTGCTAACCCGGTCCGGCTCCTCCCCCCCCGAGCCGGCCGTGAATGACGACCCCCGCTCTCCCCCCCGGCGGGGGACGTCGCATGTCCGGCGCCGTTCACATGCGGCCGGCCGGCCACGGGGGAGTTC
>NZ_LIQR01000728.1 GCF_001418575.1 Peterkaempfera griseoplana
GTCCCGGAACCGTCCCGGTCCCCGGGCGGCCCAGCCCCAGCATCCGTCCGACACGGCCTCCCCGGCCGGCCCCCACCCCTGGGAAGCCCCTGATGGTGAGCGAAGACACCCTGCGCCTCGCACCCGTTCCCGACGCCGCCGTCGACCCGGGCCCGGCGGAACACCGCCAGCGGACCCGGCCGGTGTTCGTGGACGCCTCCGGGCGGCGCAGACGCCTGGTCCGCAGGCTCGGCGTACTGCTGGCAGTGATGGGGGCCGGCTATGTCGCCCTCCTGGTCAGCACGGTCCTCGGCGGCCCCACGGTGCGGACGCCGCTGCTCCCCGCCTCCCAGCCCGCGCACCACCGGGCGCCGGTCGGCGCGGTGCCGTCGGCTCACCCGGCTGCGGGCACCCACCGTCCTGCGGCCGGCGACGGAGCGTCCCGCACCCCGGTGTCGGCGCTGCGACCCGCCGTCAGGCCGCACGCCCCGGCCACGGCGGCGACCCCCTCGGCCGGGGCGACGACCCGGGCCGCCGGTACGGCGCCGGCCGCCGTGCCCACCGCGCCCGCCGCCATCGCCACGGCGAAGGGCCGCGGCAACTCCACCGCGGCCCCCGGTGCGAGCCACCGGCCCACCTCGCACCCGTAGCCCGTTCCCACCAGAGAGCCTGCCGTGACCGAATCACGACACCGCCACCGGGCCGCCTCCGCCCGCTCCGTGCGGACCGTCCCCCTGCGCACCCACTGGCTGCTGCTGGGCGTGCTGCTGCTCACCCTGTCGGCGGCGCTGCTGCTGCAGGGCTACACCCAGCACATGTTCGACAGCACGGCGGACGGTGCCCCGAGGGTCCAGGGAGCAGCGAACGCCGTCCCCGCCCAGGTGGCCTCCGGGGGTCCGGTGGTGGAGGGCGCGGTCGCACGCACCGCCCGGCCCCGCAGCCGCACCGTCGCTCTGACCTTCGACGACGGCCCGGACCCGGTCTGGACGCCCCGGATCCTGGACGTCCTGCGGCGCAACCATGTGCACGCCACCTTCTTCCTGGTGGGCACCCAGGCCGCCGCCCACCCCGACCTGGTCCGGCGGATCGTCGCCGAGGGCCACCAGATCGGCATCCACACCTTCACCCACCCCGACCTGGGCACCACCGCGTCCTGGCGGCGCTCGCTGGAGCTGCGCGAGGCCCAACTGGCGGTCGCGGGCGCCGGCGGCGTGGTCACGCCGCTGCTGAGACCCCCGTACTCCTCCTCCAACGACGCCCTGGACAACGCCGACTGGGCGGCGGTCCGGCAGGCCGGTCAGGAGGGCTACCTCACCGTCCTCACCACCCTGGACAGCGAGGACTGGCAGCGGCCGGGCGTCGACCGGATCGTCGCCAACGCCACCCCCCGCGGGACCGCCGGCCAGATCGTGCTGATGCACGACGCGGGCGGCGACCGGGCGCAGACCGTCAGCGCCCTGGACCGCCTGGTGCCCGCACTGCGGCAGAAGGGCTTCCGGCTCACCACGGTCAGCGACGCGGTGGGCATCCCCGACCCGGTGCGGCCCGCGGGCACCCGCGACCACTGGCAGGGGATCGCGCTGATCCGCGCGCTGCAGCTCAGCGGCTGGGCGCTGACCGCGATCTCCTGGCTGCTCTGGGCGGCGGGCGCGCTCAGCGTGCTGCGCGCCGTGGCCGTGGTGGTGGCGGCCCGGCGGCACGCCCGGCTGCGGGACGTCCCCTGGGGGCCGCCGGTCCTCGAACCCGTGAGCGTCATCGTCCCGGCCTACAACGAGAGCGCGGGCATCGAGGCGGCGGTCCGCTCCCTGCTGGCCTCGGACCATCCCGTCGAGGTGATCGTGGTGGACGACGGCTCCACCGACGGCACCGCGGACCTGGTGGAGTCGCTGGGGCTGCCCGGCGTACGCGTCATCCGGCAGCCGAACGCGGGCAAGCCCGCCGCGCTCAACACCGGGATCGCGGCCGCCTCCTGCGACCTGGTGGTGATGGTCGACGGCGACACGGTCTTCGAACCCGACGCGGTCCGGATGCTGGTGCAGCCCTTCGCCGACCCCCGGGTCGGTGCGGTCTCCGGCAACGCCAAGGTCGCCAACCGGGGCGGACTGCTGGGCCGGTGGCAGCACATCGAGTACGTGGTCGGCTTCAACCTGGACCGGCGCCTCTTCGACCTCGCCGAGTGCATGCCCACGGTGCCCGGCGCGGTCGGCGCCTTCCGCCGGCAGGCGCTGCTGGGCGTTGGCGGGGTCAGCGACATCACCCTGGCCGAGGACACCGACCTGACCATGGCCCTGTGCCGGGCCGGCTGGCGGGTGGTGTACGAGGAGCGCGCCCGTGCCTGGACCGAGGCGCCCGCCTCGCTGGGCGCCCTGTGGCGGCAGCGCTACCGCTGGTGCTACGGCACCCTCCAGGCGATGTGGAAGCACCGCCGGGCACTGGTCCAGCGCGGCCCGGCCGGGCGGTTGGGCCGCCGCGGGCTGGGCTATCTGCTGCTCTTCCAGGTGCTGCTGCCGCTGCTCGCCCCGGTGGTGGACCTCTTCGCGCTCTACGGGCTGGTCTTCCTCGACCCGCTGCGCATCACCGGTCTCTGGCTGGCCTTCCTGCTGCTGCAGACGGCCATGGGCGGCTATGCCTTCCGCCTCGACGGGGAGCGGCCGGGGCCACTGTGGAGTCTGCCGCTGCAGCAGTTCGTCTATCGGCAGCTGATGTACCTGGTGGTGATCCAGTCGGTGTTCACCGCGGCGGCGGGCACCCGGCTGCGCTGGCAGCGGATGGAACGGTACGGAACCCTCCGGCAGCCCGTCGCGGAGCCCCCGGAGCGGTACGGGACCCTGCAGCAGCCCGTGGCGGAGCACCCGTCGCCCGGCACGGGTCCGGCAGCCCCCGCCCGGGTCCCCGCCCAGGGGGCCCCCACGGCGCTCGCGGACGCCTGGTACCACGAGGCCCGCGCCGCGGAGGGCTCGGGCGACCCGGCCGCCCCCCCGGTGTGGCTC
>NZ_LIQR01000729.1 GCF_001418575.1 Peterkaempfera griseoplana
GCCAGGGCCCGGCCGCGGTGCTCCACCCGCAGGCCGTACGCCTCCACGGGGTGGGCCACCGGCGCGGCGGTGATCCTCAGCGGTCCCAGCTCGAAGGACCCCGGGGTGAGGGTGCGGAAGTCGAAGACCTCCTTCATGCCCGGTTGCTCGTCCATGTCGTAGGCGCGGGCCAGCCGCTCGGCGGTGCCCTGCGGTCCGTAGACGGGCAGCGGGTCGGGGCAGCCGCCGATGCGGTAGTTGCGGGCCACCCAGTAGGCGCACATGTCGATGCAGTGGTCGGCGTGCAGATGGCTCAGCAGGACCGCGTCCACGTCGTACAGGCCGCAGTACTTCTGCAGTGCGCCGAGGGCGCCGTTGCCCAGGTCGATCACGACCCGGAAGCCGTCGGCTTCCAGCAGGTAGGACGAGCAGGGCGAGTCGGGTGACGGGAAACTGCCCGAACACCCCACCACGGTCAGGTCCATACCGCGCCCCTCCGCACCGGCTCGGACCGGCCGGGCGGCGTCCCTGCCGGTGCTGCTGTCATCGCGAGTCGTGGTCGAGAGTAAGGGCGGGGCGGCACTCTGCCCCCGCCCACGTGCCGCGTTGTGTCCGGAATCACCAGGACGAGCGGTCGGCGCGGGTGGGCCGGTCACATCTTTCGGCTGCCCGGCCGGTGGCGGCTCCACTCCCGGACGGTGTCCGGGTACCAGCGGGGACGTCCGGCGGAGTCCACCATGTCCGGCTCCGGGAGGATGCCGTGGCGGCGGTAGGAACGGACCGTCTCCGGGCGTACGCCGATATGGCGGGCGATCTCCTGGTAGGACCACAGCTCCGGGCCCTCGCCGCTGCGGCTCATGGGCACCACCTCCACCGGCAGGGTGGGGCGCCCCGACGGGCCCGGGCGTCCGGACAGGCCGCTGTGTCCGTTCTGTAACGGTACGGGGGCATTGCCACAGGCGGGGAGGCGGAGCGGGCAGGGGGCCCGGCCGCCCCGGCGCGGGGCGGCCGGCCGCGGGGGCCGGCGGACCCCCGGTGGTGGTGCGGGCGGTCAGGCCCAGAGCTGGCCCTGGAGGGCCTCCACCGCGGCCTCGGTGGTCGGGGCGGTGTAGATGCCGGTGGAGAGATACTTCCAGCCGCCGTCGGCGACCACGAAGACGATGTCGGCCCGCTCGCCGGCCCGGGCGGCCTTGCGGCCGACACCGATCGCGGCGTGCAGGATGGCGCCGGTGGAGACGCCCGCGAAGATGCCCTCCGACTGCAGCAGCTCACGGGTGCGGACCA
>NZ_LIQR01000073.1 GCF_001418575.1 Peterkaempfera griseoplana
GGGTCGGAGGAGAGCATCAGCTGCACCGCGGGGTCGATGCCGCCCGAGCGGTACTGGGCGTCGGCGACCCGGGAGAGGCTGCCGAGCATCCGGTTGAGCTCGTCGCGGCCGCGGGCCACCTCGTCCTGGAGCGCGGCGGACTCCGTACGCAGCCGCTGGAGGCGTTCACGGGCGCCGTCGTACCGCTCGGCTGCGGACTCGGCCTCCGTGTACAGCTGGTCGACCTGCTGCTTGACGTCGGCCTCGGTGGCCCGGTGGCGGTGCGCCCCGGGGTGGCCGGGCATCGCCTGGGCTGCGGCGCCGGAGAGGGCCAGGGCGGTGGCTGCTCCTGCGGTGAGCACGGCGACTCGTGCCCGGCCCGGAGTTCTGGGACGGCGGTGGGTGGCCAACGCGGTTGCGCTCCCTTCGTCCTGACCGCCGCCGTGGGAGGTGGCAGTCCGAGCGCAGACGTTAGCGAGCCAGGTCCGAAGTGTCCAACTTGCCGTTAATAGTAAGTTACGACCGTCTTTCAGTACCCGCGCGGACGACAAGGGCCCGACCCCCGCCGGGGATCGGGCCCTTGTCTTGCTGACGTCTCGTCAGATGCGCACGATCTTGGCGATCGGCATCACGCTGGCGGACTCGTAGCGGACCACCGCGCCGGTGTGCGGGGCGTGGATGATCTGGCCGTTGCCGACGTACATGCCGACGTGGCTCATGCCGCTGTAGTAGATGATCAGGTCGCCGGGCTTGGCGTTGGCCAGGCCGTTCACCGTCGTACCGGCACCGGCCTGCGCCTGCGAGGTACGCGGCAGCGAGACGCCGGCCCGCGCATAGGCCCACTGCATCAGACCGGAGCAGTCGAAGGAGGAGGGGCCGGTGGCGCCGTAGACGTACGGCGAACCCAGCTTGCTCTCCGCAGCCGCGATGGCGGCGGCGGCGTAGCTGGAGGCGGCGCCCGCGGTGCTGGTGGTGCCGCCGATGCTGACGCGGGGGGCGGAGCGGGAGGCGCGCTCGTTGGCGGCGTCCTCAGCGGCCTGCAGCGCGGCGCGCTCAGCCGCAGTGAGGGAGTTGAGCAGTGCCCGCGCCTTGGAGAGCTTCTGCTGGACCTCGCTCTTGGCGGACCGCAGCTCCTTGGCGGTGGTGTCCAGCTCGGCCAGCTTGTCCTGCGCCTCGGCCTTGTCCTGGTCGAGCTTGCGCTGCTTCTCCTGCAGTTCCTTGAGGGTGCCGGTCTGCTGGGCGCTCAGCTGGTCCAGCGACGAGGCCTTGTCCAGGAACTGGCTGGGGTCCGAGGAGAGCATCAGCTGGACGGTGGGGTCGATGCCGCCCGAGCGGTACTGCGAGGAGGCGAGCTGGCCCAGCGTGCCCTGCATCGAGGAGACCTCGGCCTGCTGGCGCGCGACCTGGTCCTGCAGGTTGTTGACCTGCTTCTGCAGCTGCTGCTGCTTCTCCTTGGCGCCGTCGTACTTCTCCGTGGCGACCTCGGCCTGCTCATTGAGCTTGTCGACCTGGGCCTTCACCTGGTCCTTGGTCGGCTTGGGAGCCGCACTGGCGGCGCCGGCCTGGGCCGATATGGCCACGGCGGTCGCGGCGGCGGCGGTGAGTACGGAGATGCGAGCGCGACTGGGTTGCTTGGGACGGCGGTGGGACGCCACGAAGGCGGGCTCCTTCTTCCAACAGCCGCCTACCGGGTGAGCTGACGGGTTCGGGCCGGAAGCATGCCCTACGACGCCTCAGCCGGCTGCACAGCCGGCCCTGACGCCGATTCACCCCGAGGAAGTGGTTCCCCGGCTCCGATCCGACGGCATCCCCTGTAGAGCAGTGACCTGCTCTGCCGCATCTCGAACTCGGCGGGAGCCTCCGCCGTCATCCGGGTTGGGTGATCACCTCGCGGTGGCTCGAGCCCAGACACTAGTAACTGAACTGTGATCCGTTCAAATCCTTGTAGGTAAAAAGTCTGATCGCGGGCAAGATTCCTTCGAAATGCCACCGCGGGTAGCCGGGGCATGACCCAGAGCTGACTGTTGCCGCCATGCACCGGACAGGCCTCAGGCCCGGCATGTCCGAATTGCCGGGCCTGATCACATTGCTGAATATCCGTATGGAATCGTCCGATAAAGAATCAGACGATGCGTCGGATGGTGTAGATCGGCATGGAACTGGCCGACACCACCTCGACCACCCTGCCCGGCTTGGGGGCGTGCACCACCATCCCGTTGCCGATGTACATGCCCACATGGGCGCCGCCGTAGTAGATGATCAGGTCACCCGGCTGCGCCTGGGCGAGTGAGGGCACCCGCACACCCACGCCGCCCTGGGCCGAGGCGATCCGCGGCAGCGACACCCCGGCCTGGGCGTAGGCCCACTGGGTCAGCCCCGAGCAGTCGAAGCTGGACGGCCCCTCGGCGCCGCTCACATAGGGATCGCCGCGCCGGCTCAGCGCGGCCTGCACAGCCACCCCCGCCGCGCCGGAGGCCGGCGGCAGGCTGCTGAGGTCGACCCGGTCGGAACCGCGCGAGGCCCTGGCGTCCGCGGCCTCCAGCGCCGCACGCTCCTGCGCGGTGAGGGAGTTGAGCAGCGACTGCGCCTGGTGCAGCCGCGACTGCATCTCGGCCTTGTTGGCCCTGAGCGCCGCGGTGGTGCGGTCCAGCTCCGCCAGCGTCGCCGCGGCCTCCGCCTTCTGCTGGTCCAGCCTGCGCTGCTGCTCCTGGAGCAGCCGCAGCGCATCCGCCTGCTGGTTGCTCACCTGGTCCGTGGACGCCGCCTTGGCCAGGAAGTCGTCCGGGTCGGAGGAGAGCATCAGCTGGACGGTGGGGTCGATGCCGCCCGAGCGGTACTGGGCCGCGGCCAGCGACCCCAGACCGGCCTCCAGCTTGCTCACCGCGGCCTGCTGGCGGGCCACCTGGTCCTGCAGCTGGGTGGCTTGCTCGCGCAGGTGCTTGAGCTTCTCCTTGGCGCCGTCGTACGACTCGGTGGCCGCCTCGGCCTCCTCGTACAGCTTGTCGACCTTCGCCTTCACCTGGTCCTTGTTCGGCTTGGGCGCCGCGTTGGCGGCACCGGCCTGGGCGGAGATGGCGACGGCGGTCGCAGCCGCCGCGGTGAGAACCGAGATCCGGGCACGGCTCGGCTGCTTGGGACGGCGGTGGGACGCCAAGGGGGGTGCTCCTTAATCCTGCGAACACCACTCGTCGGAGTGACAGTCGGGGCGGAGGTTTGACGTCAGACCATAGTGAAGATCGCGTCGCCGGCCAAGCCCCGGGGGTGTCGCGGCTCAGGTACGCGCCAGCCGCCTCAACAGCAGCGCGGAGGAGACCGGCCGCGCCCCCGCCCGGCGCACCCCGTCCGCGACCTCCCGGTCGGAGGAGACCACCACCACCGGCCTGCCGTGCGGCTCGGCCCGCACCAGCCGCCGGATCAGCTCATCCGCCGTCTCCCCGGTGCGGCTGAACCGCACCCGCACCCCGCGCGGCGGAGCCATGATCACCGGCGCGTCCAGGTCCTGCCCGTCGAAGACGCAGGTCACCTCGGCGCCGCTGTGCGCCGCCAGCATGGACAGACCGCCCAGCAGCCGGATGCGCTGCTGCTCCAGCGGCAGGGTGGGATAGCCGGTCTTGGTGACGTTGTAACCGTCCACCAGCAGATGCACCTGCGGCAGGGCCAGCAGCTGGTCCAGCAGCGCCGGGTCGTCCTCGGAGAGCGCCCTGCGGGCCACGTCGTGCGGAGAGGCCGAACCCGGGGCCACCGCCTCCACCATGTCGGCCGGACGCAGCCGGGTCACCGGCAGCGCCAGCTCACGCTGCAGGCCCTGGGCCGCGTGCAGCACCGTGTCCAGCAGCAGCCGCAGCCGCATCTCCTCCACGCTGCGACCCTCACGGGCCGTGCGGCGGCCGGCCTCCAGGGCCGACTCCACCTCGGAGATGCGGTGCCGCAGCCGTCGCGCCTCGCCCTCCGCGGCGGACCGCTCCGTCTGCGCCGCCGTACGGGCCGCCTCGAGCTCCGCGGTCACCTTGCGGGTCGCCGCCTCGGCCCGGCGGGTGTCGCTCTCCAGACTCCGCAGTCTCTTGCGCAGTCCCTCGGCCTCCCTCCGGGCGGCGTCCAGTTCGCTGCGCATCCGCTCCGCCTCAGCGCGGGCGGAGGCCCGCAGCGCGGTCAGCTCCCCCTGAAGTTTCTCCACCAGGCGGACCGCCTCCGCGGCCGTGCCCTCGGCCTCGGCCCGCTCGGCCTCCTCCCCGGCCTCCGCCACCAGCCGGCTCCAGCCCGGCGACCGGATCAGATAGGAGGCCGCAGCCACATCCATCGGATCCGCGGCGGCCGGGGCCGCTCCGCCCTCGAGCGCCTTCACCAGCTCGGGCTGGCCGAGCCGCAAGCGGTCCGCTATCCGCAGCCGGAACAGCGGCTCCGCCTCCAGGGCGGCGGCCAGCGCCGTACCCGCGTACCTCGCCCGCCGGGCGGCGGTGAACTTGGCGTACGGGCGCAGGCTCGCGGGCAGCTCAGCGACGGGCAGGGCGCCCAGGGCGTCCGACGCGATCCCCACCACCCGGCGCCGTACCCCCTCGGGCAGCGGCCGGTCCAGCCGCTCGTCCTCGCCGTCGGCCTCGCCGTCGGCGGCATCCCCGTCGGCGCTCACCGGGGCCTCCCCGTCCGCGGCAGCGTCTGCGCTCCCCGGGGCCTCGCCGTCGGCGCTCACGGGGGCGCCCTCATGGGCGGCGGGGACAGCGGGGTCGGGAGCGCCGGGATCCGAGCCGGATGCGCCGTCCGGGCCGCGGCCGCCGGAGCCCGCCGCGTCCGTCCCGCCCCCGACGGCAGCGGACGCCTCCGGTACCGCGGGCTGCCGACCCTGCGGTCCGGCGGCCGATCCAGCTCTCTCCACCACGTCCACGACTCCGCTCCGTCTCGTCCGGCGCCTCCCCGTACACCGCCACCTACGATTCTCCCGCGTGCCGGTTCCTGCCCGGCAGGGTGCCGCCCGAACCTTTGCGGGCCCTGGGCGGCACCCCCTGGTCAGTCCTGGCCGGGCTCCCCCGGGGCCTGTCCCGCGCCGGCACCCGGGCGGTCGACCAGCTCCACCTGGTCGACGGCGTTGCACCAGCGGCACTGCACCGCCTCCACGGTCTCGCTGAGCACCTCACGCTCCTCCACTCTGGACTCACCGGCCAGGTCGAGGTGGATGAACTCCTTGACCCGGGAGGCCCGGGTGACGTCGAAGCGGGTCAGGTTGCCGCACAGGGTGCAGCGCCACCGGGTCCCAGGGGTGGGCAGCGGGACAGGCATCTGGATGGTCCTCTCGGTCGTCCCGGACGATCGCGTACGCCAAACCCTAGGCCCTGCGGCACCTGCGGTGGGCAGGACGTTCGCACCTCGGGACGGCCGTTCCGCCCCGGCCGCTCGCCCGTCCGCAGCACCCGCGGTGTCGCCGGGTGCCCACGGAGGAATGCTCCGAACCATGGTGATCCCGGTCCACGACGAGCATCAGTTCCGGCGTCCGCCACTGGTGACCTATGCGCTGATCGCGGTGAACACCGTGGTCTTCGCGGTCGGCCCGTCGTCCGGCCTCGACCCGCTGTACGGCCCCGCCGGGCAGCGCGCCTGCGCCCAGCAGCGCTACGACCAGCGGTGGGGCGCGGTCCCCAGGGAACTGCTGGACAACCGGGTCCTCACCCCCGACCGGGTGCCCCCGCCGCCGCCGGGCACGCCCCGCTGCCCGCCACCGGCGGCCGGCCCCACCGGCAAGGTGCCCGCGCTCTCCGTGGTCACCTCGCTCTTCGTGCACGGCGGCTGGCTGCACCTGCTGGGCAACCTGCTCTTCCTCTTCGTCTTCGGCAGCACCGTGGAGGAACGCCTCGGCCGCGCCCGCTTCCTGGCCTTCTATCTGGGCGTCGGAGTCCTGGCCACCTACGGCTACGCCCTCGCGCAGCAGCACACCGCGGACGCCTACCGCACCCTGATCGGCGCCTCCGGGGCCATCGCCGGAGTGCTGGGGGCGTATCTGCGGCTCCACCCGCGGGCCCGGGTCACCAGCCTGGTGCCGCTGCTGCTCTTCCTGCCGCTGCGCTTCCCGGCCTGGCTGGTGCTGGGGCTCTGGTTCGCGGCGCAGTGGTGGTGGGCCAACTCGGCGGACGACTCGGCGCCGGGGGTCGCCTATCTGGTCCATGTGATCGGCTTCGCCGCCGGGTTCCTCTGCTCCTGGGCGGTGCGCCGCGGCGGCGCGGGGGCGCCGCCGGTGGCGGCCGCATCCGCGCCGCGCCGCGGGGCCGACCCGGGCCCCGCCTGATCCACCGGCCTCGTTACGCTGACCGGACAGCCCTGCCCACCTGATCAGGAGACCCGTGTGATCACCGCGATCGTGCTCATCAAGACCACCGTCGACCGGATCCCCGAGATCGCCGAGACGGTCGCCGCGCTGGACGGCGTGAGCGAGGTCTACTCCGTCACCGGCACCTACGACCTGGTGGCGATGGTGAGGGTGCGCCGGCACGAGGACCTGGCCGACGTGATCCCCGGACACCTCAACAAGGTCCCGGGTGTGCAGCACACCGAGACCCACATCGCCTTCCGCACCTACTCCCAGCACGACCTGGAGGCCGCGTTCGCCCTCGGGCTCGACGAGTAGCGGCCGCCCCCCGGACCGCGGACGGGCGGGCGGGCGGTCCCCTCAGGGGCCGCCCGCCCGGTGGGGCCCGCGCGGGCCCCGCAGTCCTGGCCCACCCGGGTCGTACCCGGGTCGCCGGTCAGGCGCGGCGGCTGTCCGGGACGCAGCGGCCGCCCTCGGTGCGGTACGACCAGCGGGCACCCTGGCTGACCAGCTCCCGCACCGCCCCCAGGAACCGCTCCAGGTGCTCGTCCGGCGTACCGGCGCCGAAGCTCACCCGGATGGCGTTCAGGCTGCGCTCCCCCGGCAGCGACGGCTCCGGGGAGCCGCACTGCGAGGGCGCGTCCTCGGTCCCGCCGAGCAGCGTCCGCACCAGCGGGTGCGCGCAGAACAGCCCGTCCCGCACCCCGATGCCGTACTCGGCGGAGAGCGCAGCGGCGAAGTGCGAGCTGTTCCAGCCCCGGACCACGAAGGAGAGCACCCCCACCGTCGGGTGGTCCGGCCCGAACAGGCCGAGCACCTGCACCTGGGGCACCTCCGCCAGTCCCTCCCGCAGCCGGGCCAGCAGCTGCCGCTCACGGGCCTCCAGCGCCTCGAAACCCGCCTCGGTCAGCGCCCGGCAGGCCGAGGCCACCGCGTAGGCGCCGATGACATTGGGCGAGCCGGCCTCGTGCCGGGCCGGGCCGCTCTGCCACGCCACCTGGATCCCGCCGTCCTCGTCCCGGGCCACGGTGCGGCTGGCGCCGCCGCCGGCCAGGTACGGCTCCGCCGCGTCCAGCCAGTCGCTGCGGCCGGCCAGCACACCCGCGCCGAACGGGGCGTAGAGCTTGTGCCCGGAGAAGGCCACCCAGTCCACGCCCAGCTCGCGGACCGACACCCGGTGGTGCGGGGCGAGCTGGGCCGCGTCCAGGACCACCCGGGCACCGTGGTGGTGGGCGGCCTCGGCGAGCTCGGCGATCGGCCAGATCTCCCCGGTGACGTTGGAGGCGCCCGTGACACAGAGCAGCTTGGGCCCCTCCGGTGCCGCCTGAAGCGCCGCGACCAGGGTCTCCANNGTCGCGGCGCCAGGGCAGCAGCGAGGCGTGGTGCTCGGTCTCGAAGGCGAGGACCCGGGTTCCGGCGGGCAGCGCCGCGGCCAGCAGGTTGAGCGAGTCGGTGGTGGAGCGGGTGAAGACGACCTGGTGGTCCTCGGGGAGGTCGAGGAAGTCCGCGACGGTACGGCGGCTCTGCTCGAAGAGGTCGGTGGAGAGCTGCGAGAGGTACCCGGCGCCCCGGTGCACGCTGCCGTAGTAGGGCGCGTACGCGGCGACGTCGTCCCAGACCCGCTGCAGGGCGGGGGCGCTGGCGGCGTAGTCGAGGGCCGCGTAGGTCACCTTCTCACCGCTGACCAGCGGGACCTCCACGGTCTGGCCGAGGACGGGCAGCGGGGCGCAGACGGCGGGCGCGCAGTCGGCGGTGGCGGGGGCGCAGTCGGCGGTGGCGGCGGTGAGGGGCTGGGCGGTCATGGCGGGCTCCTGGGGCGAGGGCGAGGGTGCGCG
>NZ_LIQR01000730.1:0-275 GCF_001418575.1 Peterkaempfera griseoplana
CTCGTGCACCATTGCCTCTCCTCGCTCCCCGCAGCGGACCCGCGCTCCCCGGGAGCCCCAGGCGGCCGCAGGCCCGGCCTCGGAGACGCTGCCAGGAGTCGATCCCGCGCAAGCTGGGCATGGATCACGGCGCGACCCGCTGCGAGGAGCGAGGAGAGGCAATGGTGCACGAGAGGGCCGGGCATCCGGCGCAGCCCGGAGACCTGGTGGATGTCGCACGGCTGGTGACGGCCTACTACGCGACCCACCCGGACCCCGCCGACCCGGGTCAGCGG
>NZ_LIQR01000730.1:326-1786 GCF_001418575.1 Peterkaempfera griseoplana
TCACCGCCCTGGAGGTGCTGGCCGCCAACGGTGTCACCACGCTGATCGACGCCGCCGACGGCTACACCCCCACCCCGGCGGTCTCCCACGCCATCCTGACGCACAACCGGGACCGGGGCGGCGCCCGGGCCGACGGCATCGTGGTGACCCCGTCCCACAACCCGCCCGCCGACGGCGGCTTCAAGTACAACCCCCCGCACGGCGGCCCGGCCGGCTCCGACGCCACCTCCTGGATCCAGGACCGCGCCAACGCCCTGATCGAGGGCGGCCTCAAGGAGGTCCGGCGGATCCCCCACGCCCGCGCGCTGGCCGCGGACACCACGGGCCGCCACGACTTCCTCGGCGCCTATGTGGACGACCTGCCCGCCGTCCTGGACCTCGACGCGGTGAGGGACGCCGGGGTGCGGATCGGCGCCGACCCGCTGGGCGGCGCGTCCGTCGCCTACTGGGGCCGGATCGCCGAGCGCCACCGCCTGGACCTCACCGTGGTCAACCCCGTCGCCGACCCCACCTGGCGGTTCATGACCCTGGACTGGGACGGCAGGATCCGGATGGACTGCTCCTCGCCCTACGCCATGGCCTCGCTGATCCGGCAGCGCGACGACTACACCGTGTCCACCGGCAACGACGCCGACGCCGACCGGCACGGGATCGTCACCCCCGACGGCGGCCTGATGAACCCCAACCACTACCTGGCCGTCGCCATCCGCTACCTCTGCACCCATCGCCCCGACTGGCCGGCGGGTGCCGGGATCGGCAAGACCCTGGTCTCCTCCTCCATGATCGACCGGGTGGTGGGCGATCTGGGGCGGCCGCTGGTCGAAGTGCCGGTCGGCTTCAAGTGGTTCGTGGACGGGCTGTACGGCGGCACCCTGGGCTTCGGCGGTGAGGAGTCGGCGGGGGCGTCCTTCCTGCGCCGTGACGGCCGGGTGTGGACCACCGACAAGGACGGCATCCTGCTCGCCCTGCTCGCCGCCGAGATCACCGCGGTGACGGGCACCACCCCCTCCCGGCACTACGCCGAGCTCACCGACCGCTTCGGCGACCCCGCCTACGCCCGGGTCGACGCCCCCGCGACCCGGGAGCAGAAGGCGGTGCTGGCCCGGCTCTCCGCGCAGCAGGTCACCGCCACCGAACTGGCCGGCGAGCCGGTCACCGCCGTCCTCACCGAGGCCCCCGGCAACGGCGCCGCCATCGGCGGCCTCAAGGTCTGCACCGCGAACGCCTGGTTCGCCGCCCGGCCGTCGGGCACCGAGGACGTCTACAAGATCTACGCCGAGAGCTTCCGCGGCCCCGACCACCTCGGCCAGGTGCAGGAGGAGGCCAGGGCGCTGGTCGCCACGGCCCTGGGCGGGGCCGTTTGATGGCCGGCGGGGGGCCTGCCGGGACCGCGGGGCCCGGTGACACGGAGGGCATCCCCGAGCCCGGGGGAGCGGAGGCGGCCGCCCGGCGGCTGCGGG
>NZ_LIQR01000731.1 GCF_001418575.1 Peterkaempfera griseoplana
ACCCGCCCCGGCCGCCGCCCGTGGCCGCAAAGGGCCATCCGCGCCCGGGTGGACCTGGGGAACACCGGGCGGCGGCCGCGCGGAGGATCTGCGCCGGGGTTGCTCGTGCGGTGGGCTGGGAGGGCCTAGGCTCTTGCGTGATATGGACAGGTCCGCACACCCACCACGGCCACGGCGCCGCGACCGGCACGGTCGCGGGCTGCGCGGCCCGCTGGCGCCGCCGCAGGTCCCCATCGCGCTGAGCCGGGCGGAGATCTTCGACGACTTCGTGCGCGACTCCGTGGACCGCCTGGAGCGCCGCTGGCCGCAGCTGGGCGAGGTGGAGTTCGCGGTGCAGGAGGTGCCCTGGCCGCCGACCGGGCCCGAGGAGGCGGCGAGCGCGCTGGGCGACTCGGTGCCGCTGGGCAGGCTGATCCCGGCTGCGAAGGACCGCCCCACCCGGATCGTGGTCTTCCGCCGCCCGGTGGAGATCCGCGCCAAGGGCCGGGACGAGCGGGCGGCGCTGGTCCACGACATCGTGGTCGAGCAGGTGGCCGAGCTGCTCGGGCTCTCCCCCGACACCGTGGACCCCCGCTACGGCGAGGAGTGACCGCACACCGGGGGGACTGCCCGCGGGGGTCACCGCCCACGGGGTGTGGGCCTCCGCAGCTGACCACCCGGTCCAGCGGCCCGGACCCGGCAGCCCCCGCTCCGGCAGAAATGACCACCACCCAGGGTGACCTCTACCCAGGGTGACCGTCGGGCTCGGCTGGCCCTGGCTCGGCCAGCCTTGCGGCGAGGAGGGACCGCCCGCCCGACGTGAGCCCCTTGCGCAGCCACGACACCGACGGCAAGCACCACACCCCGGTCTGCTCTGCCTCGCCCGACGCCGGGCCGACGTCCTCCTCGCCTTGCTCCGCGACTGAACCTTCCGCGAAGCCCAGCCGGGTACGGCAGGGAGCATCGCCGCCGACCGGAAGGTGAACAGCCACGCCATAGTCGGCGATCCGCCCCGCCAGCGCCCTCGGGCTCACGCCATGGACGTTGTCCCGGTCAGGGTCGGCACCGGCTTCCAGAAGGAGCCGAATCGTCCTGCCGTCGCCCCGCGAACAGAACACCACCCTCCACAACGGCGTATTGCCATGACGGTCCACGACATCGACCGCCGCACCCGAGGCCGGCAGGACTTCGACGACCGCGGGCACCTGCGCCTGAGCAGCAAAATGCAGCGGAGTCCAACCCTCGGCATCAGCGGCCCCGGGCTGGCGCCCTCAGCCAACACCGCCCTCAGGCCCATCCATATCCCCGCCACAGGCCGCATAGTGCACCGCGGCCCTCCCCAACCGATCCCGACCCGTCACACCGACCATCCTTGCCCGGCACCAAAGAGACAGAGGCCCTCCTCGCGCAGGGTGACCGCCAAGCCC
>NZ_LIQR01000732.1 GCF_001418575.1 Peterkaempfera griseoplana
GCCGGGGGCGTCTCCGGGGTGATGGTCTCCTCGTGGATCGTGTCCAGGGCAGGTGCGTAGCGGGTGGTGGTTCCGGGCGCGGGAGTCTCCGCCGGCGGCGTCTCCGGCACGGTCGTGTCCGAGGTGGTCGTCTCCGGCCTGGTCGTCTCCGGGGCGGGTGCGGAGGAGGCCCAGGTGGTGCCCTGCCGGTGTTCACCGGTGAAGTACGTGGCCGAGGTGCCCTCCACGTGCTCCGTGATCTCCTGCGTGGGAATGGAGACGCCGAACGGCACGACTCCGGACGCCCGCTGGGGGGTGGACGACTCGCCGTGGTGGAAGGCGAACTCCACCTCGACGTATCCGTTGAAGTGCTCCAGCGGAAGGGGGTACTTGGAACCGGCCGTGGTACGCCCGCCGACGGTGTCCTCCTGCGCCGAGCGGCTGCGGTAGGCGCCGCCGAAGGTCGCCGTGACCCCGAAGTCACCGGCCAGCTCGGTGCCCCTGGCCCCGACCTGCCCGGTTATCCCGACCTGCCGGGAGTCCACCTGACGGCGGCCGGCCTGGGTGGAGCTCTCGCTGACGAGTGTGGTCTCGGCCTTGGGCTCCGGCCGGTCGTGGGTGAGGCTGACCACCTTCGCCGTCGCCGTCACCCACGCCTTCTTGCCGTTCAGTACGAAAGGCTCGCTCCTCAGTTCCCCGCCGCGGGACAGCTGGGGCAGATTCGCCAGGAACTGCTCGCGGGTGAAGGTGTCCAGCACCTGGTCGCCCCTGGTGCGGTCGGTGAGGCCCCGGGAGTCCCAGGCGCCTCGGTAGGCGCGCCGGCCCTCGGCCTCCACCAGGCTCCGCAGGGAACGCACATCGGGCAGGTCACGGACGATGTGGTCCGCCGACAGGCCCCGGCCCCAGATCTCCTCGGGTGGCACCGCCAGCGTGCGGGGCGTCTCCCCGGTTCCCGTACGGGCCGGCGGAGCCCCCTCGGCACCCGGTGCCGCAGCCGGCGGGTCGGCCTTCACGGCGTCGGCGCTCTCGACCAGCGCCTGGAAGCCGACCGTGGCGTAGCCGTGGGAGCGCTGCCGCACCCCGAAGGCGAGCCTGGTCATCGGCCGGGGGGTGCCCTGGCCGGCGTCGGTCCGCTGCGCGGCACTCCTCCTGACGCGGTCGGCCTCCCGGTCGAGCGCGGTGTCGTACTCCTGCCTGAGCCGTGCCGCCGCCTCGGGGTCGGCCGGGTTCTCGGGCAGGGCGGCGATCTCCCGGCGGAGCTGGTCGATCCGGCGCTGCTCGGCGCGGGCCTGCGCCGGGACGCGGGTGTCGACGGTCCGTCCCAGCAGCTTCCAGGACCGCTTGAACTCGAAGTGCAGCCCGGCCACCCCGTCGAAGACACTGCCGGGGACCTTCGTCTTGGTACCCGCGCCGGTGCGGCCACCGGAGGCGCTCTCGGTGACGCGGTCGTGGGCGCTCTCATGCGTCACCGAGCCCCCCACGATCACTTCCGCGGGGGCTGCTCCGACGGGATCGATCGTCCCGACGGCCTGCACATTGGTCGTGTGTGCGCTGCCGTCGCGGCTTTCCGTCCGGCTCGTGGTGGAGGCGGCGGTCGATCCGCTGTTGAACTCGGTGGCCTTGGTGTTGGAGGTGTGGGTCAGTTGCTGGATGCTCGACGTGATCCGCACCGTGCCGTTCGGGAGTTTGATGTCCCAGGGCTGACCGGCCGTCATGCCCTTCAACCGCTGCTGGATCCGGTCGTCGGTGAGCTGCTCGCGCATGACGTCCTTGGCCGCCGCCCATGCCTTGGCCGAGCCCAGCGCCCGGATGCCGGACTCGTCCAGCTGGTCGAGGACGTGGTCGGCCGTGGACCGCTCAGGCGTCGGCCGGTCTGCCGGGGTGCCCTCGGCCGCGGGTGCCCGGCCCGTGCCGGCGGTGCCGGACCGCTGCTCGGTGGAGCCGACGTCCAGCACGATGTCGGAGGCGCCGAGGACCATGTCGCGGGCGATCCGCGGCGGCGGGAGGAACCGTTCGGCCGGCTCGGGCCTGCGCGAGGTCGTGGGGTCGACCGGCAGTTCCCTCACCGGGAAGCCGAACTCGGCTTCCGTGGTGGGGTGCAGGGTCACCTTGCGGTCGGGGACTCCCGGTACGGCGTGGCTGACCGTGACCTCCACGGTGTAGTCCAGGTCGCCCTTGAAGACGGCGGCCGGTTCCACCGTCTTGCCCTTGGAGACGGCCTGGGCCCTGAGCTCACTGCCCTCACCGGTCAGTGAGTCGCTGTGCCGCATGTGGTCGACGGCGATCGAGGTGTGCGGCGCCCGCACACCCAGCCTGCCCCAGAAGGACTTCCGTACGCTGACGTCCTTGGCGTGGCCCCTGCCGGTCGAGGACTCCGTGCCGGTCTCGAACTCGAAGTCGTCGACCGGCCGCGCGTACTCCGTCATCCTGGCCCGGGCTCCGACGATCCGGACGTCGGCGGTGTGGGCTCCGACGGTGACCGAGGTCCCCCAGGTACGCCCCGCCGTCAGAGCGGCCGACTGCGGTCGCAGCGCCACCTCGTCGAAGTACGGCTTCAGCTCGGCCTCGGCCCTTCCCCAGTCCTCCTTGAAGGTGCCGCCCAGCTCCTTCTCCAGGGCGTTCATCACGGCCTTCGGGTCCTTGAAGTGGAGGACCGCGTCCGAGGCTCCCAGCCGGCCCGAGGTGCGGACCCGGTCCGGAGGCTGGAACTCCAGCGGCCGCGGCTCCGTCTCGGTGGTGGCACGGTCGGCGTCGTCCCGGTCACGGGTGACCGCCGTGTCGTCGGCCGGCGGCGTGGTGGCGCGGCCGCCGGGCTCCGTGCCGTCCGTACGGCTGTCCCGCCGGGTACCGGACGGCTCGCCGGGGGCGTCGCCGTGCACTGTGCCGTTGGACGCCGGGTCGTTGGACGCCGGGTCACGGTGGGTCGTGTCACCGTGGGTCGTGTCACCGTGGGCTGGGTCGCCGGGGGTCGCGTCACCGGAGGTCGTGTGGCCGGGCGTCGTCGTGTCGCCGTGGCCCGCCGGAGCGGCCGGCGCGGGACGGTCGAACACCTGCCGGCCCGCCGTGTCCTCAGCGACCTGGTACCGCTCCGCGTGGGACTGCGGGATCGCCACCACGAACCGAACCTCGGTGTGGCCCGAGGGGCCGTCCTTGCCCAGCTCCCCGACCTGGAGGTCGACGCGTGCCCGCGCGATGTAGGCGACCATGGGCTCGGCGTACTTGGAACTGGACACGGTGTTGGCCGTGTCGGCGGCCCTGGCTCCGCTGCGGGTCCGGCCCGAGACGCCCCCGCCGATGCCGGGCACGGAGAGGGACGACGACTGCGAGAGCGCCAGGTCGGGCCCGCCCTGGGCGCGGGCCGAACCGCCGAGCGAGGAGCCCAGCCGGTCCTGGGAACCCTCCGTGATGTCGTTGAGGACATTGAGCTCGGCCTTGTCCAGCGGCCGCAGGAACTCCAGTCCCTCCAGCCGCGCCCTCCCCGTCGCCTGCGCGTCCGAGCGGAGGGGACGCGTCAGCGGCGGGCTCTGGGCCGGGACGTCGCGGCTCATGCCGGGCAGGGCGGCGGCGAGCTGCTGGTGGCTGATGATGCCCCGGCCGCTCGGGGCCACGTCGGCCCAGGAGTCGCCGAAGTGGCTGCGTCCCAACCGGTCGAGGAGGTCGGACGGCTTGACGGCGCCGCCCTGCCCCGCCGGGTGCTCCTCACCCAGCAGCACGTCGAGCACCACGGCCTGCTCGGGCAGTCCCTTGCTCCAGACGTCCTCCTTGGGCCGCCAGGACGTCTCCCCCGCGGAGATCTCCGGGGCCTCCATACGCCGGGGCCCGGGGGCGCGGTCGGAGGCGGAGAACGGGTGCGCGGTGTCGACGGGACGCGACTCGGCGGCCTCGCTGAGCACCTGGAAGCCGAGCCGGCCCTCGGCGGAGGCCGGCCGGGGTGCGGTCCCGGCGCCCTCCGGGCGGTGGGTGAAGGTCACCTTCGCCACACCGTCGAAGACGGCCGCGGGGACCTTCATCTTGACGGCGCTTCCCGTGCGGATCGCGATCTGCTGGACGGACGCGCCCTCACGGCCGTACTCCGCGTTCGTACCGCCGCCGATCTCCAGCGGGGCGGCACCGAAGTCGTAGGTCTGGGCGGTGAAGGGCGCCCGCGCGGTCCAGCCGACGCCGTCGGAGGAGGTGATGGTGCGGGTGACGTCCGCACCGGTGTTGAACTCCGTCTGCGCGGTGTTGCGTACGTGCGTCATGGACGCGACCTCGGCGGAGACCACGAGGGTGCCCCGGCCGTCACCGAGCGGGATCTCAAGGGGCTCACCGGCGGTCATCGGCTTCAGACCCGAGTGCAGGGTCGTCCGGTCGATCCGGTCGACGATCTGCTCGCGGACCCCGGACCAGTCGTCGCCGAACCGCCGGCGGCCGAAGGACTCCAGGGAGTTCCGGTCGGCGGGATCGCCCAGCAGGGCCGCCGCCCCGCCGCCGGTGCGGTTTCCCTGGGCGTCCACGGCGAAGACGTCCCGGACGACGTCGGTCCCGCCGAGCGACAGGGTCTGCTGCACCCGCAGCGGCGGCTGGTAGTGCTGCTCGATGGCGGGCGCGTGACCGGACTCCGCCGCGGGAGCGGCGACCGGGACGGTGAGGCTGACCTGGGGGCGCGAGTCCGTACCCGCCCCGGTCCCGCCGTCGGTGCGCGGTGCTGCGGCGAGCGGCGAACCCAGGGGGCTCCGGACACCGGACAGGTCGAAGTCGAGCCTGATCTCGGTGTTGATCCGCAGAGCGGGCTCCGAGGTCTTGCTGCGGGAGAAGACGCGGCTGCTGCTGGACACGGCCTCAGCGGTGGTCCGGTCGCGGGACGCGCCGAGCTGCCCGGTGAGGTTGGTCTCCGCCGAGCCCTTGCCCCTGAACTGGACGCCGCCGCCGAACCGCTTCTGCCCCTCGCGCAGGAAACCGCTGCGGGAGAAGGACTCACCGCCGTCCTCGAACTCCAGCTTCTCGATGGGCGCGGCGGTGTCCGCCTTCACGACCCGGGCCGTGACGGGGACATCGCCCTTGAACCCCGGGATGTCCAGCTTCACATGGTGGACGTCGCCACGGGTCATGCCCGAGAGCAGCGGCTGGAGGGTCTTCAGGCTGAGCTGCGGGGCGAGTTGGGAGCGGGCTGCGGCCAGCTGTTCCTCGTTGAGCGGCAGCCCGGTGAGCAGGCGGTCCGTGACCACGTTGTCGTCGGCCCGGATCGGCAGGATGTGGTCGCCGCCGCTGAGCTGCCCGGTCTGGGTCATCCGGCTCGGCGGCGGCGCCAGCCGGGGGGCGCCCCTGTCGTCGGCGGGCGCGGGCTCGGTCTCCTGCGGCGTCCGTGAGGGCGTCTCGGGGGCGGCGTCGTGGGCCGGTGCCGGGTGGGTGTCCCTGGGGGTTTCGGGAT
>NZ_LIQR01000733.1 GCF_001418575.1 Peterkaempfera griseoplana
GCCGAGGTGCGCCGAGGCGGCCGCGACCAGGCGTTTCCGTCGCCGAGGCGGGGGCGAAGACCGGGGGCGGAGGCCGGCCGGTGCGGAGGGGCCCGGTGCGGAAGGGCCGGGCAGGGCCAGCCGCCGGTCCGGACGCGGGGAAGTCACTGCCGGGACAGGTGCCGCAGTCCGTTCTCCAGCAGCCTGAACGCCTCCTCCGCGTCGGCCACCGCGCCCGCGCAGCGCTCGTCGGCGGACTGCCCGTACGCCAGGCGTGCGGCGTTGTCCTGCGCCAGCGTCCACTGGACCCCGACGATCTGGACGGCGGCCAGCCGCGCCGTCAGATCGGAAGTCCCGGCCGTCTCGACCAGGGCCTGGGCGAGCGCGCGTTCGGCGCCGCTCCTGAAGCCTTCCATCCGGGCGGCCAGCGACGGTGCGTCCAGGATCATGCGGGTGAGCCTCAGCACCTGCGGGTGGTCGTTGAGCCCGGTGATCGGGTCGCGCTCGCGCAGCCCCCTGAGGAAGTGCTCACGCAGCGCCGCCAGCGGGGTGGTGCGGGGCGGCCGGGCCCGTACGACGCGTGCGGACTCGGTCTCGTGGTCGGCGAGGCGGTGCAGTACGAGGTCTTCCTTGGTCGGGAAGTAGGCGAAGAGCGTCCGCTTGGACACCTCGGCCGCCTCGGCCACCTGGGCCACCGAGACCTGGTTGAAGCCGTGTTCGAGGAAGAGCGCGATCGCCGCGTCGGAGATCGCCGCATGGGTCCGCTGCTTCTTGCGCTCCCGCAGCCCTGGCTTGCCGTCCACGGCGTTCACCGTAGCAGACGCTTCCCCCGGAGTAATTCTGCACCTGGTATACATTTACTCCGAGGCAAGAAATGAGTGAAGAGGTGAAGGCGTTGACCGACATCGAGACCGAGGCCGTCATCGTGGGCGCCGGCCCGACCGGGCTGACGCTGGCGTGCGAACTGGCCCTGGCCGGTGTCCGGGCCCTGGTGCTGGAGAAGCAGCCGCAGCGGGCCCAGCAAGTGAAGGGCGGCGCGATCCAGCCCCGCACCGCCGAACTGCTGGAGTCGCGCGGACTGCTGGAACCCCTGCTGCGCCGGGCCACGCCGGTCGATCCGGTCGGCGGCCACTTCGCCGCCCTGCCCGTCCCCCTGGACTGCACCCCCTGGCAGACCCGGCACCCCTTCCCGATCCCAATCCCCCAGTGGGAGATCGAGGAGGTGCTCGAGGAGCGGGCGGCCACCGGTGGCGTCCGCGTCCTGCACGGCACCGCCGTCTCGGGGGTGGCGTCCGACAGCGACGGTGTGCTGGTGACGGCGGACGGCCTGCAGGTACGGGCCCGCTACCTGGTGGCGTGCGACGGCGGCCACAGCACGGTGCGCAGACTGCTGAACCTGCCGTTTCCCGGCAGGCCCGGGACCCATCAGGCGGTGCTCGCCGACATCCGCCTCTCCGCCGTGTCCCCTCTGGTGCCGCGGCAGCTCGGGCACATCAGCGGCCTGATGCGTCAGGGAGGCGGCTACTGGGCCATGCTGGCCCCGCTCGGCGGCGACCGCTACCGGCTCACCTTCGGACGCGCGGACCGAACGGACACCGACCGCGAGGACCCCGTCACCCACCAGGAGATCACCGCCGCGCTGCGGGCCGTGTACGGGGACGAGACCACCCTCGGCGCCGTGGACCACGCCTCGCGGTTCGGTGACGCCACCCGGCAGCTGGAGCGCTACCGCGAGGGCCGCGTCCTGTTCGCGGGCGACGCCGCACACATCCACCCGCCGCTGGGCGGCCAGGGCCTCAACCTCGGCATGCAGGACGCCTTCAACCTCGGCTGGAAACTGGCCGCGGCCATCCAGGAGCGGGCGCCGAGCGGCTTCCTGGACAGCTACCATGCCGAGCGGCACCCGGTCGCGGCCCAGGTCCTGCACCACACGTCGGCGCAGCGCGTCCTGGCGGACCCGAACCCGGACGAGGACGTGGCCGCGCTGCGCGACATCGTCATCGACCTGCTGCGACTGCCCGATGCCAACCGCCACATCGCGGGACTGATGTCCGGCCTCTCGCTGAGCTACCCGCTGCCCGGCGACCACCCGCTCACCGGGCGGCGCATCCCGGACGCCGACCTGGTCACCGAGGGTGGACCCGTCCGGCTGTCGGCGCTCCTCGGCTCGGGGCACGCCGTCCTGCTCGACCTGGCCGGCGGCCTCCCGGCCGGGCTTCGGCTCCCGCCACGGGTGGACCTCGTCCGTGCCACCTGCGCCGAGGATTTGGGTGCGGCGGTCCTGCTGGTCCGGCCCGACGGTTATGTGTGCTGGGCCGGGGACGGCTCTGCGGCCCGCGACGGCTCCCTGCCGGCCGCGGTCACCGGCAGCCTGACGACGATGCCCCGAACCGGGTGACCGCCGTCCCGGGGCGCCCCGGCCGGGTGGGGGAAGCCGGGCGCCGCGCGGTCGGCCGTACCCGGTGACCGGTCGCCCCCGGCGGGCTGCCGGAGCGGGAACCCGGGGTGAGCTGCGGGGAGTTCCGGGGGCTGGTGCCGGTGGCCGTGAAGCCGAGGGGGTTCACGCCGTTCCACGGGCTGCTGACGGCCTGGCCGGAGACCCAGGGACGTGCCGAGGTTCCATCCGTTGAGCGTGCCGGTGCCGATGTTGAGGACCGACACCTCGCCCGGGTGGCCGCCGCTGCGGGATGTTGACGGTATGTCAGGTGGCGGGTGCGGGTGCCGTTGGTGCCGCCACCCGTGATGTCACCGGTGGAGGTGCGCAGCGGGCGCTTCGACAACCCGCCCCGGACGGCGCCGGGGTGACGGCTGGGGGAGCGGCGTCCCTGACCCCCTTCGCCAGCCGGCGAAGGTCGGCCGCCGCACCCCGCCCGCCCTGCGCCGTACGGGATCGGTGAGCGTCCGGGCCGAAGCCGTATCGCCTGCCCGTCCTCCCCGCCGCAAAACCGTGATCAACCTCATGGTGATCCGCTGAGGACGCCTCCATGCCTGGTGGGGCGGCCTCTGCGCCCTTCCGCCGCCGATCGGGGACCGGATGCGGCGTTCATACGAACGGAGTCATGGGGTAGGCGCGCACAGCACCTGTCCCTTTGTGGTCGTTTCTGATCGCTCACGGTGGAGTTCGTTAGTATTCCGCCCTGCTTCGAACGGAACTCCTGTGTCCCCACGTCTCCTCGCCGCGCCGCTGCAGCTCCACATCAACACGCTCGACTACGCGATCCTGGCCCTGTACTTCCTCGTGGTGCTGGGCATCGGTTTCGCGGCCAGGCGGTCGGTCCGCACCAGCCTCGACTTCTTCCTCTCCGGCCGCGCACTCCCGGCCTGGGTCACCGGTCTGGCTTTCGTCGCCGCCAACCTCGGCGCCACGGAGATCCTGGGCATGGCCGCCAACGGCGCCCAGTACGGCCTGTACACCGTGCACTGGTACTGGGTGGGGGCCATCCCGGCGATGGTCTTCCTCGGCATCGTGATGATGCCCTTCTACTACGGCTCCAAGGTCCGCAGCGTGCCGGAGTTCCTGCTGCGGCGCTTCGGCCCGTCCTCCCATCTGCTGAGCGCCTGCATCTTCAGCCTCTCCTCCGTACTGATCGCCGGAGTGAACCTCTACGCCCTGGCCATCGTCATGAAGGCACTGCTGGGCTGGTCACTGTGGCTGTCGATCGTCGTCGCCGCCGCCTTCGTGCTCGCCTACATCCTCCTCGGGGGCCTCTCCTCGGCGATCTACAACGAGGTGCTCCAGTTCTTTGTGATCCTGGCCGCGCTGATCCCGCTGACCGTCGTCGCGCTCAAGCGCGTCGGCGGCTGGAACGGCCTGCACCACCAGCTGACGGCGGCACACGGCCATGACTTCATGACCGCCTGGGGCGGCACCTCGATCGGCACCGCCAATCCGCTGGGGGCCAACTGGCTGACCATCGTGCTGGGCCTCGGCTTCGTCATGAGCTTCGGCTACTGGACCACCAACTTCGCCGAGGTGCAGCGTGCCCTGTCCGCCCGCAGCCAGTCGGCGGCCCGCCGCACCCCGCTGATCGCCGCCTTCCCCAAGATCCTCATCCCGGCCGTGGTGATCGTCCCGGGCCTGGTGGCGGCGGCCGTCGTGCCGGGCCTGGGCAAGGGAGACCTGCAGTACAACGACGCCATCCCGCTGCTGATGGGCCAGTTGCTGCCCAACGGCGTCCTCGGCGTCGCGGTCACCGGCCTGCTCGCCGCGTTCATGGCCGGTATGGCCGCGAACGTCTCCTCCTTCAACACCGTCTTCACCACGGACATCTGGGAGCCCTACCTCAAGCCCAACATGCCCGACGCCCACTATCTGCGCGTCGGCCGGCTGGTCACCCTGGTCGGCGTGCTCATCGGGATCGGCACCGCGTTCATCGCCTCCACCTTCAGCAACCTCATGGCCTATCTGCAGACGCTCTTCTCCTTCTTCAACGTGCCGCTGTTCGTCACCTTCATCCTCGGCATGTTCTGGAAGCGGATGACCCCCGCGGCGGGCTTCTGGGGGCTGCTGGCCGGGACGGTGGCCGCCATGGTCAACTACTTCTGGCTCTACAAGGGCGGCACCCTCCACATCCCCAGCGACCAGGGCGCCAACTTCGTCTCCTCCATCGTGGCCTTCGCCGTCGGCGCACTGGTCAGTGTCCTGGTCACCCTGTTCACCAGGGCCCGTCCGGCAGCCGAACTGCGCGGCCTGGTGTACGGCACGGCCGAGCAGGACTCCGAGCCGGTGACCGCCGCGGACAGGGTCTGGTACCGGCGTCCGGCCGTACTCGGCTGGTCCGCCATGGTCCTGGCCGCCGTCTGCTACGTCCCCTTCTGGGTCTGAGCCCCCTGCCGTCATGAGCAAAGGAAGCAGTGCCATGCCCACCATCCACCACAGCCCGTCGGACACCGCGACGCAGGAGGAGACCGGCGGATCCCGTCGCCTGTTCGACATCAGACTGGTCATCGGCGGACTCTTCGCCGTCTACGGCGTGCTGCTCACCGTCACCGGAGCGCTCGACGGCAGCCGCGCGCTGAGGAAGGCCCAGGGCCTCAACCTCAACCTCTGGACCGGCATCGGCATGCTCGCCGTCGCGGCCGTGTTCCTGGTGTGGATGCGTCTGCGTCCGCTCGCTCTCGCGGAGCCCGGACCCCAGCAGGCGCACACACCCGACTCGGAGAGCGGCTCCCGGCAGGGCTGAGCGGACGAGGGGGATCCCCCGGCGGCGCGGACCGGCCCCCTGCCATGCTGTGCGGGGGGCACGGTGCTGCTCGGGCGCACCGGCCCGCGGCGAAGGGGCGGCAACGGCATGGGCGGGCGGGGC
>NZ_LIQR01000734.1 GCF_001418575.1 Peterkaempfera griseoplana
CGGTGGGGGCGGGCAGGGTGCCGAGGTCGGTCACAGGGTCTCCCCTTCCTGGCGGAACATCCGGCGCAGGTTGAGGACCAGGGCGGCGAGCAGGATGAGGACGGTGAGGGTGGAGACCGCCGAACCGAGGTCGTACTTGTGCAGGGACTGGGCGATCTGGAAGGCGTACACGGGCAGGGTGGTGGTGGCGCCGTCGGGGCCGCCCTGGCTGACCACCCAGATCTGGGCGAAGCACTTGAACGTCCAGATCACCTCCAGTGAGGTGACCAGGGCGAACAGCGGCCGCAGGGTGGGGAAGGTGATGAGGCGGAAGGTCTGCCAGGGACCGGCGCCATCGATGACGGCGGACTCGTAGAGTTCGCCCGGGATGGTGGTGAGCCCGCCGTAGAGGGTGAGCGCGGCGAACGGGACGGACTGCCAGACGATCAGCACCACCAGGATGGCGAAGGTCGCGTTGCTGTGGGCGAACCAGGCGTAGTCCCGGTAGCCGTGCAGCCCCAACTGGTCAAGTATCCAGTTGACCACTCCGAAGCGGGACTGGAACAGCCACTGGAAGACGGTGGTCGCGGCGATCACCGGAGTGGCCCAGGCCAGCACCAGGGAGCTCATCACGGCGAGCCTCAGGCGCCGGCCGAGCCGGGCGAGCATCAGCGCCAGCAGGGTGCCGATCACGGTGATCAGGGCGGTGTTCAGAGCGGTCCACAGCAGGGTGCGGCGCACCACCGTCCAGAACTCGGGGTCGTTCAGCACCTCGGCGTAGTTGGCCGTGCCGACGAACCGGGCGCCGCCGCGGATCAGTTCGCCGAGGCGGAAGTGCTGGAAGGACATCACGATGTTGCGGACCAGCGGATAGACCAGGAGGTATGCCGCGCCCACCACGGTGGGGGCGACCAGGAGGTACGGCCAGACCCGGCGCAGCGGGGCCGGCGGGGCGGCGGTGGGCACGGCGTCGGTCTCCCGTCAGGAACTGCTGTTGAGGGCCTTGGTGATGGCGTCGCTGGCAGTCCTGCCCGCCGTGGCCGGGTCGGCGCCCGTGAGCACCTGCGTCATGTACTGCTTGATCGGGTTGTTGGCCTCCACCGCCGCCCAGTTGGGCGAGTTGGGGGTGGCATGGCCGTTGACGGCGCCGGCGGCCATGGCCGCGGCCCCCTCGTTCCCGGCGAGCACTCTGGCCAGGGACGTCCGGTTGGGGACGTAGCTCATCTCCTTGGCGATCTCGGTCTGCCACTTCTCGCCGGCCAGCGCCTTGACCACCTCGTATGCGGCGTCCTGGTGCTGGGAGGCCTCCGGGACGACGAGGTCGGACCCGCCGGTGAAGACCGCACCGGGCTTGTCGGCCGTCTTTCCGGGGATGGGGAAGAAGCCGAGCTTGTCCTTGAGGGCGGGGTTGGCCTGGAGGATGGCGGCGGCGCCGCCCGGGGTGGAGATGATCTGGGCGCTGTGGCCCTTGGCGAAGACCTCCGCCTGGAGCGGTTTGGCCTCGTCGGAGTCCTTGGGTCCCTTGCCGAGGGCCTGGAGCTTCTTGTAGAACTCCATGCCGGCCTGGGCCTGCGGGGTGTCCAGGGTGCCCTTCCAGGTGCCGTCGGCGCCCTTGACGGCGAGGTCGCCGCCCTCGTCCCAGATGAAGCCCGCGAGGGCGTACCAGGTCTGGCCGGTCAGGTAGATGCCGTCGTTGCCGCCGGTGTTGAGCTTGGCGGTGTCGGTGAGCCACTCGTCGCGGGTCCTGGGCGGGGTGGTGATGCCCGCCTTGGCGAAGAGGTCCTTGTTGTAGATGACGACGCGGTTGGCGGCGTACCAGGGGATGCCGTACTGCTTGCCGTCGATCCTCCCCGGCTCGGCGAGGCCGGGGATCCAGTCGGAGCCCTGGAGGTCGGCGACCTTGTCACTGAGGTCCTGCACGCCCCCGCTGGCTGCGTACTGCGCCACCTGGGTGTTGCCCACCTCGATGACATCCGGGGCGTCCTTGCTGGCCAGAGCGCTGATGATCTTCTGCCCGATGCCGTCCCACTCCTGGATCTGGATGTTCAGGGTGGTACCGGAGTGCGTGGCCTCGAAGTCGGCCTTGAAGCGCTTGAGGATGCCGTCGGAGACGCTGTCGCGCATGATCCAGACGGTCAGTGCGGCCGGGGAGCCGGCGTCGCCCTGGGCGCTGCCCGCGGGGGAGCTGCTGCGCCCGGCGAGCCCGGCGAGGGAGAGCGCCGCAAGGGCGGCGAGGGCGCGGGAGGGCATGGGAGGTCTCACGGACGGGTCACCTCTGGGGAAGGGGCCGAAACTTACCACTTATGGACTGGCCTGCCACTGGTAAGAGAAGGTGGCAGAGAGCTGTCAGGCCGTCAAGGCTCGAAACCACCTGGTTACAGAGCCGTTCGCGAAGGCTTTGCCTCACAGCGGGCGAGTGGTGCAGACTGGTCAACCGCTGGAGGGTTCACCAGCGCACGTCAGAGGAGGGTGGACATGGGCGAGGAGAGCGCCGGTCCCGCATACAAGCGCACCCGGGTCCGGGACTATCTGCGCGACCTTGTCGAGGCGCGCACCCCAGGCGACCCGATCCCGTCCGAACGCGCCCTCTGCGACCAGCTCGGCGTCTCCCGGCCCACCCTGCGCTCAGCCGTCGACGAACTCGTCTCCACCGGTCTGATCGTCCGTGAGCACGGCCGGGGCATGTTCGTCGCCCCCGCCAAGATCACCCAGGAGCTGGCGGCGGCCACCGAGGACCACGCCTTCGTGCTGCCCAGGGCCGCGGGCCACTGGGCCAGCCGGGTCCTGGAGTTCAGCGTGGTGCAGGCGGGCGCCCGCGTCGGCCGCAAGCTGCGCATCTCCCCCGCCGTCGAGGTGGTCTACATCGCCCGGCTGCGACTGGTCGACGGCGAGCCCATGGCCATCGAGTACCTCCATGTGCCCGCCGCGCTGGTCACCGGACTCCAGCCGGCCGACATGGAGGCCGGAGACTTCTACGAACTGCTGCGGGACGTCCACGGCGTCCGGGTGCACGAGGCCGAGCAGTCCATGGAGCCCACCGTGGTCAGCGAGAAGGAGGCACGGCTGCTCACCGTGCCCGTCCTCTCCCCCGCCCTGCACGTCGAACGGCTCACCACCGACCGCTCCGGCCGCCCGGTGGAGTATGTGCACTCCCTCTACCGCGGCGACCGGTACCGCATCGTCTCCCACCTGTCGCTCGGCGACGCCGCCGACCAGGACGCGGGCCGCCCGCAGCTGCGGCCACCGGACTGACTGCGGGCCGGCGCCGGCCGTGACCGCCCCCGCGCCGTCTCGGCGGGGGTGGGGTGGGACCGCGGGCACCGGACCGGTCAGGCGGTGCCCTCGGCGGGACGGCCCGGCGCGGCCGCCCGCGCGAAGGCGGTGATGGTGGGCATCCCCGGCCGGTAGCCGTCCGAGGTGTCCACCGCCAGGGTGGGGACGTCCAGGGAGATCGGCACAAAGGAGTCCAGGGAGTGCTCTCCCGCGGCCACGGCCGCCAGCAGCTCCCGATCGCCGTGCGCGGACCTGTGGGCGCTGTGCCGCGCCCGGTGCACGATCCGGGCGTGGGCGACGGCCGCCGGAGCGGTGCAGCGGATGACCCGGACCCTCGCGAGGCCGGTCAGCGGTTCGAGGTTCGGCCGCCACAGCCGGTCCTGGTACGCGGCCTCGGCCACCACGCTCACCCGGGCCCGGAGCAGCGTGGCCAGTACGCCGAAGAACGCCTCCAGGGCCGGCAGGTTCAGGGGATCGTCCGCCCCGCCGCGGTGCCCCGGGGTGGACAGGACCATGCCCTGCTTGATCTCGTCGCGGACGACCGCCGGGCACCCCAGCTCACGGGCGACGGCATGGGCCAGGGTCGTCTTGCCGGTGCCGGGGCTCCCGCTGACGACGACGAGCGCGGGCAGGTTCATGGTGTGCTCCCCTGGTTCGGGACGGCCGGTGTACGAACCATGGTGACCGGTGGTCAAGAGTGGTGCCCGGGGCGGGCAGTACGAACCGGGGACGGCCGGACGGCGCCCGGCGCCGCCCGGCCGTGGCTGCGCAGCACGGCGGGCGCCCCTCCCGGGCCGTCACCGCCCCGCTGCACAGGCCGGGCGGGGCCGCGGCCGCCCCTCCCGGCTCACCAGGTCGCGCCGGCCTGCTCCCGGTTCGCGCGGTTGACCCGGTTGAAGAAGTTGGTCAACGCGATGTTCAGGGTGATCGCGGACAACTGCCTCTCGTCGAAGTGCGCGGCTGCCGCGTCCCAGATCTCGTCGGTGACCCCCGGCGCGCCGTCCTGGATCCGGGTGGCCGCCTCGGTGAACGCGAGTGCCGCCCGCTCCTCCTCGCTGTAGAGGGAGGTCTCGCGCCAGGCGACCACACTGTGCAGCCGCTCGTCGGTCTCCCCCTGCTTCTTCGCCGACTCGACCCCGGCGTGGACACACGGGCTGCAGCCGTTGATCTGGCTGGCCCGCAGATGGACCAGCGCCAGTAGCCGCGGGTCCACCCCGCCGCTGTGGATCGCCTTCATCAGGTGCTGGATCGCGGTGACCACATCGGGGTCCGCCGACCTCTTCGTACGTGCTTCCATCGGTCCTGCTCCCTCATCGGTTACCTGTGCCCCTCGGGGCCCGTCATCACCCATGACGGAGCGGACCCCAGGAAGGTGACAACATGTCCGGCGCCCACCCGACGGACCCGCTGGCGGAAGGGTTCGAGGCCCAGCGCGACCGTCTGCGCGCGGTCGCCCACCGCATGCTCGGATCGCACGCCGACGCCGAGGACGCGGTCCAGGAGGCCTGGTTGCGGCTCTCCCGCCAGGACGCGGCGGCCATCGACAACCTGGCCGGATGGCTGACGACGGTGGTGGGCAGGATCAGCCTCGACACCCTGCGGGCGCGGCGCGCCCGCCCCGAGGTGTCCTACGACGACCGGCTGCCCTCTCTCGTGGTCACGGCCGACGACGGCCCGGCGCCGGAGGACGCTGCGGCGCTCGCCGACTCGGTCGGGCTCGCGCTCCTCGTCGTCCTGGAGTCCCTTGCCCCGGCAGAGCGGCTGGCGTTCGTCCTGCACGACCTGTTCCGGGTGCCGTTCGACGAGATCGCCCGGATTCTCGGCAGGTCCACCGCCGCCGCCAAGATGCTCGCCAGCCGCGCACGCAGGAAGGTACAGGCGACCGAGCCGCCCGCGGCAGCCGCAGGGGAGCAGCGCAGGGTGATCGACGCGTTCCTGGCGGCGGCCCGTCACGGCGACTTCGAGGGCCTGCTGCGGGTGCTGGACCCCGAGGTGCGGCTGACCGTCGACACCCCCGGCGGCAGGGTCGTCACGCTGGGGGCCACCCGGGTCGCCGAGGGCGCGCGGTTGTCCGCCGGAGCAGCGGCGCGGGGGCGGGCGGTACTCGTCGACGGCCGTCCGGGGATCGTGTCGTGGCGCGCGGACGGCGACCCGCTCTCGGTCATCGCCTTCACCGTCGTCGGGGACCGCATCGTCGACATCAGGGTCGTGGTCGACCCGGCCCGGCTCGCGTCGATGAACCTGCCGGAGCCGCAGTGAACCCCCGCGAGTCGGTCGTCGCGGCGGGCGGCCTGCGGGCGGCC
>NZ_LIQR01000735.1 GCF_001418575.1 Peterkaempfera griseoplana
GCCCCGGGCCCCGCGCCGCGCCGGCCCCTGCGGCCGCAGCTGCGCCCGTACCGCTGACCGGCGGCGCGGGCCGGACAGCACGAAGGGCCGGGACCGGGGGGTCTCCCCGGGCCTCGGCCCTCGCTTCGTCAGGCCTCAGTGGGCGTGACCGGACTCCTTCAGCCGCTTGATCGAGTTCTCGATCTCGGCCTCGGCGTCCACCCGGCCGACCCAGTGGGCGCCCTCGACCGACTTGCCCGGCTCCAGGTCCTTGTAGACCTCGAAGAAGTGCTGGATCTCCAGGCGGTCGAACTCCGAGACATGGTGGATGTCCCGCAGGTGCTCCCAGCGCGGGTCGGAGGCGGGGACGCACAGCAGCTTGTCGTCGCCGCCGGCCTCGTCCGTCATGTGGAACATGCCGATGGCCCGGCACTTGATCAGGCAGCCCGGGAAGGTCGGCTCCTCCAGGATGACCAGTGCGTCCAGCGGGTCCCCGTCCTCGCCGAGGGTGCCCTCGACGAAGCCGTAGTCGGCCGGGTAGCGGGTCGAGGTGAAGAGCATCCGGTCGAGGCGGAGACGGCCTGTCTCATGGTCCACCTCGTACTTGTTCCGCGAGCCCTTCGGGATCTCGATGGTGACGTCGAACTCCAACGGGTCCTCCAAGATTCGGCACTGTCAGAATCAAGTGTCTCCTACGGTGCGGTGTGCTCGGGAAAGGGGCCGGTGGGTGGAGCGTGCGGGTCGGTGGGCCGATCTGATGAGGGCAGGCGGACGGTCCGCGGGAAGGTCGGTGCTGCGCTGGACCGCGCTCGGCGCCGACCGGCTGGCGGCGGCCTCGCCCGCCCGCACCGCGGCGGTCGCCGGTGCGGCGGGGCTGCTCCTGGCGGCGGGTTCCGTCGTCGCCGCCGGGCCCTGGCAGGGCGGTCAGCGCACCGCGGAGCGGGCCGCGGCCGCCCCCTCCTCCGCGCCGCACACCGCCACTCCCCGGCCGCGCCCGCCGGCCGCGCCGTCGCCGGCCCGGCGGGCCGCCGGACCGGTCCTCCGGGCGGCAGGCCAGGGCGCGCCCCCCACCCGGGCCGGGCTGGCCGCGGTACTGGCGGGCCCGCTGGCCGACCCTTCGCTCGGCACCCTCACGGTGGCGGTGTCCGACGCGGCCACCGGCAGGCTGCTGTACGGATCGGGTGAGACCGTCCCCGCCACACCCGCCTCCACCACCAAACTCGCCACCACCACCGCCGCCCTCACCCTGCTCGGCCCGGACCACCGGATCACCACCCGGGTCGTCCGGGGCGACGGCGCCGGAGAGGTGGTGCTGGTCGGCGGCGGTGACCCGACCCTCACCGCGCTCCCCACGCCCGCGGGCGCCACCGACCCGGACAGCGCCCCCGCCTCGCTGCGGGACCTCGCCGCCCGGACCGCCGCCGCGCTGAAGGCGGCCGGGACCACCTCCATACGCCTCGGTTACGACACCTCCGCCTACGACGGCCCGGTCCGCCACCCGTACCACGACGGGGTCAACATCGCCCCGGTCAGCGCCCTGATGACCGACGAGGGCCGGATCGACCCCCGCTCCACCGGCCCGGCCGCCCGCTGGTCCGACCCCGCCGCCCAGGCCGCGCAGGCCTTCGCCCGGCTGCTGCGCGCCCACGGGGTCACCGTCTCCGCCGTACGGCCCGGGGAGGCCCCCGCGCAGGCCGCCGAACTCGCCCGGGTGCAGTCGCCGACCCTCGCCCGGCTGATCGAGCGGCTGCTCACCGACTCCGACAACGACCTCGCCGAGGCCGTCGCCCGCCAGGCCGCGATCGCCGCGCACAAGCCGGTCTCCTTCGAGGGCGCCGCGGCCGCCGTGCGGGAGACCCTGGCCCGCGCCGGGGTGCCGCTCGGCGGCACCGTGCTGCACGACGGGAGCGGACTGGACCGGGACAACGCCATCCCGCCCGCCGTCCTCACCGAACTGCTCGCGCTGGACGCCTCCTCGGCCCGCCCCGAGCTGCGCCCGGTCCTCACCGGCCTGCCCGTGGCGGGTTTCACCGGCACCCTCCAGGACCGCTACACCAGCGCCACGGGGGCCCATGGCGCGGCGGGCCTGGTCCGGGCCAAGACCGGCACCCTCAACGGCGTCAACACCCTTGCCGGGCTGGTCGTCGACCACGACGGACGGCTGCTCGCCTTCGCCCTGATGGCCCGGGGCGGCGCCGACGCGGGCACGGTCCGGGCCGCCCTGGACCGGATCGCCGTGCGCGTCGCGGCATGCGGCTGCCGGTAACGCCCGGCAGCACGTACGGTGAAGGCATGACGAGCGCGAGCGCTGACATGGTCGACTGGAACCTCGCGGTCGCGACGGCGACCCGGCTGGTGCGGCCCGGACCGGAGATCACCCGCGAGGAGGCACGCGAGGTGGTGGCCGAACTGCGGCGCCATGCCCGCGACTCCGAGCACCACGTCAGGTCCTTCACCGGCCTGTCCACCCCCGGCGCAGGCACCCCGGTGCTGATCGTGGACCGGCCGGGCTGGATCAGGGCCAATGTGGCGGGCTTCCGCACCGTCATCCGACCGCTGGTCGACAAGCTGCAGGCGCGCCGGGAGGGCGTGCCGGGCGCCGCGGTGCTGGGTGCGGTCGGCGAGAAGGTCACCGGGGTGGAGGTGGGCGCGCTGCTGGCCTTCCTCTCCTCCAAGGTGCTGGGCCAGTACGAGACCTTCGCGCCCGCGCAGGCGCCCGACAGCCCGGCGGCGCTCTTCGAGGAGGGCCCGGCGAAGGCGCCCGGAGGGGCCGCGGCCGGCCGGCTGCTGCTGGTGGCACCCAACATCGTCCATGTGGAGCGGGAGCTCGACGTGGACCCGCACGACTTCCGGCTCTGGGTCTGCCTGCACGAGGAGACCCATCGCACCCAGTTCGCCGCGGTGCCCTGGCTGCGCGACCACGTGGAGTCGGAGATCCAGGCCTTCCTGGCCGAGACCGACGTGGACCCCGCGACCCTGCTGGAGCGGCTGGCGGAGGCCGCCCGCGGCCTGGCCGGCGGCCTCCCCATCCCCGGTCTGGGCGGCGGGGAGCACGCCCCGGAGGAGTCGCACCACGACGGTCCCGGCGGCCTGCTGGACGCCGTGCAGAGCCCCGCCCAGCGGGAGATCCTGTCCCGGATCACCGCGGTGATGTCGCTGCTGGAGGGGCACGCCGACTTCGTGATGGACGGGGTCGGCCCGGAGGTCGTCCCCTCGGTGGAGGAGATCCGGGAGAAGTTCCAGCAGCGCCGGGCCAAGGGCGCGGGGCGGCTGGACCTCGTGCTGCGGCGGCTGCTCGGCCTGGACGCCAAGCTGCGGCAGTACCAGGACGGGGCGGCCTTCGTCCGGCAGGTGGTGGACCGCGTCGGCATGGAGGGCTTCAACCGCGTCTGGACCTCGCCCAACACCCTCCCCACCCGTGACGAGATCCACGACCCCGCCGCCTGGGTGACCCGCACCCACGGCTGACCCCTGGGAGAACCCCGGCCGGACCCCTGGCAGAACCTTCGGCGATCCCCGGCGACCGGCTCCCGGTCCCGGGGATCGCGCCGTGCGGGCGCCCGGCGGCGTGTGCCGCCCGTGCGCCCGGACGGTGAGGGGCGCGCCGGGGCACCGGTCCGCCCGCGGCCGGTGCGGAGCCGTGAGCGGATGTGATCGCCGCAGCCCGGTCGGGTGAACGGTTCTGCCCGATGGACCGTTTCTCCATTCACCCGTCCGTGGGACCGTTGTCGTACCGGTGGCGCGGGCACCCCGGCAGACGCTGCACTTCTGCGACCATCTGTGCCAGGCGGGGCATTCCCGGCACACCGCGTCGTCTACCCGCCGGAGCGCCATGACCTGGCCCGCCGACCGCCCGAGGAAGGGCTCGCCCCGTCCCCCGTGCGGCCGTCCCGTCCCCGAAGGAGGAGCCCGCCGTGGGTCCGCATCCCGCCGTCGCAGCGATACGCCTGGCAGTCCGCCGCACCCTCGCCGACCTCGCCGCCCACGCGGCACCCGGCGGCGCCTTCGAAGCCCCCAAGCTCGGGCTGCGGGCCGGCGCCGTCACCGTCGACCACTCCCTCCAGGCAGGCTCGGCCGACCGCGCCCG
>NZ_LIQR01000736.1 GCF_001418575.1 Peterkaempfera griseoplana
GTCCACATAGCGGTTGACGGTGGCCTCGGCGGCCAGCGCCGAGGCGTCCACCAGCTGCAGCTGGACCAGGCGCCCGACGAACAGCGACAGCACCGCGGCCAGGGCGACGGTGACCAGCCGCAGCCGGCGCCGGGGGTCGCCGAGCCGGATGGAGCCGACCGGGGGGCGGCGGCGCGCCGCCGGGCGGCCGGCCCGGCCGGCCGCCGCGGTGCGGGGACGCGGGCGGGGGCCGGGCTGCCGGGTGGCGGGACGGGGCGGCCTGCGAGGAGTGCTCACCGGGCGCCACCCCGGGTGGGCCCGGCCTGGATGGCGCCGTCCGAGCCGGACGGTGCGACCGCGGGGGGCTGCGGTGCGGGGCTCGGCAGGTTGCCCGCGCCGGAGGCGCCGGGCGCCGGGGTCCCCCCGGCCTGCTCCGGCTTGCCGAGCACCTTGCCGTCGTCCTGCAGGAAGGCCGGGTTGCCGCCGGGCACCATGCCCAGCTCACCGGCCCTGCGCTGCAGGGAGTCGGGGGCGGACCACTGGTCGATCTGCTGCTCCAGGCTCTGCTGCTCGTCGGTGAGCCGGGTGGTCTCGTCGCGGAGTCTGCGCAACTGGAAGGAGCCCTGGTTGAGCGCGGTGTTGAGCATCAGCAGGCCGATCAGGCCCGCGGCCAGCAGCACCACCACCAGCACCGTGAAGGGGGTCCGGCCGGGTGACGGGCGGCGGCCTGCCGAGGCCCTGCGCACGGTCGGCCGCGGGCCGGTCCCGGCGCGGGCCGACGGCCTCCGCGCCCCTGCCGTCCCTGGTGCGGGCACGCTCAACTCCTCGCTCCTTCCCTCCCCCGGGCCGCTGCTCCCGGCGCCGGCCCGGGCCGCGGGGGCGTCAGCTCCTGGCCGCGCTGCGCTCCCTGATCCTCTCCGCAGCGCGCAGCCTGGCAGGGGCGGCGCGCCGGTTCTCCTCGATCTCGGCCTCCGTCGGCAGCTCGGCGCCGCGGGTGAGCAGCTTCAGCCAGGGCTGGTACTGCTCCGGCACCACGGGCAGACCGGGCGGGGCCGTACTGGTGGCGCCGGCGGCGAGGTACTGCTTCACCAGGCGGTCCTCCAGCGAGTGGTACGACAGCACGGCGATGCGGCCGCCGACGGCGAGTGCGTCCAGCGCCCCGGGGACGGCCCGGTCGAGCACCGCCAGCTCCCCGTTGACCTCGATGCGCAGCGCCTGGAAGGTCCGCTTGGCCGGGTTGCCGCCGGTGCGCCGGGTCGCCGCGGGGATGGCGTTGCGCACCAGCTCCACAAGACGCGCGCTGGTCGTGAACGGTTCCTTCTCCCGCTCCCGGACGATCACGGTGGCGATCTTCTTGGCGAACCGCTCCTCGCCGTAGACCCTGAGGATCCGGGCCAGCTCGCCGTGCTCGTAGGTGTTGAGCACCTCGGCCGCGCTCAGGCCCCGGGTCTGGTCCATCCGCATGTCCAGCGGCGCGTCCTGGGCGTAGGCGAAGCCGCGGTCGGCCTCGTCCAGCTGCATCGAGGAGACCCCGAGGTCGAACAGGACGCCCTGCACCCTGGGGATGCCGAGGCGCTCCAGCACCGCCGGGATCTCGTCGTACACGGCGTGCACCAGGGTGGCCCGCTCGCCGTACGGGGCCAGGCGCTTCGCGGCCAGCTCCAGCGCGGCGGGGTCGCGGTCCACCGCCACCAGCCGGGCCTCGGGGAAGGTCCGCAGCAGCGCCTCGCTGTGGCCGCCGAGCCCGAGGGTGGCGTCGACCACCACCGCGCCGGGCGCGGTGAGGGCCGGGGCGAGGACGTCCAGGCAGCGCTGCAGCATCACGGGGACGTGCCGGGGGCCGGGCTCGGTCATGAGAGGCCTCCCGCGGGGGCGGT
>NZ_LIQR01000737.1 GCF_001418575.1 Peterkaempfera griseoplana
GATGGGTATAAGAGACAGGTGGCCGGTACGCCGGAGCGGGCGTGCGGCGGGAGGAGGCTCCCTGGCCGGGGTGCGGGTGGTCGGGCGATGCGACGCGCCCGGTCGGCCGTGGGGGCAGCGGCGGGCATCGGCATTCCGTACGGGCCCGTTGCGGACGGGCGGCCCCGCGGGCAGCAGGTCGATGCAAGCACTGGACCGGTTTAGTGTCAACCCTCGGGACATCATTCAAGGCGTGGACATAAACCGGTTTACGTCATGGGCCCGGCGGCGCCGGGTGTCACGGCCGGTCGCGGACGGCGGTGACCTCGCCGCTCCCGGCGCCGGCCCGCGCGCCGGGCAGCCGCCGGGCCGGGCCGGTGGAGCCGCGCAGCACCAGCCGGGAGTCCTCGTCCTGCAGATGGGCCGTCTGGTAGCCCGCGGCCACGGCCCGCAGCAGCCGGGCGGCATGGCCGCCGTGCGCCGCGACGTCCCTGCTCAGCGCGGTCACCGGCGGGTGCACCAGCTCGCAGAGCGCGGAGTCGCCCCAGGCGGTGACGGAGACGTCGGCGGGCACCCGAAGGCCCAGTGACTGGGCGGCGGTCACCCCGGAGACGGCGGTCAGATCGCTGTCGAAGAGGATCGCGGTCGGCGGATCCTCCCCGGTCAGCAGGGTGCGAGCGGCCGCCGCGCCCTGGTCGGCGCTGTAGTCGGTCGCCAGCGTGGTGCACTCCATGCCGAGTGCCGGGGCCAGCCTGGCGACCGCCTCCGAGCGGATGGCGGTGTGCCGCAGGTGGGCGGGGCCGCTGACCCTGGCGATGCGCACATGACCCAATCCGGCCAGATGCTCCAGCACCGTGCGCACCCCCGCCGAGTCGTCGCTCCAGAGGGCGGGCAGCCGCCCGGTGCCGATGGGGGCGCCGATCACCACGGTGGGCATGCCCAGTTCCTCCAGCACCGCCACCCGGGCGTCCTGCGTCTGCATGTCCACCAGGAAGACCCCGTCCACCCGGCGCTGCGCCCACCAGGCGCGGTAGGTGTCCAGTTCGGCCCGCTGGTCCTCGGCCACGGTGAACAGCAGCGGGGTGCCGTCCGAGGACAGCTCGGCCTGGATGCCGGAGATCAGCT
>NZ_LIQR01000738.1 GCF_001418575.1 Peterkaempfera griseoplana
ATTCTTCCCAAGAGTCTGCCAGGAGAGAGGCGTTCACTCCATCTCCGCGGCAGCGGCGATCACCGGTACATCCACACGGAACCGGACCAAACGGACACGGTGTGGCTCACGCCGCACCCCCGCCCCCGCGCCCGGACACCACCAGCCCCGCCAGATCGGCGATCGCCGCAGGCCCGACCCGGCAGCACCCGCCCAGCAGCCGCGCCCCCGCGGCGGTCCACTGCGACACCTGCCGCGGATCGAAGGCCGACCGGCCCCGCCAGGCGCGCGCCCCGGTGTCCCACGCCTCCCCGCTGTTGGGGTACACCACCACCGGCTTCCCGGTGACGGCCGCCGCCAGCGCCACCGCGGGCCCCGCATCCCCGGGGGCGCAGCAGTTCACCCCCACCGCCACCACCTCCTCGGCCTCCGCGGCCAGGGCGAAGGCCTCCGCCAGCGGCTGCCCCGCCCGGGTACGGCCGCCCGCCACGCTGTACGACAGCCAGGCCGGCACGCCCAGCCCCCGCACGGCCCGCAGCAGCGCCCGCGCCTCGTCCGCGTCCGGCACCGTCTCCAGCGCCAGCACATCCGGCGCCGCCTCCGCCAGCGCCTCCAGCCGCGGCCGGTGGAACCGCTCCAGCTCGGCGACGGACAGCCCGTAGCGGCCCCGGTACTCCGAACCGTCCGCCAGCATCGCCCCGTACGGGCCCACCGAGGCCGCCACCCACAGCGGCCGCCGCACCCCCGCCGACCGGGCCCGCTCCGCGGCCTCCCGGCCCAGCTCCACACTGCGGCGCAGCAGCCCGGCGGCCGCGCCGCGGCCGATGCCGCGCCGGGCGAACCCCTCGAAGGTGGCCTGATAGCTCGCGGTGATCACCACATCGGCCCCGGCGGCGAAGTACGCCGCATGCGCCCCCACGACCGCCTCCGGCCGGTCGGCCAGCAGCCGCGCCGACCACAGGGCGTCCGACAGGTCGTGGCCGGCGGCCTCCAGCTGGTTGGAGAGACCGCCGTCCAGCACCAGCGGGCCGGCGGCCAGCGCGTCGGCGAGCAGCGGAACGGTGGGGGTCGCCATGGCCCCCACCGTAGTCCGCGGATCAGCCGGAGCAGCCCGCGAAGATCCCGGAGAACCCGTACGGCGACCGGGCGATGTCGGTGCACAGGTGCAGCGCGCCGGTGCAGACGTGGCGGTCCCGGCTCGACTCCCGGAAGGCCGGACCGGCTGCCGGGCGTCCGCCCGGTCGGAGACCTGGCCCTCGTCGTTCCGCCCCGGCATGGGGGTGACCCCCACCCTGGCCCACAGCTGGACGTCGGTGCGTCCCCGACAGAGCGAGCCCGGCGCGCCGGCTCCGGAAAGGTCGATACCAGCTGCGCCTGGCCTGCGCATGACCGCACGATCCGACGCACCGTCAAGAGCTCCGTACAAGGCCGGCGCTACCCTGCGGTCCATGGCCAACGACCAGGTCTCCCACTGCAACCGCTGCGGGGGCCGCTACCCCTCCGGCACCACCGCCTGGCCCCGCCGCTGCCCCGGCTGCGGCGTCCTCGCCTACCGCAACCCGCTTCCGGTCGCCGTCGCCCTGCTCCCCGTACGCACCCCCGACCGCTCCCTCGCCCTCACCGTGATCCGCCGCACCATCGAACCCCGCCGCGGTCTCCTCGCCCTGCCCGGCGGCTTCATCGACCACGGCGAGACCTGGCAGCAGGCCGTCACCCGCGAACTCGCCGAGGAGACCGGCATCCACGCCGACCCCGACCGGGTCCGCCTCGCCGACGCCCTCACCGACACCGAGGGCGGCTATCTGCTGCTCTTCGGACTCCTGCCCCC
>NZ_LIQR01000739.1 GCF_001418575.1 Peterkaempfera griseoplana
GCTCCCGGCCCGCCCCGCGCCGGCCGCCCCCAGGTGCCGGTGGCCGTGGACAACGCCCACCATCTGGCGTGCGGCATCCACATCGCCGTCTCCCGGATCACCTTCTCGCTGGTCGACCTGCGCGGCCGGGTGGTCGCCGAGGAGCGGATCCCCCGGGTCGGCGGACCCGCCCGGGTCCTCGCACACATCCGCCGGGATCTCCCGCGTTTCCTCAGCCGCCGCACCCGGGGCAGGTCCGTACTGGGGATCGGTGTGGTCACCGGCGGCCGGGTCGACCCCGACCTCGGCGTGGTGGCCGAGAACACCCCGCTCGGGTGGGGTGACGTCCCCGTACGCGCCGCCCTCTCCTCCGCGGTGCACCAGCCCGTGCACGTGGACAGCCACGCCAGGGCCCTCGCCCGGGCCGAACTGCTCCTGGGATCCGGCGCCGGCCGCTCCGAGCTGGTCCATCTCTTCGCCGGGAACGTGGTGGACGCCGCCATCGCCACCTCGGGCACCGTTCTGCGGGGACGGCACAGCGGCGCCGGTGACATCGCCCATCTGCCGGTCCCCGGCTCGACGGTGCCCTGCCCGTGCGGCCGCACCGGCTGTCTGCAGGCCGCGGTCTCCGAACAGGCCGTCGCCGCCCGGGCGCACCAGGCCGGACTGGTCCCGGCACCGGAGTTCCGACTGCTGCTGGACGCGGCCTCGGCGGGAAGCCCGGCCGCGCTGCGGGTGCTCCGCGGCCGGCTCCGGCAGGTCGCGCATGCCGCGGCCGTCCTGCTCGACGTCATCGGCCCCGAGGTCATGGTGGTCACCGACCGCAGCATCATCCGGCTGCCGGAGCTGATCCCCGAACTCCACCAGGGGATCGCCGACCTCTCCCACCTCTGCCGGGACCCCGAGAGGATCGTCGTCCCCACCAGCTTCGGCACCCGGGTCCTCGCGGTGGCCGCAGGCTCCGTCGTCCTGGACGCCGTGTACCGTCGGCCCATGGAGCTGCGGACCGCCCCAGCCCACCGGACCGGCTGATGAGGAGCCGGGAGGAACGCCGGGGGATTACTTCCAGCGCGTCACAAATCATTGCCCGGCACCGGCCGCCCACCGAGAATCGACACATGGACGCGAGAGGGAAGGCCACCGTGACGGCTGCCGCCGGGCGGCACACCGTCAACGCCTTCCGCCTGCACCACTTCGCCGGACTGGGCTGTCACCCGGGCGCCGCCAGCCGGCCGCGCCGGCGCTGACGCCGGCCGTACACCGCCGATCACCTCACCCCACGGCGCTTGCCGGGCCGCACGGCTCCGTCCTGTCTGCCCCGCCTCGCGCGGCGCTGCTCCGGCGGGCCTCCGATCCGCGTTCACCCGCCTGTCCGGCCTTTGGGGCCTGCCGACCCGTCCCCGGCAGCACCGAACCGCGCCGTCGCCTTCGGGCCCGCCGTCCTGCGGCGGCCCGAGCGAGGCGCTGCCTGGCGCACCACCCGACCCGACCACTGGAGGAAACCCACCATGACCGCCATCACCGTCCGCCCGGTCGCCGGGCACATCGGCGCCGACATCGACGGCGTCGACCTCTCACGCCCTCTGGGAGAGGCCGAGGTCCAGCAGATCCGTGAAGCGCTGCACCGCTGGAAGGTGGTGTTCTTCCGGGGCCAGCAGCTCGACCACGCCACCCAGATCGACTTCGCCCGTCAGTTCGGCGAACTCACCTATGCCCACCCCCATGACGACACCCCTCCGGAGGATCACCCGGAGATCTTCACCATCGACCCGCGTCGCTTCGAGGAGCG
>NZ_LIQR01000074.1 GCF_001418575.1 Peterkaempfera griseoplana
GCCGGATCCGGCGCCGAGGTCCACCCAGGTGGTGCGGAACGCGTCGACAACCAGGGTGACCAGCGTGGCGGCGGCCACCGCGGCCACCCCCAGGGCGACCGGCCGGTTACCGGAGTCGGCATCCGGGGAGCGGCCTATGGGTGCCTTGGTGAGCATCAGCCCGAAGAGCACCAGCACCACGACGGAGCCGATGTAGATGAGGACCTGGACCCAGGCGATGAACTCGGCGGTCAGCAGCAGGAACTCGACGGCAAGGCCACCGAGCGCCACCACCAGCCAGAGCGCGGCGTGGACCAGCTGGCGGGTGCTGACGGAGAGCACGGCCGAGCCGAGGACGGCCAGACCGACCAGCACGAAGACGATCTCGACCCCGGTGGGCGAGAGAAAGGAGTGGCCCTGTGAGGAGAGCGGGCCGGCGGCGAGGAGGACGGAGGTGGCGGGGGCTGCGGTCACTTGTCCTGCTGCTCCTCTGCGCTCTCCGCCGAGGTGGCCGTAGCGGTTCCGGTGGCGTCCCCAGCGCTGTCGGACGCGGTGGGAGGCGTGGCACGGGCTGCTACCGCGGCGGCGGCGAGCTTGTCGGCGGCCTTGCGGGCGGCGGCGATCTCCTTGGGCTCCTCGGCGGAGGGGTCCAGGGCAGGCGGGGCGGGCACGGTCCACATCCACTCGCGGAGCCGGTCCCGCTCATGGGTGAGGTCGAGGATGTCGGTCTCGGCGTACTCGAACTCCGGCGACCAGAAGAGCGCGTCGAAAGGACACACCTCGATGCAGATACCGCAGTACATGCAGAGCGAGAAGTCGATGGCGAAGCGGTCGAGCACATTGCGGGTACGCGCCCGGGCACCCGGATCGGCCGCGGGCAGCGTCTCCTTGTGGGAGTCGATGTAGATGCACCAGTCGGGGCACTCACGGGCGCAGAGCATGCAGACCGTGCAGTTCTCCTCGAGCAGGCCGATGACGCCGCGGCTGCGCGGCGGCAGCTCGGGCTGCACCTCGGGGTACTGCGCGGTGACGGCCCTGCGGGTCATCGTCCGCAGGGTGACAGCAAGGCCTTTGGCCAGGCCGCGGCCGGGGAGGGGAGCCATCAGGAGATCACCACCTTGACGATGCCGGTGAGAAGCAGCTGGGCGAGGGAGAGCGGGATGAGCACGGTCCAGCCGAAGCGCATCAGCTGGTCCTGGCGCAGCCGGGGGTAGGTCACCCGCAGCCAGATCACCACGAACGCCAGCACCAGGGTCTTCAGCAGCGTCCAGAGCCAGCCCAGCCCGTCGGAGAACGGACCGTGCCAGCCCCCGAGGAAGAGGACGGTGGTCAGCGCGCAGAGGACGAGGATGCCCGCGTACTCGGCGAGAAGGAAGAGAGCGAACCGCAGCCCGGTGTACTCGGTGTAGGCGCCGAAGATGATCTCGGAGTCGGCCACCGGCATGTCGAACGGCGGCCGCTGCAGTTCTGCCAGGCCCGCGGTGAAGAAGACGAATCCGCCGATGATCTGCCACGGGATCCACCACCAGTGGAAGGCGTCGACGATCCCGGGGAGGGAGAGGGTCCCGGCCGCCATGGCCACCGATGCGGCGGCGAGCAGCATCGGCAGTTCGTACGACATCAGCTGCGCGGCGGTGCGGAGACCGCCGAGGAGGGAGAACTTGTTGGCGGACGCCCATCCGGCCATCAGCGAGCCGAGCACACCGATGCCCATCACGGCCAGCACAAAGAACAGACCGGCGTCGACCGCCTGACCGACCAGGCCGTTCGGCCCGAGCGGGACGGCGATCAGCACCACCAGATAGGGCAGCAGGGCGACGGCCGGGGCCAGGCGGAAGATGCGGCGGTCCGCGCCGGAGGGGACCACTTCCTCCTTCTGCACGAACTTCACGCCGTCGGCCACCAGCTGTGCCCAGCCGTGGAAGCCGCCTGCGTACATGGGGCCCAGCCGGCCCTGCATATGGGCCATCACCTTGTGCTCGCTCTGGCCGATGACCAGGGGGACCACCAGGAAGACCACAAGGGTGGCGACGCAGCGGAGCAGCGCGTCCAGCAAGGTCATGCGCCGTCTCCATCCGGGCGGGGCTCGGTGTCGTTCTGCGGCTCGGCGCTGCCGGTCGCAGGCCCGGGGTCGCTGGTCGCGGGCCCGGTCGCGGGCTCGGCACCCGTGCCGGGCTCAGGCTGCGGCTCGGCGTCGGACCGCGGCTGGGCGCTGCCGGCTGCGGGCGCGGGGTCGCTGGTCGCGGGCCCGGACGCGGGCTCGGCAGCAGTGCCGGGCTCAGGCTGCGGCTCGGAGGTACCGGTCGCAGGCCCGGAACCCGTGCCGGGCTCAGGCTGCGGCTCGGCGGCGGACTGCGGCTCCGAGGTACCGGGCGCGGGCTCGGCACTGCCCGCTGCAGGCCCGGTCGCGGGCTTGGCCTCGGGCTTGGGCTCAGTCCCGGGCTCGGCAGTGCTTGCCTCGCCCCGGGCCTCCGGCTCGGGCTCGCCCTCGGGCCGGGGTTCCGGGCTGGGCGCTGTCTGCCAGGGCGCGTCGGGGGTCCGGCGGCGTTCCCGCTGCGGGCCGGGCGTGGCTCCGGCGGCCGGCTGCGCGCCGGTGTCGTCGGAGGTCTGCGGGCTCTGGACCTGGGTACCGACCTCGTCCGGGGCCTCGGCAGCCTCCGGGGCGGCGGCCTGACTGGCCGAGCCGGCGCTGACGCTCCGGGTACGACGGGGACGATCGGCGCGCACCGGACGCTCCCCCGCCGTCCCGGCCGCGGCCGCAGCACGCCCCGCCGCTCCGGCACGGGCGCCCCGGGCGGGGCGTTCGGCGACCGGCGGCAGGGTGCCCTTGAGCGGTCCCCATTCGTTGGGGTCCGGCACTCCCGGCGGCAGCATCCGACGGCGTCCGGCCGCCGGCTGGCCCTCGCCGTGGTCGCTCTCGCCGGGCTCCTTGGCGCCGGGCCAGGCCTTGGCGACCCTTGCGGCCAGCACGAACTCCTTGCGCAGCGGGTGCCCCTCGAAGCCGTCCGGGAGCAGCAGCACCGCGAGTCCCGGGTGACCCGGGAAGTCGATGCCGAACATCTCGTGGGTCTCCCGCTCGTGCCAGGAGGCGCCGGCGTAGACGCCGGTGGCGGTCGGCAGCGAGGCGGCGTCCCGCGGAACCCGGGTACGCAGCAGCAGATGCCGGACCGGGGCCGCGTCGCCGACGGCGGCGAGGTGGGCGACCACCGAGAAGCCCTCGGCCAGTTCGTCGACGGCGCTCAGCCAGTCGAAGTAGGCCAGCCCGAGGGCGTCCCGGGCCGCGGTGAGCGCCTCGGTCCAGTGGTCGGCCGGTACGTCCACCGTGAGCAGTTGGTGGCTCTCCTCCGCTGCGGCCCATTCGCCGACGGCGGCCGCGACGTCCTCCGGGGAGCGCGGGATGCGGTGGAGGGTCACTGCTCTGCTCCGGGGGTGTCATCGGCGGGGCCGGCGACCAGCGGGCGGCGCAGCGCGGCGTCGGGGATGCGGGCGGCCGCCCCGGGTGCCGCGGACGCCCCACCGTTCCGGCCCTTACCGTTCCGGCCCTCACCGTTACGGCCGTTGCCGCCTTCGTCGCCGTTGTCGGCGTAGCGCTCGGCCAGGGACTCGCGGGCGATCTTCTCCTGCAGCTTGAGGATGCCCTGGAGCAGCGCCTCCGGCCGCGGCGGGCAGCCGGGGACGTAGACGTCCACCGGGATGATCTGGTCGACGCCCTTGGTGACCGAGTAGGAGTCCCAGTAGGGGCCGCCGGAGTTGGAGCAGGCGCCGAAGGAGATCACGTACTTGGGTTCGGGCATCTGCTCGTAGAGCCGCTTGACGGCCGGGGCCATCTTGTCGGTCACGGTGCCGGAGACGATCATCAGGTCGGCCTGGCGCGGCCCGGGGGCGAAGGGGATGACGCCCATCCGGATGAAGTCGTGCTTGGCCATCGAGGCGGCGATGAACTCGATCGCGCAGCAGGCCAGACCGAAGTTGAAGCACCAGAGGCTGTAGCGGCGGCCCCAGTTGAGGACGACCTTCACCGGGTCGGGCGCCAGCCTGGCCAGCGGGCCGATGCCACGCCGCGGGGCGGCCTCGCCGGGCTGCGACGGGTCGGGGATGCCCAGCTGGACCGGGCCGCCCACGGCGGAACCGTGGCCGTGTCCGTGGCCGGAGCCCGGGTCCGACCCGGTGCCGTGGGAGCTGCGAGCAGGGATCACGTCCATTCCAGGACGCCCTTCTTCCAGGCGTAGAGCAGGCCGGCCGCGAGGAACCCGACGAAGACGAACATCTCCACCAGCGTCCCTGCGCCGTAGCCGGGCGCTGCGAACACAGTGGCCCAGGGGAACAGGTAGATCGCGTCCACCGCGAAGATCACATAGAGGAAGGCGTAGATGTAGTAGCGGATCTGGGTCTGCGCCCAGCCCTCCCCCACCGGGTCCACGCCGCACTCGTAGGCGAGGAGTTTCTCAGCGGTGGGCGCCACCGGCCGCATGAGGCGGTTGGCGGTGAACGCGACCGCGACGAAGAGCACGCCGACGACGGCCAGCAGGCCCACCGCCGAGTACGCGTGGAAGTAGCCGGTGCCCTTCGAGGGGTCGGCCGCAGCCGCGGCGGCCTGCTGTGCGAGCTGCCCCACCGCGTGGGGCGCCTGCGTTGCCTCCATGATCGGTGTCCCTTTACGCAGCCATGACTTTCGTACGCCTGGGAGTCTAGGTCCACCCACCCCCCGCCTGTGCACCCCTCCCGCGGTGCAAGACGGCGACACTTTCCGGCCGGCCGGCCCACCGCCGCCCGGGGTGGGGTTATCCCCCGCCTGTGGAGGGCGATCAGCCCCATGGCCGCGGACCGTCCACGGACGGCAGGCTTGGACCTTGTCAGCTGGGGATCCGGCCGCGGTCGCGGCCGGGTCGATCGGGAGAGGGACGGTACACACCATGGAGGGCCGACAGCGCCTCTCGGAGAGATCCAGGGTTCCAGGCGGGGACCGGGCGACTGAGCCCCGTCCCCTCTACGGGGCGGAGACCTGGGCCGCGGTGGGTCATCTGCTGCTGAGCTTCCCCATGGGCCTGGTGGGGTTCGTCTACACCGTGGTCCTGCTGTCGCTGGGCGCGGGCCTGGCCGTGACCGTGGTGGGTCTGCCGCTGCTGGCGCTTGGCCTGCTGGGCTGCCGGGGGCTGGCCGCGGTGGAGCGGCTGCGGGTGGAGCGGCTGCTGGGCGAGCGCATCCCCGCGCCGAGCCCGCTGGTGCCGCGCCGCCCGGGTGTCGCGGGGTGGCTGGCGGCGATGCTGGCCGACGGGTTGAGCTGGCGGGCGGCCCTGTACTTCGTGGTGCTGCTGCCCTGGGGCGTGTTCACCTTCGGGGTCGCCCTGGCCGTACTGATCGTCGGCTGGCCGGTGCTGCCCTGGGTGGTGCGCAGCCTGGCGGCGGTGGACCGGATGCTCGCGGTCTCGCTGCTGAGTCCGTCCGACCTGTCGGAGCGGGTGCGGGAG
>NZ_LIQR01000740.1 GCF_001418575.1 Peterkaempfera griseoplana
GTGCCCGGGGCCGTGGCGGTGGGCGGGCGCCTCGCCGGACCGGTGCGCGGTGCCGCCGATCTCCTCCGGGCGACCAGGGACGAACTCCACGATCCGCTCACCCCCGTGCTCACCCTCGGTGCCGCCGCCTCCGCCGTGGTGGGCTCGGGGGTCGACGCCATGCTGGTGGGCGGGGTGATGGTCGGCAACGCCGTGGTGAGCGGGGCGCAGCGGATGCGGGCCGAGCGCGCCCTGCACGCCCTGCTGCTGCGGCAGCGCACCCACGCCCGGCTGGTGGAGCCGCGCCCGCCGGGCAGACCCGTGCGGTTCGCCGACCCGGCGCGGGTGGCGGCCCGGTGGGTCCTGGCGGAGGAGCTGCAGCTCGGGGATCTGGTCGTGGTGCACCCGGAGGACGTCGTCCCGGCGGACGTACGGCTGCTGTCGGCCGAGTCGCTGGAGGTCGACGAGGCCAGCCTCACCGGGGAGCCGCTTCCGGTCGGCAAGACACCCGAGGCGGTGCCCAACGCCGCGCAGGCGGAGCGCAGCTGCATGCTCTACGAGGGCACCGTGGTGCTCGCCGGCTCGGGGGTCGGCGTGGTGGTGGCCACCGGCGGCGCCACGGAGGCGGGCAGGGCGGCCAAGGCGGCGGGACGGGTGCGGTCCACCGCCGGCCTCCAGGCCCGGCTGGCGGAACTCACCCGGATCGCCCTCCCGGCCACCGGCGTCGGCGGTCTCGCCGTCACCGGGCTCGGCCTGCTGCGGGGGCTGCCGCTGCGCAGGGCGCTGGCCTCCGGTGTGGCGGTGGCGGTGGCCGCGGTGCCGGAGGGGCTGCCGCTGGTGGCCACGGTGGCGCAACTGGCCGCCGCGCGGCGGCTGTCGGGGCTCGGCGTGCTGGTGCGTTCCACCAGGGCACTGGAGGCGCTGGGGCGGGTGGACACCGTCTGCTTCGACAAGACGGGGACCCTGACGGAGGGCCGGCTGTCGCTGGTGCGGACCGCCGCGCTGCACGGACCGGTACCGCTGGCCGGCGGTACCGGCCGCCGGATCCTGCGCACCGCGGCGCGGGCCTGCCCGCCGTTCCGGGACGGGACCCGGCGGCTTCCCCATGCGACGGACCGGGCGGTCGCCGAGGCGGCCCTGGACCATGACGAGGCGCCCGACTGGAAGCTGCTGGCGGAGCTGCCCTTCGAGACCGGCCGCGGCTTCTCCGCCGCCGTCGGCGACGCGGGGGAGGGGGTGGTCATCGCGGTGAAGGGCGCTCCGGAGACCGTACTGGAGCGCTGCACCGAGGTGCTGGACCGCGACGGCAGGCCGGCGCCGCTCACCGACTCCGGGCGGCGGCGCGCCAGGGAGCGGGTGAAGGCGCTCGCGGCCCGGGGGCTCCGGGTGCTGGCGGTGGCCCGGATCGTGGGGGCGGAGTGGACGGGAGGCTCCGGGGACGACCTGGCGGACCGGGTGCGGGGCGCCTGCCTGCTGGGCTACGTGGGGATCGCGGACACCCCGCGTCCGGCCGCCTCGGCGTCGGTGGCGGGCCTGGTGCGGGCCGGGGTGCGGCCGGTGATGGTCACCGGCGACCACCCGGTGACCGCCGCGGCCGTGGCGGCGGACATCGGGATCCCGGACGCGGACCGGGTGCTCACCGGGGCCGAGCTGGAGGCGATGCCGCAGTCGCAGCGGACGGAGGCGGTGTCCCGGGCGGCGGTCTTCGCGCGGGTGTCGCCGACCCAGAAGGTACGGATCGTCAGGGAGCTGCAGCGCTCCGGCCGGGTGGTGGCGATGACGGGGGACGGCACCAACGACGCCGCGGCGATCCGGCGGGCGGACGTGGGGATCGCGGTGGCGGGGCGGGGGAGCGGGTCCGCCCGCAGTGCCGCTGACCTGGTGCTGACCTCCTCCGATCCCATGCTGATCCTGGACGCGCTGGCGGAGGGACGGTCGCTGTGGGCGAGTGTGCGGGACGCCGTGGCGATCCTGGTGGGGGGCAACGCGGGCGAGATCGCGTTCACGCTGGTGGGCACCGCCGTGAGCGGACAGGCCCCGCTGACGACCCGTCAGCTGCTGGTGGTCAACATGCTCACCGACATGCTGCCCGCGCTCGCCGTGGCGCTGACGCCCCGCCGGAACGGTGAGGGGGCGGAGGACGGCCGGGGCGGTGGCGGCGGTCCGGCGCAGGGG
>NZ_LIQR01000741.1 GCF_001418575.1 Peterkaempfera griseoplana
GCGGCCGGCGGACCCCCGGTGGTGGTGCGGGCGGTCAGGCCCAGAGCTGGCCCTGGAGGGCCTCCACCGCGGCCTCGGTGGTCGGGGCGGTGTAGATGCCGGTGGAGAGATACTTCCAGCCGCCGTCGGCGACCACGAAGACGATGTCGGCCCGCTCGCCGGCCCGGGCGGCCTTGCGGCCGACACCGATCGCGGCGTGCAGGATGGCGCCGGTGGAGACGCCCGCGAAGATGCCCTCCGACTGCAGCAGCTCACGGGTGCGGACCACCGCGTCCTGGGAGCCGACGCTGAAGCGGGTAGTGAGCACCGAGGCGTCGTAGAGCTCGGGGACGAAGCCCTCGTCGAGGTTGCGCAGTCCGTAGACCAGGTCGTCGTAGCGGGGCTCGGCGGCGACGATCTGCACGCCGGGGACCTTCTCCCGCAGGTAGCGGCCGACGCCCATCAGGGTGCCGGTGGTGCCGAGTCCGGCGACGAAGTGGGTGACGGTCGGCAGGTCGGCGAGGATCTCGGGTCCGGTGGTGGCGTAGTGCGCGCCCGCGTTGTCGGGGTTGCCGTACTGGTAGAGCATGACCCAGTCGGGGTGTTCGGCCGCGATCTCCTTGGCGACCCGGACCGCGGTGTTGGAACCGCCCGCGGCCGGGGAGGAGATGATCTCCGCGCCCCACATGGTGAGCAGTTCGCGCCGCTCCGCGCTGGTGTTCTCGGGCATGACGCAGACCATGCGGTAACCCTTGAGCTTGGCCGCCATGGCGAGGGAGATGCCGGTGTTGCCGCTGGTGGGTTCGAGGATGGTGCAGCCGGGCGTGAGCCGGCCGTCGGCCTCGGCACGCTCGATCATGTGGAGGGCGGGCCGGTCCTTGATGGAGCCGGTGGGGTTGCGGTCCTCCAGCTTGGCCCAGAGCCGCACGCCCCCGGAGTCGTTCCCGGGGACGGCGGCGGAGATCCTCGGCAGCCCGACCAGCGGGGTGTTGCCGACGGCCTCGATGGGGGTGTCGTAGCGCATCAGCGCGCGCCGCCGGCCACGGCCGGAAGGATGGTGACGCTGTCGCCGTCCGCGACGCCGGTGGAGATGCCGTCCAGGAAGCGGACGTCCTCGTCGTTGAGGTAGACGTTGACGAAGCGGCGCAGCTCGCCGCCGTCGACGAGGCGGTCGCGGAGGCCGGGGTGGCGGGCGTCAAGGTCGGCGAAGAGGGCGTCCAGGGTCTGTCCGCTGCCCTCGACGGCCTTCTGGCCGTCGGTGTAGGTGCGGAGGATCGTCGGGATGCGGACCTCGATGGCCATGGCTGCGCTCCTGAGGAGTGGATGGGCGCCGTCGGGCGCGGGCAGGGACGGACTGGTGGCGGGGCGTGGCCCCGGGGGTGCGGCCGGTCAGGGACGGGTGCGGCGACAGACCCCGTCGGCGAGGCGGCACAGGTCGATGTGCAGCCGCGCCACGAGGCGGACGCCCGGGGCCTTGGTGCTCACATCGACGGAACGCATGCGCTCATCGTATCGATTCCCGGGTGCCCTCCGGGATGCCCGTCCCAGGGTGCGGATGGTCGCGTCTCGTATCGCGGGATTTCGGCCGTGCCCGGCCCGCCGTCCCGCGGTTTCCCAGGTCAGTCCTGGTAGGCGTCGACCACGTGGACGTCTTCCTCGGTGATCTCGCCGTCCACGATGCGGAACGAACGGAACTGGAAAGGACCCTCGTCGTTGCCGCACTCCGCGGTCGAGACCAGCACATAGTGGGCCGCGGGCTCGGAGGCGTAGGAGACGTCGGTGCGCGAGGGGTACCCCTCGGTGGC
>NZ_LIQR01000742.1 GCF_001418575.1 Peterkaempfera griseoplana
CAGGGGCGGGCGGCCTCTGCCGGCGGGAGCCGGTCAGACGAGCGGCGGATCGGGTTCGGGCGTGATGCGGTGCCGCAGCACCTTCTCGTACTCCTCCCGGACCCGGCGGTCCATGGCCAGGGTGAACTGGGCGTCGGCGACGGTGCGGCCCAGCGGGCGCACCCTGAGGACGGTCTCGGTGAGCCGGTGCGCCTCCTCGGCGCTGACCCGGCCCTCCAGCCCGCCGAGCAGTTGCTCGCTGATCAGCCGGACGAAGATGTCGGCCACGGCGTCCGCGCACTCCTGGGTGCGGCGGGCGACGTCCAGCACGACGGAGAGCGGGATGCCCTCCCGGACCAGGGCGACGGTGGCGTCCATCAGCCGGCGGCTGACATGGGTGACGCCCTCCTGATCCACCGTCACATAGCCGAGTTCGGTGGCCGCGCGGGTGTTGTCCTCGGCCAGCTGGCCGGGCAGCGCCCGCTCGATCTCGTCCCAGGTGAGCCGGACCGGGACCTCGTCCGTCCAGGGGGCGATGATGGCGTTCTCCAGGCCGATCAGCTCGGCGACGTCGCGGCCCTCCTCCCCGGCGGCCAGCAGTTCGGTGATGCCGCCCAGGGTGTGGCCGCGCTCCAGGAGTTCGGCGATCACCCGGAGCCGGTCCAGGTGCTCCTGGGAGTACCAGGCGATGCGGCCCTCCCGGCGCGGCGGCGGGAGCAGCTTGCGTTCGCGGTAGAAGCGCAGGGTGCGCACGGTGATGCCGGCCGCCTCGGCGAGTTCCTCCACGCGGTACTCGCCCCGTCCGGGGTCCCGGCCCGCGGCGCCGGGTGCTGCGGGCCCGGCGGAGTGCCCCCCGGCCGGCCGGTGCTCGTTGTCCACCACGGGGCCAGCATAGGCGCGGGGTGGTGGGCGGCCGGCCGGCCCGGTGGCGGCGACGGGCCCCGATGTGTCCTGCGTCACAGGATGTATTGGACCTTCCGTCAACAAGGCTGCGGGTCTACTCTCCAGACCATGCCAGTGAACACTGGCAGAGTTGTCCGGCCCCATCCGGCCCAGCCCAGGAGGACGCCCATGGCATCCGCAGAAGCACCCGGTACGGCGCCCGGCGCCGCGCCCGGCGGGACTCCCCACGTCCGGGTCGCCGTCATCGGATCCGGCTTCGGCGGCCTCGGCGCCGGAGTGCGGCTGCGCCGCGCGGGCATCACCGACTTCGTGATCCTGGAGCGCGCCTCCGCCGTCGGCGGCACCTGGCGGGACAACAGCTACCCCGGATGCGCCTGCGACGTACCGTCCCACCTCTACTCCTTCTCCTTCGCCCCCAACCCCGAGTGGCCGCGCAGCTTCTCCGGCCAGCCGCACATCCGCGCCTATCTGGAGCAGGTCACCGACACCTTCGGCCTCCGCCCCCATCTGCGCTTCGACGCCGAGGTCGTCTCCGCCCGCTGGGACGCGGAGACCGCCCGCTGGCAGCTCTCCACCACCGCCGGGGACTGGACCGCCGACGCCGTCGTCTCCGCCACCGGCCCGCTCTCCGACCCCCAGATCCCCGACATCCCGGGCCTGGACACCTTCCCCGGCCGGGTCTTCCACTCCTCCCGCTGGGACCACGACTACGACCTCACCGGCAAACGCGTCGCGGTCGTCGGCACCGGCGCCTCCGCCATCCAGATCATCCCCGCCATCCAGCCGAAGGTGGCACGGCTGACGGTCTTCCAGCGCACCCCCGCCTGGGTGCTCCCCCGCGCCGACCGGGAGATCAGCGGCGTGGAGAAGTGGCTGCACAGCAAGGTCCCCCCGTCCGGCGCCCTGCGCCGCGCCCTGCTGTTCGCCGTACGCGAGCTCCAGGTGGACGCCTTCGTCAACCGCCCCCGGCTCCTCGGAGCCGTCCAGGCGATGGCCAGGCGCCACCTCAACCGGGCCGTCAGCGACCCCGGCCTCCGCTCCCGGCTCACCCCGGACTACCGCATCGGCTGCAAGCGCATCCTGCTGAGCAACTCCTACTACCCGGCCCTGGCCGCCCCCACCACCGACGTGGTGGCCTCCGGCCTCGCCGAGGTGCGCGGCTCCACGGTGGTCGCCGCCGACGGGACCGAGGCCGAGGTGGACGCCATCGTCTTCGGCACCGGCTTCCATGTCACCGACATGCCGGTCGCCGAACGGATCACCGGCGCCGCCGGCCGCACCCTCGCCGAGGAGTGGGACGGCACCATGGAGGCGCTGCGCGGCACCACCGTCCACGGCTTCCCCAACTTCTTCATGGTGATCGGGCCCAACACCGGCCTGGGCAACAGCTCGATGATCCTGATGATCGAGTCCCAGCTGAACTACATCGTGGACGCGCTCACCCGGATCGACGCCCTCGGCGTCGCCGCACTCGACCCCAGGCCCGAGGCACAGCGACGGTGGAACGACGACGTCCAGCGCCGGATGCGCTCGACCGTCTGGGCCACCGGCGGCTGCACCAGCTGGTACCTGGACTCCGACGGCCGCAACACCACCGTCTGGCCCGGCACCACCAGCCGCTTCCGCCGCGAGACCCGCCGGGTCGACCTCGCCGAGTACACCCTGGTCGACCCGGCGGGTCTCGCGG
>NZ_LIQR01000743.1 GCF_001418575.1 Peterkaempfera griseoplana
AGATGCAGGCCCTGGACCGGAGGCGCCCCGGCCCGACCACCGCCGGGGCGCCTCCGGTCCAGGGCCTGCATCTGACGTTCGGCCGCGACCCGGGCAGCCAGATGGTGGTCTCCTGGCTGACGGACGGTCCGGTACGACGCCCCCGGGTGCTCTACGGCACGCTGGAGCACGGCTTCGGCTCCGGGACCGAGGCGGTGACCCGGACCTACACCGACGGCAAGTCGGGCCGCACCGTGTATGTGCACCACGCGGCGCTGGACCGGCTCACGCCGGGCACCGACTACGTCTACCTGGTGTCGCACGACGGCTCCGCCCCGGACAGCGGCACCTTCCGTACCGCGCCGCGCGGCCGGCAGCCGCTCACCTTCACCAGCTTCGGCGACCAGTCCGCCCCCGAGGTGACCTGGGCCGCCGACGGCACGGTGGGGCTCGACGCCAACTCCACGCCCGCGGCCAAGGACATCGTGTCCGGTGTGGAGCAGGTGGCGCCGCTGTTCCACCTGCTCAACGGCGACCTCTGCTACGCCAACCTGGATGTCGACCGGGTCCGTACCTGGAACAACTTCTTCACCAACAACAGCCGCTCGGCCCGCTTCCGACCCTGGATGCCCGCCGCCGGCAACCACGAGATCGAGAAGGCCAACGGCCCGCTGGGGCTCGGCGCCTACCAGACCTACTTCGACCTGCCGTCGACCGAGACCGACGCCGAGCTGGCCGGGCTGTGGTACGCCTTCACCGCCGGTTCGGTGCGGGTGATCGTGCTGCAGAACGACGACAACTGCCTGCAGGACGGCGGCGACGTCTACATCAGCGGCTACTCCGGCGGACGCCAGCTGGCCTTCCTGGAGCGGGAGCTGAAGGCCGCCCGCTCCTCCCGGGAGATCGACTGGGTGGTCGTCGCCATGCACCAGGTGATGATCAGCTCCTCGGACGCCAACGGCGCGGACCTGGGACTGCGCCAGAAGTACGGCCCGCTCTTCGACCGGTACGGCGTGGACCTGGTGCTCTGCGGTCACGAGCACAACTACGAGCGCTCCCTCGCCGTGCGCGGTGTGGTGGGCGGCAGCGAGACCCTCACGCCCAACCCGGTCTCCCAGGCCACGGACGACATCGACACCTCACTGGGCACCGTGCACATGGTGCTCGGCGGCGGCGGGGTCTCCGGCACCACCAACCAGTCCTTCTTCAAGGACGGCACCGCCAAGGTGATCACCGCGGTGTCGGCCACCGCCGGCGCCAACGGCAAGCGCACCTCCGCCTATGTCAGGGAGCAGGCGGTCTGGACCGGCGTCCGCGACGTGGACCACCCGTACGGCTTCGCGGCCTTCACCGTCGACCCGGGCCGGCACCCCGGCGACACCACGCGACTGCAGGTCACCTACTACAACGTCAACAAGCCGCACGGGGAGCTGTCCGTCTTCGAGCAGTTCACCCTCCACCGCAAGCGCTCCGACGGCCACCGCTGAGGCAGCCGCAGATCCACCGGACCGGGCCCGGGACGCAGGCGTACGGGAGGCGATCGGCGTTTCCGCCGAGGACGGCCCCCGCCGTACGGCACGCCTGTCGTTCCCGGGCCCGGCCGGGGGGGTCAGGGCCGGATCAGCCGCAGGGCGATGCGCTTGCCGTCCTCGTCGACCTCCACCAGGGCGAGGCCGTTGCCCTCGGCGAAGGACAGGATGCGGCTGCGCGGATCGCTGGGGAGCAGCGAGGGCAGCAGAAACGGGTCGCGGGAGGCCTCCCGCAGTGCACCGAGGAGGTCTTCCCGCACCGGGTGGGGCATCGCGGCGATGCGGTCCTGGAAGTCCTGGGGAAGATCGATCTCGTAGGGCACTACCCAAGGTTAGGGCGCAACTCCGCCGCCAGGGAAAGGAGTTGCTCGTCCGACATCATCCGCGGCCGGGGCCGCAGCCCGGCTCGCTCCTCATGGATGCGCTGAGCGGTCTGCAGGAACTCGGGCGCGGCCAGCGCCCTGGCGCGCAGGTCCCAGTCGGCGAGCACCCTGGTGATCTCGTGCAGGGGGGTGCGCTCGATCTCCTCGTTGAAGGCCGGGCGCTGCTCCGCCGGGAGTGCGGCGCGGACGCTGCGGATGGTGGGCTCGGGCCGCGGGTGGGCCACCGGTTCCGGCTCGTGCGGCTGGGCGCTCATCATTCGCTCCGTCTCACGCGGGGTGACTGCGTTCGCGGGTTCCACGGTAGCGTCCCGGCCGCCCTCCGCGGCAGATGTCCCCGGCGGACCGGACCGATCAGGCCTGCGGGACCTGGAACTCGTACAGCCGGTGGGCGCACCTGGTGGCTCGGCGCCTCCTCGGCGCTACTCCACGGCGGGTTCCCGTCCCTCGTCGAGTTCCCGGACCACCAGCAGCACCCAGTTGTAGGGGAGTTCCGCTCCGTCCAGGGTCGCCGCCTCCACGGTGCGGGTGCCGGGGTCGATCTCCGCCAGGACGCCCTCTCCCTCGTAGCGGGGGAAGCCGCTCACTCCCAGCTCGCCGGTCGCCCGGACCGTCGCGGTTCGCAGGGTGGCGCCGTGGTCCGGGTGGCCTTCGGCGTCGGCGATCCGGGGCTTGAGGGCGAGGAGGTAGCGCGGGGCGGGCGACGTCATGCCCCGAGGCTACTGTCGGCCGGCGGCGACCCCGGTCCGCCGCGCTCGGTGGTGCGGCCGCGCAGGTGAACGCGGGTGCTGGACCAGGTGGAGGTCCGGTGTCCGTACGGCGCCTGGCTTACTCACTTGATTCAACCTATGAAAAAACTTCCGCCACTTCTGGTTCAGCTTCTTGACGAGACTGCGACAAGAACGCGATCCTCCGTGCAGCGTCCGGAGAGCCCCTCTCTCCGC
>NZ_LIQR01000744.1 GCF_001418575.1 Peterkaempfera griseoplana
CGGCCGCCTCGCTGGACCGCTGGACCGCCTGGAACACCGCCGCACGCAGATTGCCGGCCACGGTGATGCCGAGCACCACGTCGCCCACCGCCGCGTGGCCGCTGCCGACGCGGGAGACGACGAAAACCAGGGCGGCGGCGTAGCCCAGGCTGTACAGCAGCCACCCGGCCGCCTTCCAGAGCGCGGCCCGCAGCTCGGCGCGGAACCGGGTCCGCGTCGCCGACTCCCACGCCTCCGCCTGCAGCTCCAGCAGCATGGGGGCGGCACCGGTCACCCGGACCTCCTTGCCGGGACCGGCCGTGGTGCACAGCTCCAGCAGGCCGCGCTGCAACCGCACCTGGGCGGCTGTCGCAGTGTGCGCCGCGCGCGTCAGCCGCTGGCCCCGCGAGTCGAACCAGAGCGGGGCGGCGGCGAACGCCAGCAGCAGGAGCAGCCAGGGGCTGATCGACCCCAGCAGCGCCAGAACGACACCGAGCCGCAGCACGTGCAGCACCGACTCGATCGATGCCCAGGCGGAGTCCATCACCTCCCACGACGCGCCGCGCAGCAGGGTCACCCGGTCCAGGAACTCCGGCTGCTCCAGGTGGTCGAGGGTTTCGATGCCGGTGATGCTGCGCACGATGGTGCTGTCGAGTTCGGTCATGCCCCCCTTCTCGGCGGCGACGACGCGCAGGTTGTGGGCACTGCCGAAGACCGCCCAGTCCGCGCAGTAGGCCACGGCCGCCCCGACCGCGCCGACGGCGGCGGCGGTGACGAGGTGGCTCTGGGAGGCGTTCACGGTCGCACGCAGGGCGAGGCTGATCCCGGCGAAGATGCCCACCCCCGCGATCCGGACCCCGAGCGCGGCGGCGGTGTGCCCGGGATCGTTCCGCCAGCACAGGCGCAGCAGCTCGGCCCACACCCGCAGGTAGTCCTTCAGTACCAGCCGGTCCTTCGGGTCCTTCGGGTCGCTCACCGTGCCACCGCCCCTTCCGGCTCGTCCTGCGCGTCGAGATCGTCGTAGCCCGCGGCGAAGCGCTGCGCCTGGATGCGGAACATCT
>NZ_LIQR01000745.1 GCF_001418575.1 Peterkaempfera griseoplana
CCGGGGTCCCGCCTCAGCCGCTCTGGACCTTCCAGGGCCACAGCCTCGCCGAGGTGGCGGTGACCCCGTACCGGGGCTCGGTGATCGTCGCCGGGGAGCGCGCCACCGCTCTCGACGCCGCCACCGGCGGCACCAGGTGGTCCCAGCCCGGCCCCGGACCGGACCTGCCCGTGCCGATCGCCGCCGGAGCCGGGCTGGTGATGTACCTGACCAGCGGCGACAGCGACCTGGTCGGCATCGACGCCACCACCGGGGCCCATCGCTGGACCTACCAGCCACCCCCTCAGGTCGGCCTCACCACCGCGCTCTGCGCCGACGACCGGGCCGTCTACCTGACGGGCAACCAGTACCCCCTCGACGCCGCGGGACAACCCGTCCTCGACCTCGGCAACCTCGACACCCGGGCGATCTTCGCGGTCTCCGCCACCGGGCAGACCCCGCGGCAGCTGTGGATGCAGCACCGCAAGGCGACGGTGGACGACTGGGTGCTCCCGGTGCTCTCCGGCGACCACCTGGTCTACACCGACTCCCGGCAGAACGTCGTCGTCCGCAGCACCCGCACCGGCGTCCAGCTGTGGAGCGCCACCGCCGGCCGGACCCAGATCCCGCCCGCCGTCGCGGACGGAACCGTCTACCTCGGCGGATCCGCGCTGCAGGCGCTGGACCTGCGCACCGGCGCACCGCGCTGGAAGCTCCCCGCCGGCAAGGCGCGCCGCAACGCCTGGGGGCCGCCCGCGGTCGCCGCCGGAACCCTGTACGTCTGCGACGCCGTCTACCGGGTCAACGCCCTGTCGGTCGCCGACCGCAGCACCCGGTGGTCCACCGACCAGGTGCAGTACCCGGGCGACCTGCTGGCCAACGTGGTCATCGGGCATGTGCTGTTCGTCCCCGCGTTCAGCGACGCCAACGGCGTGTACGCGCTCGACACCCGCGACGGCTCGATCCTGTGGAACTTCCGCGACGGGCAGGACCTGGGCCGCGACTGGAAACTCAGCACCGACGGCTCCCGGCTCTACGCAGTCCACGGGGACCGCGTCTACGCACTCCCACCCGTCTGAGCGTCAACAGACGCACCACCACTACGCTCGACCGACACAACCCCCGTCCGCAGGGCCCCCCTGCGCACACCGACGGCAGGCGGAGGCAGAGATGAACCCACTCGAGGCGGCCGACCCGGAGAGCTTCGGCCCCTACCGGCTGGTGGCCAGACTCGGCGCCGGCGGGATGGGCCGCGTCTACCTGGCCCGCAACGCCGGCGGCCGCACCGTCGCCGTCAAGGCCGTACGCGCGGAACTGGCCGAGGACAGCGACTTCCGCACCCGGTTCCGGCGCGAGGTGGAGGCCGCCCGCGCCGTCGACGGCGCCTACACCGCCCCCGTGGTGGACGCCGACCCCGACGCCGCCACCCCCTGGCTGGCCACCGCCTACGTCCTCGGTCCCTCCCTCGCCGACGCGGTCGAGGAGCACGGCCCGCTGCCCGAGGAGACCGTACGGGCGCTCGGCGCCGGGCTGGCCGAGGCGCTGGCCGCGGTGCACGCCGCCGGGCTGGTCCACCGCGACCTCAAGCCGTCCAACGTCCTGCTGGCGGCCNNCATCGTCGTCGGCTCCCCCGGCTACATGTGCCCCGAGCAGGCCACCGGACAGCCCATGGGGCCGGCCGGCGACGTCTTCGCGCTCGGCGCGGTGCTGGTCTTCGCCGCGACCGGCGCCGGACCCTTCGGCGACTCCTCCGCCGCCGCGCTGCTGTACCAGGTGGTGCACGGCGAGCCCGATCTGACGCCGCTTCCCGAGTCACTGCGCGCCGTCATAGCCCCCTGCCTGACCAAGGAC
>NZ_LIQR01000746.1 GCF_001418575.1 Peterkaempfera griseoplana
GTCTGGGAGGGGGGGGGGGCGGGCGCGGCGGTGCGGGGCGCGGCCGCGCCGTCCGCGGCGGTGGCTGTCGACGGGTGGGACATCAGCGGCCCTCCTCGGTCCAGGTGGCGGACGGGCCGTCGAGGACGATGTCCCAGCGGTAGCCGAGTGACCACTCGGGGGTGGACAGGTCGTGGTCGTAGGTGGCGACCAGCCGGCGGCGTGCGGTGTCGTCGGTGACGGACTGCAGGATGGGGTCGTGGGCGAACAGCGGATCCCCGGGGAAGTACATCTGGGTGACCAGGCGCTGGGTGAAGGCGCTGCCGAAGAGCGAGAAGTGGATGTGGGCCGGGCGCCAGGCGTTGGTGTGGTTGCGCCAGGGGTAGGCACCGGGCTTGACGGTGACGAACTCGTATCCGCCCTGATGGTCAGTCAGGCATCGGCCGACACCGGTGAAGTTGGGGTCGAGCGGGGCGGGGTGGTCGTCGCGCTGGTGGGCGTAGCGTCCGGAGGCGTTGGCCTGCCAGATCTCGATGAGCTGGCCGCGCACCGGCCGGCCGGCGCGGTCCAGGACCCGGCCGGTCACCCGGATCCGCTCGCCGAGCGGCTCTGCCCGGTGCTGGCGGGTGAGGTCGTGGTCGAGGGCGGTGACGTCGGTGACGCCGAAGACCGGGCCGGACAGCTCGACGGCGTCGGGGGCGTGCACCGCGACCAGCGGCTGCCTGGGGTGGCGCAGGACGCTGCTGCGGTACGGCGCGTAGCCGCGGTCGGGGTGGCTGCGCCGGGGTGCGCCGCCGGCGACGGCCTTGGCGTAGGCCTCGCGCTCCTCGGCGATCTCCGTGGAGATCTGCCCCTGGGTCGGAGGAGTGGTCATGGAGTGCTCCTACCTTTCCAGGACCAGGGCGAGGCCCTGTCCCACGCCGGTGGACGGGGCGGCAGGACCGGTTCCGGAGCCGGCGGCTGCGAGCGGGTGGGCCGGGGCGCCGCGGTACCTTCCGCGGGGGTGCGGGCGGCGTCGACGCTGTGGACGTCGCGCGGCCGCCGGGTCATCTGGTGCCCCCTTCGGCGTTCGGGGCGATCCGGACCGGTGCCGCGGTCCGCCGCCGGACCTCCTCGGCGGTGACGCCGGGGGCGGTCTCCACCAGGACCAGGCCGTCGTCGGTGACATCCAGCACCCCGAGGTCGGTGATGACGCGGTTGACGCAGGCCCGGCCGGTGAGCGGCAGGGTGCACTCCTCGACGATCTTCGGGCTGCCGTCCTTGGCGGTGTGGGTCATGGTGACGATGACCCGCCGGGCGCCGTGCACCAGGTCCATGGCGCCGCCGATACCGGTGACCATCCTGCCGGGGACGGCCCAGTTGGCCAGGTCGCCGGAGGCGGAGACCTCCATGGCGCCCAGGACGGCGGTGTCGATGTGGCCGCCGCGGATCATCCCGAAGGAGAGCGCCGAGTCGAAGAAGGAGGCGCCGGGCAGGACGGTGACGGTCTCCTTCCCGGCGTTGATCAGATCCGGGTCGGCCTCGTCCTCCAGCGGGAACGGTCCGGTGCCCAGGATGCCGTTCTCCGACTCCAGGACGACCTGGACGCCCTCGGGGAGGTGGTTGGGGATCAGGGTGGGCAGTCCGATGCCCAGGTTGACGTACTCGCCGTCGCGCAGTTCGGCGGCCGCGCGGGCGGCCATCTCGTCCCGGGTCCAGGCCATCAGGCCGGCACCTCCCGGACCGTGCGCTTCTCGATCTTCTTGTCCGCGGCCTGCTCGGGGCTGAGCGCCACCACACGCTGGACGAAGATGCCCGGCAGATGGACCTGGTCGGGATCGATGGCGCCGGGTTCGACCAGTTCCTCGACCTCGGCGACGGTGATCCGCCCGGCCATGGCCGCCAGCGGGTTGAAGTTGCGGGACGACTTGTTGAAGACCAGATTGCCGTGCCGGTCCCCCTTCGCCGCCCGCACCAGGGCGAAATCCGTGGTGATGGCCCGCTCCAGGACGTACTCCACGCCGTCGAACTCCCTGATCTCCTTGGCCGGGGAGGCCAGCGCCACGCCGCCCCGGCCGTCGTAGCGCCAGGGCAGACCGCCGTCGGCGACCTGGGTGCCGACGCCGGCCGGGGTGTAGAAGGCGGGAATGCCGCAGCCCCCGGCGCGCAGCCGCTCGGCGAGCGTGCCCTGCGGGATGAGCTCCAGCTCCAGTTCCCCGTTCAGGTACTGACGGGCGAACTCCTTGTTGGCGCCGATGTAGCTGCCGGTGACTCGGGCGATCCGGCCTGCGGCGAGCAGGACGGCGAGGCCGGAGTCCATCGCGCCGCAGTTGTTGGACACCACGCTCAGCCCGCCGACGCCGGCGCCGTGCACCGCGTCGATCAGCGCGGTCGGCACGCCGCTGAGGCCGAAGCCGCCGACCGCCAGCGACGCTCCGTCTGGGATGTCCGCCACGGCGTGTGCAGCCGAGGTGACCACCTTGTCCATCCGACTGCCATTCTGTTCGCAGAGTGAACTTCGGTTCACAAAGATTCTCCGTCCGGGCCATCGGCGCTGTCAACGGCCCCGGGCGGTACGGTTCCGGGAGGATTCCGCGAGGTTGGAGCACCCATGACACCCCTCGACGACGCTGCGGTGGCTCCGCCGCCGGAGGCCGTGGGCCCCCTGATCCGGGGGCTCGCCGTGCTGCGCGAGCTCGCCGCGGCGGCCGACGGACGGCGCTCGGCGAGCGACCTCGTACGCGCCACCGGCCTTGCCCGGTCAACCGTCGACCGGGTCGTCAGCACCCTCGCCCGCACCGGATACCTGCGGCTGGAAGGACACGACGCCGTCCTCACCCCCCGGGTGATGGAACTGGGGAACGCCTATCTGTCCGCCAGCCGCCTGCCCGACCGGCTGAGCGCGACCGCCGACGCCCTGGCCGACGCCCTCGACGAGTCGGTCTCCATCGCCGTACCGGACCGCGACGGTGTCCGCTTCGTCCACCAGGCCACCCGGCGGCGCGCGATGTCGTTGACCTTCCGCCTCGGCGACCTGCTGCCCGCCGAGCGCTGCGCACCCGGGGCGCTGTTCGCCGCCGACTGGGACGAGGACACCTGGCGGCGCTGGCGGGCCCGGCGGGCCGCGGACTCCAAGGACAGTGGCTTCCCCGCGCTGCCCGCCGCGGACGCAGCGGGCGCCGCCGCCTTCCCCGAGCGCATCTCCTCCGCCCGCAGGCACGGCTGGTCACTCGACGACCAGCTGATCGAACCCGGGCTGATCGCGATCGCCGTCCCCGTCCCCGACGCCGGAGGCCGCCCGGTCTGCGCCGTCAGCGTGGTCAGCCACACCAGCCGGCACAGCGCCGAGTCGCTGCGCGACGCCGCACTGCCCCGGCTGCGGGAGGCCGTCGCCACGATGGCCGAGGCGCTGGCCGCGCCCGCCGCACCCCCGCCGTCCTC
>NZ_LIQR01000747.1 GCF_001418575.1 Peterkaempfera griseoplana
CACCCGGGCCGCCCGCCCCCGCCGTGCCGTGTCCCGAGGCCTCTCACGGGGCAGGTGCCGTCCATCGGCATCGGGTAGGGTCGCGGGCGTTCGACTTCGGGACGGAGTGCAGCAGTGACAGTGGTGGAGCGGGAACGGCCGACGGATGCGGCCGGAGCGAGGACGTCCGGCGGTGGCCCGGCGCTGCTCCGGCGACTGCGTGAGGCACCCCGTCCGTCCCGGAAGGCCATGGTCGCGGCACTGGTGTCGCTGGTGGCGTACGCCGTGGTCCGCCACTTCGTCGGCACCTCGATGATCGACATGCTGGTCTACCAGGCCGAGGGCCGGGCCGTGGTGCACGGCACCGACCTCTATGCCATCCGGGTCTCCGAGTGGGCGCTGCCCGCCACCTATCCGCCGTTCGCCGCGATGCTCTTCGTCCCCACCTCCTGGGTCGGCGTGGGCCTGCTGCGGATGCTGATCACCGGCGGCAACGTCATCCTGCTGGGCGTCATGGCCTGGCTCTCCTGCCGCCTGGTCGGCTGGCCGCGCCGGGAGCTGCGGCCCACCGCGGTCGTGCTGGCCACCGGCCTCGGCGTCTGGCTGGAGCCGGTCTGGACCACGCTGCGCTACGGGCAGGTCAACCTGGCGCTGGCCTGCCTGGTGCTCTGGGACCTCACCCGTTCCGACGCCCACCGCGGCAAGGGCGTCGGCATCGGCATCGCCGCCGCGATCAAGCTCACCCCGGGCCTCTTCGCGGTCTATCTGCTGCTCACCGGCCGGGTTCGGGCCGCGTTCACCGCCTTCGGGGCCTTCCTGGCCTGCACGGCCCTCGGCTGGATCGCGATGCCCGGCGCCTCCCACGGCTTCTGGACCACCTACGTCTTCGACTCCAGCCGCGTCGGCCGCACCGAGATCGTCGACAACCAGTCGCTGCGCGGAGCCGTCGCCCGGCTGCTGCACACCACCGACCCCGGCGTCGCCGGGCTGCTGGTCGGCGTGGCGGCCGCGGTGCTCGGCCTGGCCGTCGCCGTGCGCGCGGGCCGCAGCGCGTCCTGGCTGCCCAGGGCGGAGGCCTGGGGCGTCGTCTGCACCGCGATCACGGGGCTGCTGGTCTCGCCCATCAGCTGGACCCACCACTGGGTGTGGTGCGTCCCGCTGCTGCTGCTGCTCGCCGCCGAGGCCGCCCAGGAGCGGTCGCGTCCGCAGGCGGTGCGCAGGCGGCGCTGGCGGACCATCGCCGCTGCGACCGCCTTCGGCTTCTGCTGCTACGGCATGTGGCTGGTGCCGCACAAGGGCCCCCGCGACCAGCACCTGCCCGACTGGCAGCTGGCCCCCGCGGCGGTCTACTCGCTGCTGGGCATCGCGGTGCTGGGGGTCGCGGCGCTGCGGATCCGCAACCGCCGCGCCGCGGGCGGCACGGCCGGGACGGTGCCCGCGCAGCGCCCGGGCGGCCGTCGGCAGGCCCCCGCGGCCCGCTGAGGACCCGCCCGCTCACGCCAGCAGGGCGGCCAGTCCGGCGTCCAGGTCCAGGGAGTCGCCCTCGGAGCCCGGCGGCACCAGCCGGTGGGTGCGCTCCAGCCAGGCCATGACCGCCGCCAGCGGTCCCTCCAGCAGGGCGTCGCCGGCCGGGGAGCTCAGCGCCATGCAGAGCACCCCGCGTCCGCCGGAATGGGCGGGCCACACCCGGACGTCACCGGTCCCACAGGCCCGGAAGGTGCCCTCCACCAGCAGCTCGCGGGCGAACACCCAGGTCACCGGGGAGTCCGAGCCGAGGTGGAAGGTGATGTGCACGGCATAGGGGTCGTGCGCGTCGTACAGCAGGCGGGCGGGTACCGGGACGCTCCGCTCGGGTGAGAGTACGAGACTCAGCTCCAGCTCGTGCTCGACCACGCTCTCCATGGGTGTGTCTCCCTCTCATCACTGGCCTCTCCCGGCCGCAGGACGCATCTGCCCGCCGTCGGGTCCCTGATGCCTGAGAGCGCCCGGACGGAGGACTCTTACACGACTTCGGCGGAGTTCCGTCACCTGGAGTGCTCAGGACAAGCGAAGCCGACCGGTGCGCCTCGCCGGATGTTCCTTCGGCAACACCCACACCGAGGGTCGCCGGAGTACTACGCTTTGTCACTGCCCGGGTGTGCGCCGTGCCGAGGCGCGCCCGGTGACCCCTGTGCACCCTGCCATGCCGTGCGAGCCGAACCCGCGGCGGCGGACGGGCGTACCAGCAGGGCCACCACCCGGCAGCCAGCGGACCATGGGACAGGGGACAGATGACGGACCGGCCCTCCTCCGGCAGTACAGCCGGCGCGGCACCCGCGCCCGGCTACTACCCGGACCCCTCCATCCCCGGGTTCGTCCGCTACTGGGACGGCGCGGCCTGGGCGCCCGGCACCACCCGGCCCGCCCCCGAGCCCGGCGAGGTGCTGGCCCCGCCCCGGCTGGTGGCGCGGCGGCAGACACCGCCGATGCGGCCCGTGCCGCCGCCGGAGACTCCGGGGGAGGAGCCCGCGGCCGGGGCGGCGCCCGGCCGGGCGCTTCCCGTACGCCGCGGCTGGGCGGGCCCGGCGGCACTGGAGGAGTCGGGGCCGGTCTTCTTCGACGAGACCACGGGCGGTACGTCCTTCACCACCGAGCCGCGCCCCGCGCCCGTCGGGCCGCCGCTGGCCTCTCCCGCCCCCTGGTCCGCGCCGCCGCTGCCGGTGCGGCCCGCCGTCGCGCAGCCGCCCGTTCCGCAGCCCGCCGATGAGCGGCCCGCCGTTCCGCAGTCGGTCGTTCGGCAGCCGGTCGCGCCGCAGCCTGAGGGCGCGGAGGCCGGTCCGGCGGAGCCCGGGGTCCGGACGGCGCCGGGCCCGGCCATGGCCGCCGAAGCCCCGGCAGACCGGGTCGAGGGCGCCGGGGCACCGGCTCCCGGGCCCCACGACGCCCGAGCGGACGCCCGAGCCGACGCCCAGGGGAACGCGGAGGCCGAGGCCGCCGGGATCGAAGCCGCGGTGTCCGACGCGGAGCCGGGCCGTCCGCCGGAGGCCCGTTCCGGGCGGACCGAGCCCGACCGCGCGATGCGCCCCCAGGGCACCGACGACCGGGACAACCGTTCGGGGTGGCAGGCGGACGTCCGCAACCAGCGCGGGCTGATGGAGTCCCAGGCCGC
>NZ_LIQR01000748.1 GCF_001418575.1 Peterkaempfera griseoplana
CAGCAGCCCCCCGCGGGCTTCCCACCGCCACCCGGCGCGGGATACCCACCGCCTCCCGGACATCCCGGCATGCCCGGCCCCGCCTGGGTCCCCCCGCAGCCCCAGCCGCCCAAGAACCGCGGCAAACTCGCAGCCCTCGGCTGTGGCGGCATCCTCCTCCTCGGCCTCATCATCGGCGGCATCGCCTCCGTCGCTGGCAACAACAGCGGCGACTCCACGACAGCTACGAGCAGCAGCAGCGACAGCCCAGCGGCAGGCGCCGACGACGACACCCCCACCGACAGCGGAGCCGACAGCAGCGACACCGACCAAACCCCGTCCGGCGGCACCGCAGCAGACCTCTACACCTGGTTCACCAGCGGCGGCCAAGACCACCTCAACAGCATCATTACAGACACCAGCGCCATCTCCCGCAGCGCCAGCACCCAAGACGTCCAAGGTGTAGCTGACGGCTGCACCAGCCTCTCCACCGACGTCGGCGACGCCCGCAGCGACACCCCCATCCCCGACAGCGAAGCCCAAACCCACTGGGCCAAGGCACTGTCCATCTACCAGAAGGCCGCCGCGCACTGCATCGCCGGCGCCTCCGGCATGGACGCCGACCTCCTCACGCAGTCGACGACGGAAGTCGTGGAGGCGACGCACGAGCTCGATGCGATCACTGCGCGGGTCAAGGAGATCCAGGACGGCAGCTGACCGCGCCCCGCCCACCCCCGTCGGCGGGGCGCTGCGCTGCCCAGAGAATCGACTCCCCATGGCCGACCCCATCCAGCCCGACGACTCGACCCTGCGCCACTACACCGCCACCGAGGTCGCCGCGATCTTCGGCTGCTCCCCTCGCTGGACCCTGGAGCAGGCCCACGCCAAGCGGATCGCCCACACGATCGTCGCTGGCCGGATCCGTTTCCGCGCCGACCACATCCTCGCGATCTCCAAGGCCAACGACGTGGATCACCGCCTGGCCTGAGCGGACCATGCCCGGACCGGCGGCGGCCAGTGGGCGCTACAGGGGAACGGTTCCGAGTTGCCCGACACCTGCCCATATCGGTCCGGTCCAAGTCCCGCGCACAACATCTGTAGCTGCGTTGTCCGGCGCACGCCGTAGGGCCGGCCAGCCGTGGTCGGCTGGTCGGCCCTGAACTGCGGTCGAGTGGACGGCGCGGCGGGCGGTCTTCGATGGCCTGGGGCGGATGCCGGCGTGGCACTCCGCCGGCTACCGTGGCGCCTTCGTCGTCTGGGTGGCGCTGGCTTCCGGGACGACGCCCGCCGTGCGGGCCGGGGACTGGGTCCTCGCCACCTCCTTCGCCACCCTGGCGGCAACGGCGATCTCGGCCGCTGGGCGGGGGCCGGGCC
>NZ_LIQR01000749.1 GCF_001418575.1 Peterkaempfera griseoplana
TGATCCCGCCCGCCCGGCGCCGGAGCCGCCCCGGGCACCGGCGCCCACCCGAACACAGCACCCCGCGCATGTGACCCCAGGACACCACCCCGGTCCTGGGGTCACGTGCCGTTGCTCCCGGAGACGCACCGGTTCCGCACCCGCCCTCGCCCGGCACCGCACAGCACCGCGCCTCCGGCCGCCACCAGGCCGTCGAGGCGCGCCCTGCCCCCGCCTCCGGCACCGCCGTGCTCGCGGACCGCGACACGGACGAGGCTGACCACCTGCGGGTACTGCCCGGCAACACCACGGACACCCAGGGGACTCCGATCCCCACGCCGTTCCGGGCGCGAACGCGCCGGCGAGCCGGCCGCGGCCCCCGGCGGGTTCCTACGATGCGGTCGCGCGGGGGTGGGTCTCGTACATCCGCACCGCGACCAGGATCCCGGCGGCGGCGGTGAGGGCTGCGACGGCCCAAATCGCGGTGGTCAGGCCGAAGGCGTCCGCGAGGACCCCGGCCAGCAGGGCGCCCACGGCGAAGCCGCCGTCGCGCCACAGGCGGTAGACACCGACGGCGCGGGCCCGCCAGGCGGGATGGGCGACATCGCCGACGACCGCGAGCAGGGTCGGGTAGACCATGGCCGTACCGGCGCCGATCAGGAGCTGGGCGACGGCCCACACCGGGAACGTGGTCCCGAGGGCGACGAGCCCGATCGCGGCGCCCTGGAGCAGCATGCCCGCGGTGATCAGGTGTTTGCGGCCGACACGGTCGGACCACCAGCCGGTGAGGATCTGCCCCGCACCCCAGACGGCCGGGTAGAGGGCGGCCAGCAGGCCGATCCGGCCGATGCCGAGCCCGTGCGCGGCGTACAGCAGGGGAAAGATGCCCCAGGCCAGGGCGTCGTTGAGGTTGTTGACCATTCCGGCCCAGCTGGCGGCGGAGAGCGCCCTGTCGCCGGCACTGGTGGTGCGGACGATCCGGCCGGTGGTCAGCTCGCCGTGGTGGTCCGGTTCGGCCGGGGCCGGGTGGAGGGCGGCTTCGGCCCGGGCGTGTTCGCGGGTCTCATGCACCGCGAGCACGGAGAGACCCAGGCCGAGGGCGGCGTAGGCGATGCCGAGGAGGAACGGCTGGGGCCGCAGCCCCCAGTGCGCGGCGATGGCGCCGGTGGCCATGGCCGTGACGGCGACCGCGCCGTAGCCGGCGGCCTCGTTGAGGCCCATGGCCAGTCCGCGGCGGGCCGGTCCGACCAGGTCGATCTTCATGATGACGGTGGTGGACCAGGTCGAGCCCTGGTTGATGCCGAGCAGCACATTGGCGAGGACCACCCAGCCCCAGGAGGGGGCCCAGATCAGCAGCAGGGGCACCGGCAGTGCGAACAGCCAGCCCGCCACCAGCACCGGCTTGCGGCCGAAGCGGTCCGAAAGGGTCCCGGCGAAGAAGTTGGCGATCGCCTTGGTCGCGCCGAACGCGACGATGTACGTCAGGGCGGCTGTGTAGGCGGACAGGTGGAAGACCTTGTCGGCGAGCAGCGGCACGACGGTGCGCTCCTGACCCAGCATGCCGCCGACCAGGGCGTTGACCACGACCAGCAGCGCGAACGCGGGGAGGTTGGCGCGCAGGCCCAGGCGTATGCCGCCGGGCCCGTTCGGCGCGAGGGCGGGGGTGGCGCTGGTCATGCTCGGTACTCCAGTTCTCGTCCGGTGGCGGCCTGCTCGGCCGGTCCGCCGCTCGGCCGGTCCGGCACCGCAGGATCGCGGCGGGCGGCGGCCGGGACGTCGGGTGCTGGTCGGCGAAGCCCGCAAGGCCCCATGACGAGGGGCGCGCGGCAGGGCTGCCAGGTTCCCCTACAATAATCCATGGATTTATGGAGGAAGCCATGGGAGACCCCGCCCGCAAGGCCGAGCTGTTCGACGCCCTCGCCCGCACCGGCAAGGCGCTGTCCAACGGCAAGCGCCTTGAACTGCTCGACCTGCTCGCCCAGGGCGAGCGCGGCGTCGACTCCCTCGCCAGGGCCGCCGGCCTAGGCCTGACCACGGCCTCGGCGCACCTGCAGGTCCTCCGGCAGGCCGGCCTCGTCGTCACCCGCCGCGAGGGGGTACGCATCCACTACCGGCTCGCGGGGGACGATGTCGCCGCGCTGTACGCACTGCTGCAGCAGGTCGCCCGTACCCACCTCGCCGCCACCGAGCAGGCCCGCACCGCCTACCTCGGCCCCGAGGACACCGACCACCTCACCCGCGAGGAACTGCTGGACCGGGTCAAGGCCGGCACCGCCACCGTCATCGATGTGCGCCCCGCCGAGGAGTACACGGCCGGCCACATCCCCGGCGCCCTCTCCATCCCGGTCGACCAGCTGGAGTCCCGGCTAGCCGAACTCCCGGCCGACGTCGAGGTCGTCGCCTACTGCCGCGGCGCCAACTGCGTCTTCGCCCATGACGCCGTCCGACTCCTGAACGCGCACGGCCGCGCCGCGAAGCGGCTGGCAGACGGAATGCTCGAATGGCGCCTGGCGGCCCTCCCCGTCGAAGCCGGCGCGGCATGACCGCGATCCCGGCCACCGGCAGGGCCACCCTCATCACCGCACCCGGCCCGGGCTCCTGACGCCCCACACCGCAC
>NZ_LIQR01000075.1 GCF_001418575.1 Peterkaempfera griseoplana
GCGGAACCGTTCGAGGCGGACGTGAAGCCGAAAGCCAGCATGGCCAGCAGGACCACCGACGCCGCGGCGGCGCCGAGCAGGGCGCGGCGTACGGCAGGGCCCCGGAGCCTGCCCGGCTCGGCCAGGACCGCGGGGGTGGCAGGTGGGGCGGTGGGCGGCGGAGGGAACGGCGCGGTGGCCGGGGCTGCCGGAGGCAGGGCGGTGACCGGCTGGGCGTCGCTGCCGGCGGCCGGTCGGCCCTCGGAGGTGACGGCCGGAAGGCCTCCCGCGGGGGTGGCCTGGAGTTCGGCGGCGACGATGTCCGCCGGCTGGCCCAGGCGTTCCAGGACGGCCCGCACCGTGTCGGCGTCCAGCACCTCCGCCTCGTCCAGGGCGGCGTCGATGTGTTCGCGGATCTCCTGCGGGAGCTCCTGGCATCGCGGGGGCGGCAGGAGGGAGCAGGCGTTGTCCAGGCGGCGCAGGTACTCCGAGACGAGCTGCTTGCGGACCGGGGTCATCGGTGGTTCTCCTTGTGCTCCAGGAGGGTGTCTACGGCGGTTCTGAACGGCTCCCACTCGGCCGTGAAGGACTGCAGCGCCTCGCGCCCGGCGGGCGTCAGGGCGTAGTAGCGGCGCGGCGGCCCGGTCTCGGAGTCCTGCCAGGAGGAGGAGACCCACTCCAGCTTCCGCAGCCGGGAGAGCAGGGGATAGATGGTGCCCTCGCTGGTGGCCAGGCCATGGGCGGCGCCCAGCTCGCGCACCAGCTCGTAGGCGTACTTCTCACCGTCGCGCAGCTGCGCGAGGACACAGAACTGCAGTACGCCCCGCCGCAGTTGGCTGACGACCGTACGCTCCCCTCCAGGAACTACTACCATGCGACGCAAGATACCTTGCGGTGAAAGGTAGTGCAATCGCCGTAGGCCGGGCCTGGGGGCGTGGGTGGGGGTTGGGCGGCAGGTCTCTGGGAGGACGGCCGGTGCCTACCGTGCGGTTGCGGGGGCCGGTGCTTCTCCGGCTGCCGTCGCGCAGCGAACTCCCGTGCGTACGGCGCCTGCCGGGGCGGGGGTCGCCGCGCTGGCGGGCCTTCGCCAGGGGTCATCACGGCATGGTCACAACCTCCTTGAAACCATCACACTCCCCGTGGGGCACTGACACGCTCAGCCCCCGGACACCACCGCCGGACCTGAACCGCGCAGCCTGAACCGCCCGACCTGAACCGACCGACCTGGGGGAAATGCGCCATGCGCCGTACCGTCCCGGCCCTGTTCGCCGTCTCCGTCGCCCTGCTCACCGCGACGGCCTGCGGGTCCACGACCCCCACGACCACGGCCGTGGTCACCGCGGCGTCGGCGAGCTCCTCGGCCTCCACGACCCCGAGTCCGAGCCCGAGCGCCACCTCAAGCCCGAGCCCGAGCCTGAGTCCCAGTACGACACCGTCAGCCGCTCACCACACCACCGCTCCGCACACCCGGAAGCCGACGGTGCCCGCGCCCAGGCGCACCACGCACAGGCCTGCCGTCCGGCACACTCCGGTGGTCCACCACACCACCGCTCCGCCGGTGGACGACCACGGCGGCGCCACCGCGCTCTGCAACGACGGCACCCTCTCCTTCAGCGCGCACCACCGGGGCACGTGCTCCCACCACCACGGCGTCGCGGTCTGGTACAAGTGACCATCGCCCGGCGGGGTGCGGGCGTGGCGGACCGTGAAAAGGGGGTGCGGAGCCGGGCCGTGCCAGGCCATGATCCGCATCTGTGACGACGTCGAAGCAGTCCCTGTCCCAGGCCGCAGCCCGCAACAACGCGGAGTGGTGCGCGGTGATGAGCCGAACGCACGGTGTGGCGGGTGAGTTCGGGGCGCAGGCGTGGGCCGCCCCGGCCCGCACTCCGCTGTACTACCCGGACGCGGTGACGCTCGTGCCCGGCGCCGACCCGGCCGCGCTGGTGGCCGGGATCGACACCGCCGTGCCCGGCGCCTCCGTCAAGGACAGCTTCGCCGACCTCGACCTGACGGAGGCCGGCTTCCAGGTGCTGTTGGACGCGCAGTGGATCCACCGCCCGGCGGACGCGCCCGCGAACCCCTCCGGCCTCGTCTGGGACGTGGCCGGCGACCCGGACGTGCTGCGCGCCTGGGCGCTGGCCTGGGACAACGGGGGCGGCAACGCGGACCTGTTCCGCCCCGCGCTGCTCGGCGACCCGGACACCTTCGTGCTCGCCGGGCGCTCCGCCGAGGGCCGGGTGGTCGCCGGTGCTGTGGCGAGCCGCAGCGACCAGGTGGTCGGAGTCTCCAATGTGTTCGCACTCGACGGAGGCCCTGACACGGCCTGGCCGGGCGTCCTGGACATGCTCCACCAGCTGTTCCCCGCCCTGCCGGTGGTCGGCTACGAGCACGGCGACGACCTGGCGGCGGCGGTGCGGCACGGCTTCGAGCCGGTCGGCGGGCTGCGGGTCTGGATCCACGCCGGGCAGGGCTGACCCCAGGGCCCTGCATGAGCACCCCGGGGGTGCGAGTGGTCCGGCTCCGGTCCTTTCGCTGCCGTCCGCCGGCTCCTGCCGGGCGCTGTCAGCCGGTCAGGGGCCGGCCCGGCAGGCCAGATCGACCTGCCGGCTCCTCACACCTGCGGCTGCTGCTGGGTGATGCAGTGGATGCCGCCGCCGTTGGCGAAGATCGGCCTGGCGTCGACCAGTTCGACCTTCCGTTCCGGGAAGACCCTGGCGAAGACGTCCGCGGCGGCCTGGTCGCGCGGGTCGTCGAAGGCGCAGAGCACCACGGCGCCGTTGGCCAGGTAGTGGTTGATGTAGGAGTAGTCCACGGGCTCCCCGGCGTCGTCGTGCAGCACGGTGGGGGCCGCCAGTTCGACCACCTCCAGCGGGCGGCCGTGGGCGTCGGTGGAGGCACGCAGCAGGGCGGCGATCTCCTTGCCGACCTCGTGGTCGGGGTGGGCCGGGTCGGGCTGGCTGTGGACGGCGACCAGGCCGGGCTTGAGGAATGCGGCGACGATGTCCACATGGCCGCGGGTGCCGAACTCGTCGTAGTCGCGGGTGAGGCCGCGCGGGAGCCAGATCGCCTTGCTGGTGCCGAGGTGGGCGTGGAGCTCCTGCTCCACCTGTTCCCTGGTCCAGCCGGGGTTGCGGCCCGGGTCGAGCTGGACGGTCTCGGTCACCAGCACGGTTCCCTCGCCGTCCACATGGATGCCGCCGCCCTCGTTGACCAGCCGGGAGGCGAAGCGGCGGGCGCCGCTGAGGCCGGTGATCTGCTCGGCGATGTGCTGGTCGTGGTCCCAGGAGGCCCAGGACTGGGCGCCCCAGCCGTTGAAGATCCAGTCCGCGGCGGCCAGTCCGCCCTTGCCGTCGACCAGGAACGTGGGGCCGATGTCGCGCATCCAGGCGTCGTTGAGCGGCCGTTCGACGATCTCCACCGCGGTGGAGACATAGCGGCGGGCGGTCTCGGTTTCCCCAATATTGACGATGAGAGTCACCGGCTCATGGCGCACGATGGTGTCTGCGACGGTGGCCCAGGCGCGACGGGCAACATCCAGGTCTCCACCGTCGGCGGGGTCGGTGCCGAAGGTGTCGTTGGGAGTGGGGAAGGCCATCCAGGTGCGGGCGTGGGGGCGCCATTCGGCAGGCATGGAGAAGCCGAGTTCGGCGGGGGTGGGGAGGTTCATTGCGGTTCCCGGGGGTGGATCAGTGAGGGGTCAGAGGAAGTAGAGGCGGCTGAGCGACACGCTGTCGGCCGGTTCGGAGCGCAGTGGGGCGCCGTCGAGGGTGACCAGGCCGGTGGCGGCGTCGACGCGGACCTCGCCAGTGCGTCCGTTGCGGACCATGCTCCGTGGGCCGATGCCCCGGGTGCCGCGGACGGCCACCCGGCGGCGTCGGGTGGGCAGGGTGTCGCCGGGGCGGTGCGCCATGCCGGAGGCGCCGGGGTCGGCGGTGTCGGCGGCCGCCTGGGCCACAAAGGCGACGGAGAGATCGGCGGCGGTGGCTCCATGGGCACCGAACTGCGGGCCCAGCACCAGGGGTTCGCAGGTGTCGGTGGAGGCGTTGGGGTCGCCGACCACGCCGTAGGCGGGGAACCCGGCCTTGAGGACGAGCTGGGGTTTGGCGCCGAAGTGGTCGGGGCGCCAGAGCACGATGTCGGCGAGCTTGCCGACCTCCAGCGAGCCGATCTCATGGGCGAGTCCATGGGCGATGGCGGGGTTGATGGTGAGCTTGGCGATGTAGCGCAGCACCCGCTCGTTGTCGTCGCCGCCGTCACGCTCACCGAGGGAGGAGGTCCCGTCCAGCAGGCCGAGTTCGCCTTTCATCTTGCCGGCCATGGCGAAGGTGCGGCGTACGGTCTCGCCGGCGCGGCCCATGCCCTGGGCGTCCGAGGAGGTGATGCCGATCATGCCCAGGTCGTGCAGTACGTCCTCGGCGCCCATGGTGCCGGCGCGGATCCGGTCGCGGGCCATGGCGGCATCGCCGGGGAGGTCGACCTTGAGGGCATGAGCGGAGACGATCATGCCGAAGTGCTCGCCGAGCGCGTCCCGTCCGAAGGGCAGTGTGGGGTTGGTGGACGAGCCGATGACGTTGGGCACGCCGGCCATGCGCAGAACGTTGGGGACATGTCCGCCGCCGCAGCCCTCGATGTGGAAGGCATGGATGGTGCGGCCGTCGAGGACGGCCAGGGTGTCGTCCACGGAGAGGCACTCATTGAGCCCGTCGGTGTGCAGGGCGACCTGGACGTCGTGTTCCTCGGCGACCCGCAGGGCGGTGTCCAGGGCGCGGGTGTGGGCGCCCATGTCCTCGTGCACCTTGAAGCCGGAGGCACCGCCCTCGGCCAGCGCCTCCACCAGAGGAGCGTCGTCCGAGGAGGAACCGCGGGCAAGGAAGCCGATGTTGACCGGCCAGGCGTCGAACGCGTTGAAGGCATGCCGCAGCGCCCAGGGCGAGTTGACCCCGACTCCCCAGACAGGCCCGAACTCCTGGCCGATGATCGTGGTCACACCCGAGGCGAGGGAGGCCTCCATGATGCGCGGGGAGAGCAGATGGACATGGGTGTCCACGGCGCCGGCCGTGGCGATCAGGCCCTCGCCGGAGACGATGGTGGTCCCGGTGCCGACGACGACGTCCACGCCGTCCAGGGTGTCCGGGTTGCCGGCCCGGCCGACGGCGGCGATCCGGCCCCCGATCAGCCCGATCGAGGTCTTGCGGATGCCCAGGACGGCATCGATCACGGTGACGTTGCTGATCACCACGTCGCAGGTGTCGCGGACCGCCGCGGCCTTGAGGTGGAGGCCGTCGCGGGCGGTCTTGCCGAAGCCGGCCAGGAACTCCTCACCGGGGGCCTGGGAGTCGGACTCCACCCGGATGATCAGCCCCGAGTCGCCGAGCCGGATCCGGTCTCCGGCCCGCGGCCCATGGACGGCGATGTAGTCGTGCGGGTCGATACCGCCGTGGAGACTGCTGCCGCCGCCACCGGTGAGCTCCGCGTTGGAGGACCTCATGCCTGGCTGCTCCCCTCGCTGCTGCTGCCGCTGCCTCCGTCGGCGTCGGGCTGCCGGGTACCCGCCCCGGTTCCGCGGTCGCGGTCACGGCCGTGGTCGTTGTGGTCGCCGTCGATCGTGGTCAGATAACCGGTGGCCCGCGCCCGGGCGAGCGCCGTCTCCTTGGCACCGGGTGCGTCCAGCGGCCCGTCGACCAGCCCGGCGAAACCGATGGCGACCCGGGCGCCGCCGATCGGCACCAGTTCCACCTCCACCGTGGCGCCGGGGTCGAAGCGCACCGAGGAACCCGCGGCGACCGCCAGCCGGGTGCCGTAGGCGGCGGCCCGGTCGAAGGCGAGCCGTGGGTTGCTCTCGAAGAAGTGGAAGTGCGAGGTGACGGAGATGGGCACCTCGGAGGTGTTGCGTACGGGGATCCGTACGGCTGCCGGGGCGGGTTCATAACCCGTCCCGGCTCCCGGAAGGGCCGCCCCCGGGGCGTCGTCGCCGAGCGATCCCGCGCCCCGGAAGGGGTCGGTGACCACGGCCAGCCGGGTGCCGTCGTCAAAGACCGCCTCCACCTGTACGACGGTCACCACGTCGGGTACGCCCGGCAGCACATCGTCGGCTCCGAGGACCGTCCGGCCGGCCTCGATCGCCTCGGCGAGCCGCGCCCCGTCGCGGGCGGCCTCACACACGGCATCCGCGATCAGGGCGGTCGCCTCGGGGACGTTGAGCCGCACTCCGCGGGTACGGCGGGCGCGGGCCAGCTCGGCCGCTGTGAAGATCAGCAGCCGGTCCCGCTCGGTGGGGGTCAGTCGCACGGGTCCTCGTTCCGCAGGGTTTAGAACGGCGTTCAAACCGCTGGCGGCATTCAACCTCCCATGCCGCCGCTCTGTCCAGCCTCGCCCGCCCGGCGTCCTTCGGCGCGCGGTCCGTCCGCAGCCGTCACCCACCCGGCGGCCTGACGCCGCCGGCCAAGGGGACACTGCGTACCGCGAAACCACAGGGCTCTCGTACGGCCACGGAGATCCCTGGCGCCCCCGCGGACCCCGCCGCCACTGCGGCTCCGTGAAGTCACCGCGGCCCCGCCCGGCGGCCCGTACGGTCGGCGCGCCCGGGGCCCCCGGTCGCCCGCCGGCGGCACGCCGTGCCCGTGGCAGTTGCCGATCCGCGCCTGCGAACCCCTCCGGGCCCGTGGCCCGACGACCCCTCAGACATGGCGAAAGTGCACTGTTGCCCAGCCGCTCGTTGCGGCCTGAGGATGTTCGAGGGGTGTTGCGGGGGTGCGTATCAGGATTTGCAGCGGATTACGCGGGCATGACGCAATTGGGCGCGGTGTCGCGCGCCGCTCAGGGAATCCCCGCCACGGCGGTATCAGGAGGCACGGCCGGGGCCGGCTCGGAAGGGCGGTGCGTAACTGATGGACGGTCAATCGCGGCTCCCGCTCCAGCGCAGCTCCTCGGTGTCCCGAGGGCCCACGGCGCCTGCCGGGACCACCGCGTCCGGCGACCCGGCGGACGACCCGGCCTCCCGTGCCGCCAGGCTGGAGCTGGCCCTCTCGGCCACCGGCACCGGCTCCTTCGACTGGGACCTCGTCGCCGACCGCCTGGTCTGGGACGAGCAGACCCGCCGCCTCCTCGACCTGCCCACGGGCGTCCTCGGCGACCGCCCCGACCGGATGCGCGCCCAGATCCTCCCCGAGGACCTGCCGGTTCTGGACGCCGCGGTACGCGCGGCCGTGGCGGCCTGCGGCCCCTGCGACGTACAGCTGCGCATCCCCCACCCGGACGGGGCGCAGCGCCGGGTGTCCGCCCACGGCCGTGCCCTGGCCGGTCCGGACGGCCGGGCCGTCCGCATCGTCGGCATCATTCGCGACATCACCGCCGAACAGGGCCTTGCCTCCTGGCTGCAGCGCATCATGCTGCCCCGCCGGATGCCGCAGGTCCCGGGGATCACGGTCGCCGCCCGCTACTCCACCGGCGCCGGCACCCAGGGGCTGGAGATCGGCGGCGACTGGTACGACGTCATCCCGCTGCCGGGTGCCCACGTCGGCCTGGTCATCGGCGATGTGCAGGGCCACAATGTGCACGCCGCGGCGGTGATGGGCCAGCTGAGGGCGGCGCTGCGCGCCTACGCCGCGGAGGGCCACGACCCGGCGGCGGTGGTGGGCCGGGCGTCCCGGTTCCTGGCCGACCTGGACACCGGTCTCTTCGCCACCTGCACCTATCTCGACCTGGACACCCTCACCGGCAGCGCCGAGATCGTACGGGCCGGACACATGGGCCCGCTGGTCCGCGGGCCGCACGGACACAGTGCCTGGCCCGCCGCCGAGGGCGGTCTGCCGCTCGGCATCGAACCCGAGCACAGCCACCCGGTCACCCGGATGGAGCTGGAGCCCGGCAGCACCCTGCTGCTCTGCACCGACGGCGCGGTGGGCTCCCGCACCCTGGATCTGGACAGCGGAGCGCGAGGGCTGCGCGAGCACCTGGCCGGCAGCCCGGTGGACGATCTGGAGGCGCTCGCCGACACCATGGCCGAGCTGGCCCGCGGCCAGCACGACGGGCCCGACGACCTCGCCCTGCTGCTCGCCCGCTGGGACGCCCCCGCCGACCATGTGCTCCGCCGCAGACTGCGGCGCGCGGTCGACCCCGCCGACCTGGTCGCGGTCAGCAGGGTCCGACGTCAGCTGCGCACCGCGCTGCGCCGCTGGGGCGTGCCGGAACTCGCCGACACCGCGGAGCTGCTCGCCTCCGAGCTGGTCACCAACGCCCT
>NZ_LIQR01000750.1 GCF_001418575.1 Peterkaempfera griseoplana
GGCCACCGCCGCGCTGTCGGTGGCGCTCCGCGGCGCGCTGGCGGGCACCGACCCGGCGGAGGTCCGGCACGGGGTGATCGGGCTCGCCGGACGGCGGCTGCCGGCCGGGCCCGAAGTACGGGCGGCGCTGCGCCGCGCCTGGGAGGACGCGGGTCTGCGGTGCCCCATGACGGTGGTGCCGGACGCCGCGGTGGCCTTCGCCGCCGGGTCGGCGACCGGCAGCGGCAGTGTGCTCATCGCCGGGACCGGTGCCCTCGCGGTCCGGATGGACCGCTGGGAGGAGGTCCGGCGGGCGGACGGGCTGGGCTGGCTGCTGGGCGACCTGGGCTCGGGCTTCTGGATGGGCCGGGAGGCGGTCCGGCTGACCCTGGAGGCGCTGGCCGGCCGGGTGCACGCGCCCGTGCTGGCCCCCATGGTGCTGGAGGCGCTGCTGGGCCGTCCCACCGCCCTCTCCCCCGAGGCCGCGTCCGGTTCCGGGTCCGACCCGGGCAGTGCCCTGGCGAGCCGCCTGGTGAGCGGGGTGTACGCGGATCGCCCGGTCGCCCTGGCCCGGCTGGCGCCCCTGGTGACCAGCGCCGCCGAGCACGACGACCCGGCGGCGGCCGAGGTGGTGCAGGCCGCCGCCGCGCATCTGACGGCCACCCTGGCGGCGGTTCGCCGACCGGGTGAGCGCACCCCGGTGGTGCTGGCGGGCTCCTGCCTGGTCACCGACAACGCCCTGGCGCGGCAGGTGGTGCGGGCCGTGGACGGGCGGTGGCCGGGCGCCGAGGTGTGCCGGGGCCTGGACGGGGCCGCCGGAGCCGCGGTCCTGGCGGCGGACTCCCTGGGCGTGGACGAGGCGACCCTGGGCGCGATGCACCGGCGGCTGACGGCCTGAGGAAGCCGCCCAGCCATGGGGCCGCTCCCGTGCCCGGCGGCGGCCCGGCGCACCCGGCGCACCCGGTGGCCGTACGGCTCGTCAGGCCTGGCGGCCGAGGAGGGCGAGCAGCCGGGTCTGCTCGTCCGCGTCGCCGGGTACGTCCACCTGCGGGGCGAACAACCCGGTGGCCGCCAGCTGGTCGACGCAGGGCTCCACCTCCCGCCTGCAGAAGGCGACCAGTTCGGGGGCGAGCCTGGTGTCACCGCCGGTGGCGCGCGCGAGGTCCCAGGTGTGCACGGCGGCGTCCATGGTCATCTGGCTGCAGTAGTCCACGGCCCGGGTGTCGCCCGCCGCCAGATGCGCCACCGTGTCCAGGGCGCCGGGCCGGGTGAAGGCCTCCCTGGCGGCGGTCGCCGCCCGGCGCCAGGCACCCACCGGGTCGTTGCCGAGCTGGTCGCCGTCGAAACGGTCGCCGATCTCCTCGACGGTGGCGCCGTCCATGATCGGGGGCACCCAGAGCTGCTCCACGGTCAGATGGTTGACCAGGTCGCGTACGGTCCACTCGGTGCACGGGGTGGGTGCCTCCCACTGGCCGGCGCCCACGGCGCGCACCCGGCGGCCGAAGGAGGCGAGCGCCTCGGCGTGCTTCCTGAGCACTTCTTCCTGCTCGTCCGTGAGGGTGTGCGCCATCGACGTCGCCTCTCCCGTGCTGGGGCCGAGCGTCCGGCCCCAGCGGACCGCCTGCCCGGGGCCTCCGGGGGCGTCCGGCAGCCGGCGGTGCGCCTGCCCTGGGCCGGGGGCGGTACACCCGGACGGGGCCGTTGCCGCACGAACGGCGCAGCGCCGGCGCGGGTGCCCGGCGGGGCCCTGACCGCGGTCCGGCGGCGCGCCGCGGGCGGTCCGGGCGGCCGTCCGGACCGGCGCCGCCGGCCGTGGGCGGTGGCGGCGCGGACCGGGCCGTGGTGGGGGCTGCCGGGCCCGGTTCAGGCGCCGTCGAGGGCCGCGAGGTCGAGGGCCGGGAACGAGAGCGCCGAGATGGTGTCGCCGAAGCCGCCTCGGGCGCGGACGCTGCGCCGCGCCGAGGTGATCACCGGCAGGTCCGCCGCCCGGCGGACCGGGCGGCCGAGCCGTTCCAGGGCGGC
>NZ_LIQR01000751.1 GCF_001418575.1 Peterkaempfera griseoplana
CACCCGCACCCCGCGCACCGCTGCCACCGGCACCCGCACCTCCCGCCGCCGCGCCAGCAGCCCCTCCCACCACGACAGGCGGACCACCAGCTCGTCACCGTCCACCAGCAGCCGCGCCATCACACCTCCCGGACGGTGTCCCAGCCGCACGCACCCCGTGCGTCTGACCTGCATCGCGACGGCCGAGCCTACGCTGCAGAGCCCGCTGCGCCCGCCCGGCGCACGGCTTCGGCCCAGACTCTCCCCCGGGCGGTGTCGGACCCGGCCTCTACGGTGGGATCCGACAGCTGACAAGGAAGGGGTGCAGGTGACCGCGACGCGGCCGGAGACGGACCAGCACAGAGGCCGCAGCGACCGCCGGGCGATGGCCGCGGCCTCGGTCACCGTGGTGCTGTGGGCCTCGGCGTTCGTGGGGATCCGGGGCGCGGCCGGGCACTACGGTCCGGGTGCACTGGCCCTGGGCCGGCTGCTCGCCGGGTCGCTGACGCTCGCGGTGATCTGTCTGGTCCGCCGCAGCGGGCTTCCGCCGCGCGCTGCCTGGCCCGGCATCGCCGCCTCGGGGGTGCTCTGGTTCGGCGGTTACATGGTGCTGCTCAACTGGGGCGAGCGCACCGTGGACGCCGGCACGGCGGCCCTGGTGGTCAACGTCGGGCCCATCCTGATCGCCCTGCTGGGAGGGCTGTTGCTGAAGGAGGGCTTCCCGCCGCGACTCCTCGCGGGGATGGCGGTCTCCTTCGCAGGAGCGGCGGTGGTCGGGCTCGCCTCCTCCCACGGCGGTGGCGCGCCGGTGGCCGGCGTACTGCTCTGCCTGGCCGCCGCCGTCACCTATGCCTGCGGTGTGGTGGCGCAGAAGCCCGCACTGCGCCATGCCTCCGCGCTCCAGGTCACGGCGTTCGGCTGCTTCACCGGGACGGCGGTGTGTCTGCCGTTCGCCGGGCAACTGGCCGGCCAGGTGGTGCGGGCGCCGGTGTCGGCCACCCTGGACATGGTCTATCTGGGGATCTTCCCGACCGCACTGGCCTTCACCACCTGGGCGTACGCCCTGTCCCGCACCACGGCGGGCCGGATGGGGGCCACCACCTATGCCGTACCGGCGCTGGTGGTGCTGATGTCCTGGCTGGCGCTGGGCGAGGTCCCCGCTCCCCTGGCCTTCGCGGGCGGCGCCCTCTGCCTCGGCGGCGTGGCGCTCTCCCGCCGGCGCGGCCGCACCTGACACCCGTGCGGTGCCGTCCCTACGCGCCCATGCCGAGTCCGAGCCGCACCGCGCGCTCGACGGGGGAGTACGCCCCGTCGGGGCGCTCCAGGTGCAGGGGGCCGACAGGCAGCAGCGGGGGCTGGGCGAGGAACCGGGGGACGGTGCCGTGGTGCGGCTGGGCGGCGTGGATCAGGAACGGGTGGCAGAGATAGACGTCCCCGGCCCGGCCGGTGGCGAGCGCCGTAGGGCGGTCCGGTGCGTCCAGCCTGCCGGCGGCGTCCATGGCGGCGCAGAACGCGAAGCCCTCCACGCCGGGCTCACCGAAGGGCTTCAGCAGGGGCGGCACGTCCAGATGCGAGCCGACCTTGATCCGGGTCGGCGCGCTGGTGCCGTCGACGTCGGAGAAGAGGAACAGCATCAGCAGTGCCCGGCCGCGGGACCACAGGTTGAGCCAGTACCCGGACTCGCCCTCGGGGGTGTAGCTCCCGTCCATGTGCCACCCGGCGTCGCCGGGATCGTCGGGGTGCGGGAAGCGGATCGGGAACGTGCCGAGTCCGTCGCGCGGTACCCACCGGCCCGCGCCCACGAGCTGGTCGAAGGCGCCGTGCAGCCGCTCCGTCGAGGCCGCCGCCCGGAACGGTCCGCCCCCGTAGCCGTCCAGCCGCACGACCGGCCGGGTCCAGGTCGAGGGATCCTCGGGGTCCAGCCCGGTCTCCCGCCACAGGAACGCCCGGCACTCCTCCGCCACGGCACGCGGGAACGCCCCGGGGAGCCTGACAAAGCCGTCGGTGACGAATCGCTCCACCTGCTCGCCTGTCAGCACCTCGGCCATGCGCGCGATTCTCGGCGGACCCGAGGCCCCGGGCAAAGGGTTTTCAGCGGCCGGAACCGCCCGCCCCCACCAGCCTGCGCTCTCCTTCGGTCCGACCGCGGCCGGCCTGCCGGTGGGCGCCCCGGATGCAGGGCTCAGGCCGCGCGCAGCCGTCAACGAGCGCGCCGTGCAGGTGACTTGGAGTTGTGCCGATGCAGTGGTTCCGGTGGAAACCGTCCTTGGGGTGGTGCCAAGGTGGGGGCGCGCGGCGTCCGCCTGGTCCATCGACATGCAGCG
>NZ_LIQR01000752.1 GCF_001418575.1 Peterkaempfera griseoplana
GTACAGCCGCCGCAGCCCGGTCCGGACCGTCCCAGCGGCGCATGAGCACCCTGGTCTCCGGCGGGCCCCACGGGGCCTGGGCGTGGGCGGGGCTGCGCCTGGAACCCGAGCCGGCGATCTCCGGGAGCGGCGCCCATGTCGGTCTCCCGGAGGCCCAGCGGCGGGTCGAGGCGGCCGCGCTGGAGCAGGTGTGGCTGTCGCAGCACTGGCGGCCCGACGGCCGCAGCTTCGAGTTGCGGTATGCGACGTCCCCCTCGGGCGGCGCGATCACCTGCACCCTGCTCTGCCGGATGCACGGGGCGGACGCCGCCGCGGCGACCGCCGCCGTGCTCGCGCTGCGCGACTCCCTGGTGCCGCCGCGCCATGTGCGTGCCGAGCCGGTCGTCGACCCGGGGGAGCTGCACTCGGCGCTGGTCCCCTTCGAGGGTGTTCCGGAAGGTCTCGCCGAGGTGCGCAGACGCCTGGTCTGGGCGTGGCTGGACCGCCGGGACGCGGACTTCCGGCTCGGCGTGGCGGTCTCCCCGCTGGCGGCAGGGCACGCGGTGAGCTGGGAGCCGGTGTGGGAGGCGCTGGCCCGGCAGGAGGCGCCGACCGTGCTCGGGGTCTGCCTGCAGCCGTACGCCCCACCGCCGGACCTGGTGGCCTATCTCCGCTATCTGGCCCAGGAGTACGGAAGGCTGGCCCAGGCCGGGCAGCCGAACCCGATCTACCAGCAGCACATCGCGCCCGACCCGTTCGCGCTGCGGGCGCTCCCCCTCTACCAGGACGCGCTCCGGGACTGCTCGGAACGCACCTACCGGATGCGGATCTCGGTGGCCTCCCGGAACGGCGCGGCCCCCCTGCACCTCGCCGAGCTGCTGGCGGCGACCGTCTCCCCGCCCGCGGCCCTGCCCGGCGGCGGGGCGGTCGCCAGGGCGGTCCCCCAGCACGAGGCGGCGGCCGCCTGGGGGAGTCTGGCGGGGCTTCACCACACCTGGCTGGACGCCGCCCACCGGCAGGAGGTCCCGCAGCCGCTGGGCGAGCGGGAGAAGGTCCTGGCCGACCTGGTCCCGGTGTCCCAGGCGTCCGCAGCCTTCCGCTTCCCCTACGAGGTGCCCGGCCGCCCTCCGCTCTTCGGCACGGCCCGCCGGGCCGACGTCCCGTCACCGGTGGTCCCGCGGCCACCGCAGGACGCGGACCCCGCGTTTCCCACCCGCTTCCCCGACGACAGGAGCACCCCTTGGACAGGCTGACGATCGCTTTCGACGAGGCTCCCGCCGAGGCCGATGCGCTCGCCAGATCGCTTGCGGACTGGTTCAACGACGACGAGGACCTGTCCGGGCTCGCCGGAGTGCATCTGGTGCCGCCCGTCCCCGGTGAGATGGGCAGTCTCGCCGACGCCGTGGAGCTGGCGACCGCGGTGGCGCCGCTGCTGACGGCGGGCGTGAGCGCTCTCGGCGTCTGGATCACCCAGCGGGTCAGGAACCGCCGGGTCAGCCTGAGCGTCACCCGCCCCGACGGCGCCGGTATCCGGGTGACGGCGGATCCCGCCGATGTCGAGCGGCTGGTGGACCGGCTGGAGCGCTTTGTGGCGGGAGGCCCGGCGGACGGCGGGGGCCCGGCGAGTTGACCGACTCCTGGGCGGTGGCCGTCCCCGACCGGCGCAGGTCCGTCGCGGTGCTCATCGGCACCGCAACCCATGTCGCCCCCAGCCGACTGCATCCGATCCCGCAGGTGACGGCTGACGTCACCGCCCTCGCGGAGGTGCTCACGGGCCCGCTGGGCATCCTCGACCCGAGCGGTGTGCGCAGCCGGGTGGACCCCCACACGGCGGGCGAGGTGCTGGACCTCGTCCCCGGGGGCCGCCCGGCGGGCGGGCTGGACCTGCTGCTCTTCTACTTCGCGGGCCACGGGGTGCTGGCCGAGGACGACCGGCTCTGCCTGGCGCTGCCCGGGACCGTGGACGAGCCCGGCCGCACGGCCCGTACCTCGCTTCCGGTGGACGCCGTCCTGGAGGCGATGCGCGGGGTCCGGGCGCGGTACAAGGTGGCGGTCCTGGACTGCTGCTTCTCGGGGCGGGCGATGGAGGCCCCCGCTGCGGCGTCCATCCATCTGCTGACCGCCACGGGACCCACCAGGAAGGCGCGCTACGGGGACGGTTCGCGGTTCACCGGGTTCACGGGGGCGCTGCTGGAGCTTCTGTCGCAGGGGGTGCCGGAGGGCGGCGAGTACCTGGACCTCTCCACGGTCCACCGGCGGCTGGCCGTGTCCCTCCCGGCGGCCCCGGAGCCCTGCCCGGTACCGGCCCAGCGCGCCGTGGGATCCACCGGTGACCTGGCGCTGGCCGTCAACGCAGCCCATGGGCAGCGGCGCACCCGCCGGGGCCTGGCCGCGCGGGCCCGCTTCGCGCTGGAGCTGCGGACCCTGGGGCTCTCCGGGCGGCCGGGTCAGGAGGACCGGCTGCGGCAGGCCGTCCGGGTGATGCGGGAGGTCGCCGAGGACGGCGCCGAGGCACTGGGCCGGACCGACCCGCTCGTCCTCTCCTACCGGCACGCCCATGCGTCCCTGCTCGGCGAGTCCGGCAGTGCGGAGCGCGCGCTGGCCTGTCTGGACGCCGTGGTCGCCGACTGGGAGGCGGCCGCCCCGTCCGGTGCCCCCGGCCTGACGGCCGCGCGCGCCAGCCGCGACCACTGGCGCGGCAGGGTGCCGTCGGCCGGCCACGGAGCAGGCTGAGCGCAGACCGGTGCCGCCCAACCGCCCGGTGCGCCGCCGGGGCGGTGCCCGGGAGCGTGGAGCAGGCCGTCACCCGTGGCGGGACGTACGGGGGAAGTCCCCCTTTCACGCCTCGGGCGGCGACGCGCCGTAGCCTGGTGCCGCGCCGCCCGACCGGGGGGCGAGGGCTGCTGGAGGTACTCATGGTTCGGCGTGTCGCCGTGATCGACGACTACCAGGACGTGGCGCGTCGCCACGCCGACTGGTCGGCGCTGCCCGCCGGTGCCGAACTCACCGTCTTCACCTCGCCGTTGGGCGGTACGGCGGAGGTCGCGGCGGCGCTGCGGCCGTTCGACGTGGTGGTGGCGATGCGCGAGCGGACGCCCTTCCCGGCGGCGCTCTTCAAGCAGCTGCCCGAGCTGCGGCTGCTGGTGACCACCGGGATGGCCAACGCCTCCATCGCCATGGACGCCGCCCGCGCCCACGGGGTGACCGTCTGCGGCACCCACGGCAGCACCGCCGCCACTCCCGAGCTGACCTGGGGTCTGATCCTGGACCTCGCCCGCAACATCACCGCCGAGCACCTGGGGATGCGTGAGGGCGGCTGGCAGCGCACCGTCGGCACCGACCTGGCCGGGAGCACCCTGGGACTGGTCGGCCTGGGCCGCATCGGCACGGCCATGGCCAGGATCGCCAAGGCCTTCGACATGGACGTCGTCGCCTGGAGCCAGAACCTGGACCCCGCCCGCGCCGCGGAGGCAGGCGTCCGTGCCGTCTCCAAGCACGAGCTCTTCACCACCGCCGACTTCGTCTCGGTCCACTACAAGCTGAGTGAGCGCAGTGTGGGCCTGGTCGGTGCCCATGAGCTGGCGCAGATGAAGCCCACGGCCTATCTGGTGAACACCTCGCGCGGTCCGCTGGTCGACCAGGACGCCCTGCTGGAGGCCCTGCGGACCGGAGCCATCGCCGGGGCGGGGCTGGATGTGTACGACGTGGAGCCGCTGCCCGCCCACCATCCGCTGCGCACCGCTCCCCACGTGGTGCTGACCCCGCACCTCGGCTATGTCACCCGCCGGACCTATGACGTCTTCTACAGCGAGGCCGTGGAGAACATCGCCGCCTTCGCGGCGGGCGCCCCGGTCCGGGTGCTGGGCTGATCCCGGCCCCTCGACGGCCCCCCACCTGCCC
>NZ_LIQR01000753.1 GCF_001418575.1 Peterkaempfera griseoplana
CCTCGCCGCGCTGAGAACCCGCGCCGCGTAACGGCACCACCTGCCCAGCCGCTCGACGGCCAGACAAGCAGCCTACACGCGGCAGGCGTTGAGTGAGCACCGTGCAGACCGAGGCCGTCCGCACCTCGATCACCCTCGGCACCGGGGCGGCCGGCCCGTCGACACGGCGGCGTCCTCACCTTCGATGAGCCCGACACCCGGCGACGACCCGTCGTCACCAGATGTACGGGCACCACCCTCACAACGCCGTCGAGGCCGCCCGGACCGGTGGACGGGATGCCCCCGCTGCTCACCCCTGCGCCTGGAGCATGGGAGGGCGGCTCACCCAGGCAAGTCCCCGTGTTCCAGGCCGGTGATCGCTTGGCCGTTGGAACGAGCGTCGTTGCCGGGCTGCACCACCCGACGCGATGTCAGCGCCAGGCAAAGGTTCGGAACAACACACCAGCCACCGCCGCCATCTGGGCGAGCAGGGCGCCCGGCAGCAGGCCTGGGCGCAGGCTGTCATGGAAGCCTGCGACGTTGCGGGGATCTCCCGGGTCGCCGCCCCGAGGTCCGCCGCCGCCAGGCCTGCTGCCGGGCGACTCCAGCCACCAGCTGTGCCGCCTGCCTGCCCCGACGGCCCTGCGGCAAGGGTCACCCACCAGCCTGCCGCAGCAGCCGCCGCGACCCCGACCATCCCGCACCAGACATGTCATCGAGCTGCGCCGTACCCCGCTTCCCCCCACATCACCCCGCCCGCAACCGGGACGTCGATGTGCCCCGATTGCCGTCAGCTGCCGGGCCGGTCATGGTGGAAGAGACAGACGACGCATATCCACAGCCGACCCAGTACTTCACTGCCGAGCCCGGCCTGTGCCGGATGGCGCACGGTGGGTTCGGGCGCGATGGGAATCTCATGCCTGCTGACGACACCGGCCCCTTCCAGCGTTCCGGCGGCCGCGCGGGGACACCACAGGCCCGGCTCGCGGGCCCGCACGGGCGCGCCGGCGCGCACACCGGTACCACGACCCTGCCCGGCCCGGTCCGCACCGCGGACACGCCCCTCGGGCCGGGAGGTCCCTACGGTCCGGAGCCGCCCCTGATGCACGGGTACTCGGCTCCGCAGGTCAAAGCGTGGAGCCCGGACACCGACAGCTACGCCCCGTATCTGCGCTCCCGCGTACCGCTCGCCCCGCGGATCGCCCCCTTCGACCCCACGCAGTCCCGGCCCGGCCTGGATCCCCGCCCGCGACTGATGGTGCTCGCGGGCGACTACATGCAACCGGGCTCCGAGGTCGAGGGCTATCCCTACGGTGTCGGCGCCGAGGCGTACGCGCTGCGGTTCTGGCAGTACGCGGACCTGTTCGCCTCCTGGCACGGACTGCCGCTGGAAGGCCACAGCCATGACCCCCACCCGCCGTACGGGCTGATCAACCTGCCCAACCCGGGGTACACCGACGCCGCGCACCGCAACGGCGCGCTGAGCCTGGGCTGCTGGTTCTGGCGAGAGGGCGACGACTTCTCCGCGGCCGTCGAGAAGACTCCCCAGGGCACCTTTCCGTTGGCCGACAAACTCATCGCCATGGCCGGCTACTTCGGCTTCGACGGGTACTTCATCAACCAGGAGGTCAAAGTCTCCCCCGCGCAGGCTGCCCTGCTGATGCAGATGCTCGCGTACATGACGCGCAGGGCTCCCAAGCCGTTCCACGTCCAGTGGTACGACTCCCTGTCGGTGGACGGCGAGGTCTCCTACGAGAACGCGCTCGACGACCGGAACGCCCCGTGGGTGGCCTCGGGCGGTCAGCGGGTCTGCAGCAGCATCTTCCTCAACTACGCGTGGGACGCCACGCTGATTCAGGAGTCGCATGACTACGCCGTGCAGCCCCTGAAGCTCGACCCCTTCGAGATCGTGTACGCGGGCAGCGAGATCGGAAAGGACAAGTTCGCCCAGGTGTGCGATCCTGTGGCGATCTTCCCCACCAAGACCGCTCCCCGCACCAGTTGGGCGTTCCTCGGCTCCGAGATGGTCTGGTCCACCGTGGAGGGCGACAAGAGCACCATCGCCAAGCAGGCTCCGGTCTACGCCCGCGAGCGGCAGTTGTGGTCGGGGCCGGTGGAGGACCCCTCGCGCTCCGGGCGTACCAAGCAGCCCGACCCGAGCCGCCCGCTGGATCCGGCGGGCTGGGACGGCACGGCCCACAACATCGTGGAGAAGTCGGTGATCGGTGCGCTGCCCTTTGTGACCCGCTTCTGCACCGGTACCGGCGAGCGCTTCTTCATCGAAGGCCGGCAGGTCGGGGACCAGCCGTGGTTCAACATCGGCATCCAGGACCTGCTGCCCACCTGGCAGTGGTGGGTGCGCGGCCTCTCCGGGGCCCCGAGCAGCGCGATCCAGGTGGACTACGACCACACCCTGGCGTACGACGGCGGGTCGTCGCTCAGACTCAGCGGCGCCCTCGGCTCCGGGCAGTCCGCGTTCGTGTGGCTCTACAAGACGGCCCTGAAGCTCACGGCCACCACGGCAGTGGATCTGGTACGGCAGATGGCGCCTGCTCCGCCTGGCACGGCGAGCCCCACGCTACGGGTGTGGCTGGTCTTCCAGGACGCCGCGGAGATGGAGTGGCTGACCGTCACCGGGACCCCCGGGGTCGGCTGGTCGCGCTGGTCGGCGCCCCTGGGGCAGTGGGCGGGCCGCACGGTGGCAGCCGTCGCCGTCTCGTTGGCGGCCGGTCCCGACGGTGCCCCGGGCATCGCGCTCAACATCGGCGAGTTGCGGATCGGAGAGACCGCACGCGAGCCCGTACCGGCCACCCCGACCGGATTCACCGTCGACCGCGCGGCGATCTCGGACAACATCGCGAGCGTCTATCTGAGCTGGAAGTTCGTGCCCAACGGCGTGGCGTACTACGACATCTGGCGCCGTACGTCCTCCGGCAGGCTGTGGCTGGGCCGCATCCATGACGGCGCCTACTGCGTGCCCCTGCTGGCACGCGGCACGGACGGCGCGACGACCGCCCTTGAGCTGGAGGCGGTGTCGGTGAGCGGCCGCCGCAGCCCGGCCACTGCGACGACCCTGCGCTGGTAGCCCTGCGCAGCTGCTGCCCGACCGGACGCCAGGCGGCCGGTCGGGCAGTCGGTGCGGCCGGAGCACTCGGGACGACGCCCTCCTCCCGGTCGGGCTCCCTCCTGTCGGGCCCGGAACTGTCGGGCCCCGGAGTGCGGACCGGGACGAGGGCGGGCGGCACAGCCCCACCGACGCGCCCCACGCTCGGCCTGCGGGAACCTGCCCCGTCCCGGCCCGGCAGATCGACCGCAACGACCGCACCCCAAACCGTTTCGGCGCCGATGGGGGCGGCTTGGCCGGCGCGGACGCCGAGCCGCCCGCCCCCCGGAGCCGGATGCGCCCTCTCCATCGAGGGGTGAGCGGGATCCCCTCTCCTGATGACCCTCTGCGGTCAGGGCATGACCTGCGTGGCCGACCAGGCGGCCGCCCACCCCGGTCGCATGAGGCGTCGCCTGAGTTCACCGAGCCGGTGAGGCGGCGATCCTGCATGCCGGGAGCGCCCCCGGCCCTGGCCGGCGGCCGCAGCCGAGCGAGGCCCACAGGGCGCTGACCCGCCACGTCCCCGATACGACCGCCCGTCACCGCCACCGCCACTTCATCTTGTCCGGGGCCGCCCACGGTTGCCTCCGGAGTCGTGGTGCGCCCCGTACCCGGCGCCGGGCGACTCCCGGTGTGTCGCATCTCATGAGCGCAGCGGGAACCAATCAGTGGGGCCCGCAGTCTAGGGATGTGCGATTGGCGCACGTGAGCGAAATGGGTACAGGCATGCGACGGTTCAGGAGTCGGGCGGCGATGGCGCTGCTGGCGGGGGCGATATCGGCGAGCGCGTGCGCCTGCGGTGCGGGTGGGTCGACCTCGGGTTCGGCGGCGGCCCTCGACGGTGGCACGGGGACCGGGGGAAGTGCCCGTCCGTCGGCCGCTTCCAGCCCCTCGCCGGCCCAGTCGCAGTCGCCGTCTGCGAGCCCGTCCCCGACGCGGCCGTCCGGCCCGCCGCTGCTGCTGGACTCGCTCGCCCCCGCGGACAGCGCCACCGTGGGCGTGGCGATGCCGGTCTCCATCGTCTTCACCCACCCGGTGGCGGCCGGCGCCCGCAAGGCAGTCGAGCAGCACCTCCAGGTCTCCTCTTCGGTACCGGTCACCGGAGCCTGGCACTGGTTCAGCAACCGGCGGGTCGACTGGCGGCCCGAGCAGATGTGGCCCACGGGAGCGCACGTGACCGTGGACGCGGCCCTCGACGGGGTCGGCGACGGCAACGGCCGCTACGGTACGCACGACTACCACCACAGCTTCACCATCGGAGACGCGGTCAAGACCACGGTCGACGTACCGGGTCACTCGATGAAGGTCTACCGCAACGGTTCGCTGGTACGCACGATGCCCATCGATGCGGGCAGCCCCAGCTTCCCGTCCTGGGACGGCACCATGGCCGTACTCGACAAGGAGCGGTCGGTGCGGATGACCTCCTGCAGCGTGGGGATCACCTGCGACCGGGGCAACCCGAACTTCTACGACCTCACACTGCCCTGGGACGTCCACCTCACCTACTCGGGCACCTACGTCCACTACTCGACCGGTGACCCTCAGCCAGGTCACAGCTACGGATCGCACGGCTGCGTCCACCTGTCGCTCGCCAACGCCAAGTGGTACTACGACTACGTGAAGCAGGGCGACCCGGTCACCATCACCGGCTCCCCCCGGGGCAAGGCCGCCGCCGACAACGGTTACGCGGCCTTCAACCTCTCCTGGTCGCAGTGGCTGG
>NZ_LIQR01000754.1 GCF_001418575.1 Peterkaempfera griseoplana
GAACGGGGGCGCCTGGAGGGGATGGCGCGGCTGTCGGGGCTCGTGGGAGGGCCGCTGCGGTGGCCCGGTCGACGGTCGGGGACAGGCAGTCGGTGTCCTGCGGCGGTTCGGTGTGTTCCATCCAGCGTCGGGCGGAGTACTCGTCTCGGAAGGGGGTCTCGGTGATGTGGTATCCGGTGCCGTCGTCGGGCCACTGCACCTGGACCAGGTAGGGCAGGGTGGTCCCCGACTTGGTGTCCTTCAGGAGGATGGCGCAGGTCAGGGTGGTGTGGTTCAGGGCGGCGTCGAGGAGTTGGTAGCGGTCGCCGGAGGTGCGGGTGCGCTCCTCGATCTCGCGGGTGGCGGCGTCGGCGGGCCGGACGGTGCCGGGGGAGCGGACGAAGTCGCGGGGGTCGACGCGGTGGGTGTGGACCAGCCAGCGTTCGGCCAGGGCGATGCTGTAGGTGCGGGTGAGGTCCAGAGTGAAAAGCCGCTCCTCGGGGATGCCGAAGCGGATGTGGACGGCGAGGGTGTCCGCCTGCCCGGGCGGGCCCCACACGGCGGACTGGTCGGCGGCGACGAGGGCCGCGTACGGGCCGTCCTCGCCACCGCGCAGGGGGACGTGGGAGAGCACCATGAGGTCGGGCAGGAACTCGGTGAGGGTGCGCCGGGCGTCGGCGGACTGCGGGTCGGCGGGGATCCAGTCCTCGGGGATGACGTCGAGGTCCAGCGGAGCCTCCTTCCGGTGAAGGCGGGGCGGGGAATGTCGCAGGTCAGCGGTGGTGCCCAGGGCTGGGGTGAGTCGATGTGGTGAAGGAAGCGGCGGGTGCTGGATGAGGTCGGCGCGGGCCCGGGACGGCGGCCGTCGTGACGTGGGTGGCGAGGCGCGTGAGGGCGGCAGGGCCGTTGCGGTGGTGGAGGGTGTGCAGGCCGAGGTTGGCTGCGGCGTGACAGTTCTCGGCGCGGTCGTCGATGAACAAAGTGCGGGCGGGGTCGGGCCATCCGGCTGCGGCGAGCGCGAGGTGGTAGGCGCCGGGCTCGGGTTTGTTGATACCGATCCGGGCGGAGTAGAGGGTGCGGTGGAACAGGGTGCGGCACCAGTCGGTGGCATCCAGGGCGTCAGCCAGCGGCGCGGGGGCGTTCGACAGCAGGACCAAGCGCACCCCCTGGGCGCGTAGGCCGCCGAGCGTGTCGAGGACGGCCGCGTTGGTCCGTGTCCATAGCGCGGTGTCGGCGTCTTGGAGGGCGGGAAGCAGGCCAGTGCGGGGGCGGTGGTGGGTGCGGAGCAGGCTGCTCCAGAACTGCCACGTGGTGGCGGCGCCCGCGTCGTAGGCGGGGCGGCGCTCCCAGAACTCCTGGCGGAAGGCGTGGAGCTGGTCGCTGGGCCAGCCGGCCAGCGCGGCTAGGCGCTCCCATTGCTGGTCGTCGGGTTGCAGGCCGATGACGCCGTTGTAGTCGACGATCACCGTGTCCACGGGAAGGGCGGGGGAGGCGGTTATCGGATCTCCAGGGCTCGGTGGGAGGCCGCCGCGATCACGGCGGCCAGGACGACCGGAAGGCCGAGGGCGACGGGCAGACTGCTGAGGGAGGCGAAGGCGCCGATGAGCGCGGGTCCGGCCACAAGGCCGAGGTAGCCGGTGGCGGTGACGGTGGCCACGGCGCGGGGGCCACTGCGTCCGGCGGCGGTGATCAGGGTGGGGACGGTGACGGAGAGCCCGGCGCCGAGGGCGGCCCACCCGGCGAGCGCCACCGGCAGGGTGGAGGTGAGGAGTCCGGCGGCGAGTCCGGTGGCGGCGAGCAGCGCGCCGCAGCGGACCACGGTAGGGGCCCCGTGGCGTGCGGTGAGGCGATCGCCGGACAGGCGGCCGACGGCCATGGCGGCGCTGTAGGCGGCGTAGCTGGTGGCGGCGACGGCGGTGGTGGCGTGGAGGGTGGTCAGGTGGACGGCGGACCAGTCCGCTGCGGCCCCCTCGCACAGCAGGGCTGCGGCGGCCAGTACGCCGAGCAACATCAGCCGCGGTCGGCCACGAGCAGGACCGGACGCGTTGGCGTGTGGGCCGGTGGCGGGGAGTGCCGCCATCGAGCGGGTCGCCCGGGCGGTGGCCAGGGCCAGCGTGGCGGTGAGGAGGCCGATGGCGGTGAACAGCACGCAGTGGGGCAGCGGGGTGGTGGCGAGGGCGGCGCCGGTGAGCGCGCCGAGGCTGTAGGTGGCGTGGAGGCCGGACATGATCGGTCGGCCGTGGGCGTCCTGGCAGCGCACGGCGGCGCTGTTGGCGCCGATGTCGAGCAGCCCGTGGAGCAGGCCGAAGACCACAGCGGCGGCCGTGAGGGTGGGGAGGCTGCGGCAGGACCCGAGCGCGGCAAGCGAGAGTCCGAGACCGGCCGCGGGCGCGGCGAGGAGCGGGGCTGGACCGTGCCGGTGGGCGATGGCGCCGCCGGTGCGCAGGCCGGCGACCATGCCCGCGGCGGCGGCGAGCAGCACGAGCGCCAGGCGCCCGGTGTTCAGGTGGGCGGCGGCCTGGATGGCGGGCATCCGCGCCCCCCAGATCGCCACCACCAGGCCCAGCCCCGCGAGATAGCAGGCCAGTGTCCGCCGGGCGGCGGCCAGCTGTGACGGTGTCACCGCAACGGAAGTGAAGCGGGGGGCGTGGTTCACCATGTGCCCTCCAGGCTGGTCCTCGTGGACGGTGCGGTGCGCTGCGCGATATTGAGGTGTCGTCGCCCCACCACAAGGACCGTGAGGGCACTTGCGGCGGCCAGGGCAGGTAGTGCGGTGGCGCTGTGTGGGCCGAGCGGGCCGCTGGTACCGGTGCCGGTGGCCTGGCCGAGCCCCATGGCGGCGATCAGCCAGCCGCCCGCCTCGGTGGCCGTGCCGGCCGGGGCCAGCTCGTCGAGGAGGAGGAAAGAGCAGGCCAGCAGCGGGGCCAGGAACAGTCCGGGCGCGATGGCGAAACCCGCCGCGGTCACGGCATCGGGCCCGACCGCCAAGGGAAGCCATCCGGCGGCGAAGCCGGCGGTGCAGGCCAGGAGCTGGGCGCAATGGCTTCCGGGCCAGCAGCGCTGCCCGAACACTGTCCCGCCGAGAAGGCTGGCGGCGGACATGGCCGCGGGGAGCGCTCCGGTCAGCCAGGGCGTGTGGTGGCGGTTGGCGAGGTCGAGTGCGGCGACGTTGACGGCGCCGAGCGAGACGCCGAGCAGCGCGTGCGCGGCCAGCAGGAACCGCAGCCCCGGCGCGCGCAGGGGAACGCCGCGTTCAGCGGTGCGGGGGTGCGGGTGCCACGGCCGGGATGCGGGGGTGGTGCACACGACCGCGGTTCCGGCGGCGCCCAGGGCGGCGCAGACAGCGAGTGCGGCGGCGGGGGAGAGCAACCCGCTGAGGAGGGCGGCCAGCAGCGGGCCGGTGACGTAGATGATCTCCTGGGCGGTGGAGTCGAGGGCGAACGCTGCGCGGCGAAGGGCCGGGTCCCGAACTAGGTGCGGCCACAGGGCGCGCAGCCCGGCTTCCAGCGGGGGTGTGGCCGCGCCGGCCACAGCGGTCAGCAGGCCCGCGGCCATAGGGTGTCGGGCGGGGCCGGTGGTGGCGAGAGCGGTGAACGCCACGGCGGAGACGGCAGCGGAGGTGGCCAGGACGGTGGTCCGCCGGCGACGGTCCACGGCGCGGCCGAGTAGCGGCTGACCGGCGACGGCGGCCAGCCCGTAGAGGGCGGCGAGCAGGCCGGCCAGCACCGGGTCACTGCGCTGATGGGCGGTTTGGAGGAGGGCGATGGGGGCCATCGCGGCGGGCAGACGTCCGATCAGGGTGCCGGCGAGCAACTGGGGGACGTTCCGGGTGGACAGCACGGCCCGGGGGCGGGAGGCAGCGAGTGCGAGCGAGGGTCTGTCCTTCCGTCAGCGCACATACATAAGAAGGGCGTTGCGTATGTCGGAGCGCAGGTAGACCTTGAGGCGGCGGCCGAAGTAGGTGATGTTGCGGGGCCCGATGCCGTAGTGGCCGAGGAGCAAGGACAAGTCGCGGGCGGTGAGACCGGCCTCGTCGTACTGGGACCAGCGATGCCGCTGGTCGTCGTTGAGCAGCTCCAGCAGGTTGCTCGTCGGCAGCGCTTCGTGGGAGGGGAACGCATCGAAGATCGCCGCGCACTCCTCCAGGAGTTCCCGGCTCACCGCCGCCCTCGACGCAGAGCCGGGGGCCGGGTGCTGGGGCTTGGCTGCCTTGGTCCTGTCGTGGGCCGGCCCGGCGGGGGTGTCGTTGCTGAAGAAGTCGAGGGCGAGGGTGAGCGCGCGGGCCACCACGTTCCGGTGGGTGTGCAGGGTGTGGCGCAGGTGGGTGCTGCCGGTGGTGGGCGGGTCGGCGAGGGAGAGGTCGATGTCCTCCAGGCAGTCGTACAGGAACAGGCAGGCACCCAGGTCGGCCTGGGGGGTGAGCATCTGGTTCTGGCGTAGGGCGGGCAGGCGGGCGCCGAAGCTGTCCTCGATGAGGCGGCGGGCGTCGGCGAGCGAGGTCGGGCGCATGGATCTCCTCAGCGTCGGGGCCGGGTGGAGGGGCGGCTGCCTGTGGTCAGTGGGTGCGGGGAGTGCGCGGGGGCGCGGCGTGCACCAGAGGCGCGGGTTGGG
>NZ_LIQR01000755.1 GCF_001418575.1 Peterkaempfera griseoplana
CGCCCGGCGCACCCCTGTCCGGTCCCCCGGTACCACCCGGCGGGTCCGACCGGCGGCCGGATCGAACCGGCGCACGAACCGGCCGAAGGGCGAACCGAACCGGACCGGCGGGCGGTTCGAGGTGCCGCACCCGGCCTGGGGTGAGAGGCTGGCTTGCGTCGCCGAGGCGGGAGACCACCATGATCTGCGCACATCTGGCCGACGCGGGCTCACCACAGCCCGCGGCCGTGGACGGCTGCCAGGACTGCCTGGCCGCCGGGCAGCACGACTGGGTCCATCTGAGGGCCTGCCTGTCCTGCGGCCACATCGGCTGCTGCGACTCCTCACCCCGCAAACACGCCACCGCGCACTACGAGGACACCGGCCACCCGGTCATCAAGTCGGCGGAGCCGGGCGAGGACTGGCGGTGGTGCTACGTGGACGGCGCGTTCGGATGACCCCGATGCGCTTCCACAACCGGCGGGAGGCCGGCCGTGCACTGGCCGCCGAGCTCCTGGAACGGCAGCAGGCCGGTGAGCTGCCCGACGCTCTGGTGTTCTGCCTGCCGCGCGGCGGGCTGCCGGTGGGCCGCGAGGTGGCCGAAAGCCTGGGCGCACCGCTGGAGGCCCTGGTCGCACGCAAGATCGGCGCCCCCGGGCAGCCGGAACTGGCCATCGGCGCGGTCGCCGGCGACGCCCCGCCGCTCTGGGACCACGAGGCACTGCGATGGCTCGGCGCCACCCCGGAGCAACTGGCGCCGCTCGTCGACCAGGAGCGCGCGGAACTGCGCCGCCGGGAGGCCCTCTACCGGGAGGACCGCCCCGTCCGGGAACTGGCCGGCCGCACCGCCGTGGTCGTGGACNNCGGCGGTGCGCTCGCTGCGGGACCACCACCCGGCGCGGGTGGTGGTGGCCGTGCCCGTGGGCTCGCCGGAGGCCGTCCGGGTGCTGTCGCAGGACGCCGACCAGGTGGTGTGTCTGGAGCAGCCTGCCGCGTTCGGCTCGGTGGGGCGTTGGTACGAGGAGTTCGAGCAGCTCACCGACGACGAGGTGCTGGAACTGCTGCGCGGCGACTGAGCCCACCCCCGTGGCATGATCGGCGACATGCAGCTGCACACCCGTGAGTGGGGCACCGGAGACCGGCTCGCCGTGCTGGTGCACGGGATGATGTCGGACCACCGGACCTGGCGCAGGCTCGCCCCGCTGCTCGCCGACCGCGGCTACCGGGTGATCGCCGTGGATCTGCGTGGACACGGACTCAGCGCACGCGGCGACGACGCGGACACCGCAGCCGCACCCGCGGCCGGCGGAGCCCCCGACGCGCCCGGTCCGGATGCCGCCCCCGATCCCGCTGCCCGCCCCGTACGCCCGAACGGCGCCCCGGAGGACCGCTACCGGCCGGAACACCTCGCCCAGGACCTGGTCGACACCCTGCCCCCCGACGCCGAGCTGGCGCTGGGCCACTCCCTCGGCGGACTCGCCCTGTCGCTGGCCGTCGACAGGCTGCGTCCCCGCCGCGCCGTCTACTCCGACCCGGCGTGGTCCGTCCGAGCGCCGGGACGGGGCCTGGACCCGGCCGGGTTCTCCTGGTTCCGCACGGCCGCCCGCGAGCAGATCGCCGCCCTCAACCCGCGCTGGGACGAGGAGGACGTCGACATCGAGCTGGCCACTCTCGCCCTGTGGGACCCCACCACCGGCGCCGGTCTGTCCCACCTGGCCGGCCGTTCGCTGCTCCCCGAGCGCCCCGTGGTGCCGTCCCTGGTCCAGCTCGCCGACCCCAGCTTCCTGGTCGGCCCGAGGGACGCCGCCGAACTGCGGCTGCGGGGCTTCGAGGTACGCACCGTGGCCGGGGCGGGCCACACCATCCACCGGGACGACTTCGACGGGTTCGTGTCGTCCCTGGACGGCTGGATCTGAAACCGCCCCGGCCCGGACGGCCTCACCAGCGGCCGTGCACCTGCTCGCGGATCCGCCGGTCGTACAGGTCCCGGATCGCGTCCAGCGTCGCGGCCGGCAGCGGTGGCGACCCGGCGGCTGCGGCATTGGCCCGTGCCTGCTCCGCGGAACGGGCCCCGGGGATCACCGAGGAAACCCCCGGCTGCTGCACGACCCACCGCAGCGCGGTCTGCGC
>NZ_LIQR01000756.1 GCF_001418575.1 Peterkaempfera griseoplana
CCTTGCGGCCCGTCCTGCCCAGTACTCGCTGCTCCATAGGACGAATCGTACGGCCAGTGAACAAACCGCGGACCAGCCGCCGGGTGCGGCGCCCGGCCGTCGGGCCACCGGCGCCGCGTGACACGCCTCGAACGGCCGGCGCAGCTCCGGGGCGGCAATCGGGAGACCGTCCCTGAACGGCTCGGCCTTCCGGAGCAGCGGATTGCTGCGGCCGGCGGTCACCGACGCCACGAGGCCCATCCGGCGGCGAGTCCGGGTGCGAGGGCATCCGCCCCGCGACGTCCACAACCCGGGTCCTCGAGCGCGGAACCCGGCCGCTGGAAGTCACCCGATATCCCCCGCCGCACCGGCCCGGTCGGCGTGTCCGGCCGGAGCACTAGGGTCGCGTCCATGACGAGGACCACGCCGCCGCGCCCACTCGATGTGGAGGCGCTCTTCCCGGAACTGGCCGCGTACCGGGGCACGACGACGCGGCTCCACCCCCGGCCGGGCAGGCCGGGGGCGTCGGACAGTTCGGTGGGCGGGCCGATGCTGTGGCCTGCGGACGAGCCTTGGCCGATGTGCACCCGGCCCCACAGTCGCGGGCGTGGGCGGGTCCCGGCCGACATCCACCGGTGGCGGCAGGTCCTGGCTCAGGCATGGACGCGCGACCCGGCGTCGGGCCCCACCGAGGAGGAACGAAGCCTGCTGAACGAGCTGCACCGGGAGCACCGGCTTGCGGAGGTGTCCGACACCGAGCCGCTGCCGATGATCGGCCTGGCACAGCTCCACCGGCGTGATCTGCCCGACCTGCCGGAGGGGCCGGACGGCTGCGACCTGCTGCAGGTCTTCTGGTGCCCCTTCAACGCACACGGTGCGAACGGGTACGGCCTGGCCCTGGACCTGCGCTGGCGTCGATCGTGGGAGGTGATCGAGGTGCTGGAGTCACCACCGCTGCCGCAGGTCGTCGGAGGCGACGGGTTCGTGCCCGAGCCCTGTGTGCTGCACCCGGAGCAGGTGACCACCTACCCGTTCGCCGGCCTGCTGCCCGATGATCTGCGCGCCCGTATCGATGCCTGGGAGGAGGCCCTTGAAGAGGAAGCCCTCGCATCGGCGGTCCTGGCATCGGAGGTCCGCGGGAAGGAAACCCGCGAGGAGGAGGCCGACCCTGTCGCCTACCAGTACGACCTGTCCATTCCGCCCGGCTGGCACGTCGGCGGTTTCGCCTCCTGGCACGCGACCGACCCCTACCCCGTGGACTGCCAGGCCTGCTCCGCACCGATGCGGCTGCTGCTGACGGTCGA
>NZ_LIQR01000757.1 GCF_001418575.1 Peterkaempfera griseoplana
ACTGATCCGCGCCGGCGCGGAGGCGGCGGAGGCAGGCGCGTCACTCCGGGATGAGCACCGCCGCCAGGACGCCCGGACTTGAGACTACACACCCTGCGGCGTCACACCTCCCGTCGCTGAGCGTCCCTTGCCGAGCCCCCCTTGCTGAGCCCGGACAGGAACCATGACCGCAGCCGCCGAGGCCTTCGGCGGATCTTCACCAACCACGATCACCGTCGCCTCGACCGCGGCCCTCCACACGACCACCGCTGGGACTGGCCGGCCTGGCGACGCCGCCGCCGACACCGCACCAACGCCTACCACCACCTGCGGCAGTCCCCCTAGGGTGCGGCCATGACCAGTTCCGGGCGGCGTCCGCTGCTCTTCCTCGATGTGGACGGACCGTTGATCCCGTTCGGCGCGACGCCGCTTCAGCTGCCGGGCGGCTATGCGACGTATCCGGCGGAGCCCGGTTCGCCCGGCTCCGGCGCGAACCCGCTGCTGGACAGGCTCGATCCGACTCTCGGTTCCCGGCTGGTCACGCTGGGGTGCGAACTGGTCTGGGCCACCTCGTGGATGGAGGAGGCCAACGAGTTCGTCGGCCCGCGGATCGGCCTGCCGCAGCTGCCCGTGGTGGTGTGGCCGGAGTCGCCGGAGGAGGACGAGCGCGACGGACTGCACTGGAAGACCCGTGGCCTGCTCGACTGGGCGGCCGGTCGTCCCTTCGTCTGGGTGGACGACGAGATCAGCGACGCCGACCGGGCCTGGGTGGCCGCGCACCATCCGGGTGCGGTCCTGCTGCACCGCGCCGACGCCGCCACGGGACTGACGGGGGCGGACTTCGCCGCCGTCGCGGCCTGGCTGCGCACGCTCCCCCTCACGTCCTCCTGAATGCCGGTGAGGTGAGCGCGGGCACCGGCTGCGCTGCGGCCGGCGCCCGCCACCGCACCGTCCACCGCATGACCGGACGACGGCGCCGGGCGGAACCGGCACCACCCCCGGACGGCCGGGGGAACATTCCTTCAAGACCCGGGCCCGCTCCGGCCGTCAGCCTTCGGACATGACGACCGACAGCACCGCTCCGCTCATGCGCCCCCGCTACGGCGTGGACGCCCCCGCCTTTCCCGCCGTGCACGCCGCCCTCGGCGCCGCCTGCCTGCTCACCGCCGCGCGCCGACGGAACGTCAGAACACCGGCGGCGGCCGCCGGTACGTTCCTGCTCGTCACCACCGGTGTCTATCTGCACACCACCCTGCGCGGCAAACTGCGTGTCTGGGAAGAGATCCTGGACCAGGAGGCGCACCTCAGGGGAGACGAGCACCTCCTCGACCTGGGCTGCGGCCGGGGCGCGGTGCTGGTGGCCACCGCCCGCCGGCTGCCCGCCGGACGCGCCGTCGGCGTCGACCTGTGGTCCGGCAAGGACCAGAGCGGCAACCGGCCCGAGGCCACCCGTGCCAACGCCGCCGCGGCGGGTGTCGCCGACCGGATCGAGCTGCACACCGCCGACGTCACCGCGCTGCCCTTCCCGGACGCCTCCTTCTCCGTGGTGACCAGCGCCCTGGTGCTGCACAACATCCCCGCCCGCGAGGACCGGTTCCGTGCCCTGGACGAGGCGCTGCGGGTGCTGCGCCCCGG
>NZ_LIQR01000758.1 GCF_001418575.1 Peterkaempfera griseoplana
GCGGCCGCGGCCGCCGCCGGGTCGGCGCCCGGCGGCACCTCCAGCCGCTGTATCTCGTCGGCGGGCGGGAACAGCTGGTCGGGATCGCTCGGGGCGTCCTCCGGTACGGCGAGCACCGCCCGGTCACGGGTGAGCAGCAGGGCTGCCCCGTCCGGTTCGACACCCGTCAGGTACCGCACGTTCGCCGGGCGGGTCACCAGCGCGGCGTCGGCGGCCAGGGCCCCGCACCGCTCCCGGAGGCGTTCACGGCGGGCTGCGTGCACATCGGCCATGCTCGCAGCGTACGTGCGTTCGGCCGAACCGTCCTGTTGTGCGAGCCGGGTTGCCGGTCGGGGTTCGCGTCCGGGTGGGCGTCCGGGTTGCGAGTCGCCGCGGCGGGTCCTGCGGGCTACCGCGGCGGGTGGCCGGCGAGCCGGGCCGCGATCACCCGGTCGAGCTCCGCGGCGGTGGCGGACACGTCCAGCCGGCTGTTGTCGATGATGGGCAGCCCCGAGTTGTACCAGCCGGCCATCCTGCCGTGGATACGGGCCACCTCCTCGTCGGCGAGCCTGCGGGTGCCGCTGCGCCGGGCGTTGCGGGCCAGCACCGACTCCAGACCCGGGAGCAGCACCACCGGGATCATCCCCGGGCCGATGTGGCGCTTCCAGCCGCCCAGGCCGATGGCCGGGCGGTCGGGGAAGACCGCGTCGTCGATGATGCAGGAGATGCCGTTGGCCAGGTAGTTGCGGCAGGCGAAGCCGCAGGTGCGGCGGGCCAGCCGGTACTGCGCCTCGGAGTTGTCGTTCCAGCCGGACTGCGGGTTGGCGAAGCCCGACCGTACCCACTCGCGTACGTCGTCCAGGCTGATGTGCGCGGTGGGGATGGTGCGCAGCTCGGCCCAGTGCCGGGCGACCGTGGTCTTGCCCGCGCCCGCCGGGCCGATCAGCAGCACCGCCAGCGGGCCGGGGGGCGTCTGCGGATGCTGCCGCCCGGCCGGCCCGGGGAGCTGGGCGCGGGCCCCCGGCGGCAAGGGGAAGTGTCCGGTGGCCCCCGGCGGCGCGGCGGCGTGCGGGGGCGGCGGCTGGAAC
>NZ_LIQR01000759.1 GCF_001418575.1 Peterkaempfera griseoplana
AGATGTATATAGGAGACAGGGCCGGGGGAGCAGGCTCCGTCGCGGGAGCGGCGGGGACGGCGGTGGGCTCGTCCTCGTCCACCGAGATCCCGAAGTCGGTGGCCAGACCCGCCAGTCCGGAGGTGTAGCCCTGGCCGATCGCGCGGAACTTCCATTCCTCGCCCCGGCGGTAGAGCTCCGCGCAGAGCAGGGCGGTCTCGTCCCCCGCGTCGGCGATGTCGAAGCGCGCCAGCGGCTCCGCGCCCTCGGGGGCTGCCGCGTCGTAGAGCAGCACCTGCAGGCCCGCCACCGCGCCGAAGGGGCCCTCCTCGGCCGAACCGGCCACCACCACCCGGTGGACGTCGCCGGGCAGCCCGGCCAGGTCCACCTCCACGGTGTCGGCGACGGCGTCGCCGGTCTGCTGCTTCGCCCGGTGCCGAACCCGGCCGGACGGGTGCCGCGGCTGGTTGTAGAAGACGAAGTCCTCGTCGGAGCGGACGTTGCCGTCGGCGCCGAGGAGCAGCGCGGAGACGTCCACGTCCGGCGTTCCGGCGGCGGCCGCCCAGCGCAGCACCGCACGGACCGCGGAGGCGGACAGCGGAATGTTGGAGCCCTTCACCATGACCTGCGTCATGGCGCACCATCCTGCCTGCTGCCTGCCCCTCGGGACAACGCGGGTGGGGCATCGGCCGGAGCCGGTCCCGGGCCGTGGCCTCCGGTGAACCGGAAGGCAATGTTCCGAGAATTGGACGCTGTGGGGGCTGGATATCGGCCTGGAGGAACGTACGATTGTCGGCCAATGGTCCCATGGTCTGCCCGCAGGCCCCGGACCCACGGCCAGGGGGAGAGACGCGACCGGCAGCCGCCGCGTGACCGGGGCTCCCGCCCGCCGTACGCCGCGCCCGGCGTATCCGTACACCGACATCCGCGCACTCCGGTACCACCGCACACCCGCACACGCACACACGCACACACCACATCGCACCCGGCCACCAGGCCCGAACCACCAGGGGAGAGCACATGCGCCACTTCGGGCACCTGGACGACGACGTCCGGCACCGGCTCTTCCACCGCGAACCGGAGCACTTCACCCGCGGCGGCGACCCCGCCGTCCTCTCCACCGCGCTCGGCGCCACCCTCTACAGCCCCGCCACCCGCCCCCGTCTGCTGGAGGACATCCGCAAGCAGACCGCCCGGGGAGTGGTCTCCATGGTGCTCTGCCTGGAGGACGCCATCGACGACCGCGACGTCCCCGCGGGCGAGGCCAACCTGGTCGCCAGGCTCACCGAACTCGCCGCAGCCACCACCCATGTCGAGGACGGACCGCTGCTCTTCATACGCGTCCGCACCCCCGAGCAGATCGGCGACCTCACCCGCCGCCTGGGCCCCGCGGTACGGCAGCTCAGCGGCTTTGTGCTCCCCAAGTTCACCGAGGAGTCCGGCAGCGCCTTCCTGGAGGCGCTGACCGCCGCCGAGGCGGCGTCCGGCCACCGCCTCTTCGCCATGCCGGTCCTGGAGTCGCCCGACCTCGCCCACCTGGAGACCCGCCGCGAGGTGCTGTCCGGTGTCTCCCGGGTCCTGGAGAAGTACCGCGACCGGGTGCTGGCCGTCCGCCTCGGCGTCACCGACCTCTGCTCCGCGTACGGCCTGCGGCGCTCCCCGGACCTCACCGCCTACGACGTCGCCCTGGTCGCCGGGGTGATCGGCGACGTGGTCAACGTGCTGGGACGCGCCGACGGCACCGGCTTCACCGTCACCGGCCCGGTGTGGGAGTACTTCCCCGTGCAGGAGCGGATGTTCAAGCCGCAGCTGCGGCGCTCGCCGTTCCTGCAGACCGAGACCGACCCGCCGGGCGACGAGGTCCGCCGCCGGATCATCGAGCACGACCTCGACGGGCTGATCCGCGAGATCGAACTCGACCGCGCCAACGGCCTGCTCGGCAAGACCTGCATCCACCCCAGTCACGTCCCGGCCGTGCACGCCCTCTCCGTGGTCACCCACGAGGAGTTCAGCGACGCCGGCGACATCCTGCACGAGGACCGGGCCGGCGGGGGAGTGATGCGCTCCGTGTACACCAACAAGATGAACGAGGTGAAGCCGCACCGCGCCTGGGCCCAGCGGATCATGCTGCGCGCCGCCGCCTTCGGTGTCGCCCGCGAGGACATCACCTTCGCCGAACTCCTCTCCGCCTGCCTGTGCCCGTGAAGGCGACGGCCTCGGCGCCCCGCCACGCGCCCTGCGCCCCGGCGCCCCCACCGGGCCGCGCCGGACACCTCAAGTTCCGCTCCGCGTCACGCCCCTGTCATGACCGGATGGTCACCTGGGTACGCCCCGCGGTCACGGCCACGGCGTGCCAGGACGTACCGTCGTACGCAACCCCCGTCCCGGGCCGCCCCGACTCAGCGGCCGGCCGACGGCAGAGCAGAGAGCAGCGACCTTGACACTTCAGGACACCTGGACCGGCCAGTGGGTGACGGACCGCCTCGACGTCCGTCTGGACGGCGACCCGGCGCTCCGCGACCTCCTCGGCCTCGCCCTGCGGCGCAACCCGCGCCGCGCCCATCTGCTGGTCTCCAACGTCCTGGGCAAGCACGTCCCGCAACCCCCCGCGACCGTCCACGGCGCCGGCCTCGCCCTCGGTGCGCGCGTCCGCGACCTGCTGGGCCCCGAGGAGGCGCGCCGCGCCGTCGTCCTCGGCTACGCCGAGACCGCCACCGGGCTCGGCCACAGCGTCGCCGACGGTCTGGGCGACGCCCCCTATCTGCACTCCACCCGGCGAGCCGTCAGCGGGGTCGAACCCCTCGGCGGCTTCGAGGAGGAGCACTCCCACGCCACCTCCCATCTGCTGCTCCCCGAGGACCCGGAGCTGCTGTCCGGCAGCGGCCCGCTGGTCCTGGTCGACGACGAGTTCTCCACCGGGCGCACCGTCCTCAACACCATCCGCGCGCTGCACACGGCGCACCCCCGGGACCGCTATGTGATCGTCGCGCTGGTGGACATGCGCGACGCCGACCAGCGCCGGCACCTCGCCGACGCCGCCGCGGACCTCGGCGCCCGCCTGGACCTGGTGGCCACCGCGACCGGTACGGTCCAGCTGCCGCCGGACGTCCTCGAACGCGCCCAGGCCCTGCTCGCCGCCGGGACCGCAGCCGTTCCGGCCCCGCGCCTTCCCGGGGGCGAGGCGGCGCAGACCGCAGGGTCAGCCGCCGCGGCCGTGACGGCTGACCCGGCGGCCGGGCTCGCGCCGCTGACCCGCGCCGTACTGGACTGGCCCGCCGACCTGCCCGACGGCGGCCGGCACGGCTTCACCCCCGCCCACCGGGCCCGGCTCGAGGCCGCACTGCCGGACCTCGGCCGCAGCCTCGCCGCCGTCCTCAGCGGCGCCCCCCGCAGGATCCTGGTCCTCGGCTGCGAAGAGCTGATGTACACCCCGCTGCGCCTCGCCGAGGCACTCTCCACCGCCCTCGGCGACGGCGCCGAGGTGCGGTTCTCCACCACCACCCGCTCACCCGTCCTCGCGGTGGACCACCCCGGCTACGCCATCCGCACCAGGCTGGCCTTCCCCGCCCATGACACCGCGCCCGAGGACGCGGGGCCGGACGACCCCGGCGAGCGCTACGCCTACAACGTCGCCCCCGGCACCGACGCCGCCCGCCGTTTCGACGCCGTCGTCCTGGTGGTCGACCACCCCGCCGACACCCCCGCGCTCCACCACCCCGACCGGGGCCTCACCACCCAGTTGCGGCAGCTCACCGACCAGGTCGTACTGGCGGTCGTACCGTCCCACGTCCCGCAGCGCGGACCCCGGCAGGGAACCGGAAAGCACCTTCCGAACGTTCCCACCCAGGCGGCCCCGCTCCCGTGAACCCGGACACCCGCCCGAACCATTCGGCGCATCACCGAAGGCGAACATGACGACGATGCCGAGCACCACAGCCGCGGCCCCGCGGGCGGCCACCGGAGTACTTCCCCAGCCCCTGCACGGGCCCGAGTTCTCCTCCTACGCCGCGGACGAGGTCTCCTGGCTGCTCACCGATCTCTCCGGGGTCCCGCTGGAGGCCCCGACCGAGGAGCGTGAGGAGGCCATCCAGTCCGGGGGCGCCCACTACGCCGAGATGCTGCCGGTGGAGTACCAGCCCAGCCCCGAGTACCAGGAGCTGTTCCACCAGGCCCTGCGCGCCTCGGCGGCCCGGATCGCCCGCGCCGTGGGAGCCGTCACCGAGACCCTCCTCGCCGAGCGCGGCCCCCGCTTCGACGGCCCCCTGGTCCTCGCCTCGCTGGCCAGGGCCGGTACCCCGGTCGGTGTGCTGATACGCCGCTGGGCCGCCTACGCCCACGGCCTCGACCTGCCGCACTACGCCGTCTCCATCGTCCGCGGCCGCGGCATCGACCCCGTCGCCCTGCGCTACCTCGCGGCCCACCACGACCCGCTGAGCGTGGTCTTCCTCGACGGCTGGACCGGCAAGGGAGCCATCACCCGGGAGCTCCACGAGGCCCTCGACGGCACCGGCTTCGACCCCGAACTGGCGGTCCTCGCCGATCCCGGCCGCTGCGTCTCCACCTACGGCACCCGGGAGGACTTCCTCATCCCCTCCGCCTGCCTCAACTCGACCGTCTCCGGCCTGGTCTCCCGCACCGTGCTGCGCACCGACCTGATCGGACCCGACGACTTCCACGGCGCCAAGTACTACCGCGACCTCGCCTCCGCCGACGTCTCGGGTGCCTTCCTGGACATCGTCGCCGACCACTTCCCGGCCGTCCGCGACGCAGCCGTCCAGGACGCCGCGGACCTGGTCGAGGCCGACCCCGCCGACCGCGCCCCCACCTGGGAGGGCTGGGCCGCCGTGGAGCGGATCAGCGCCGAGTACGGCATCGGCAATGTCAACCTGGTCAAGCCCGGTGTCGGGGAGACCACCCGGGTGCTGCTGCGCCGGGTGCCCTGGCGCATCCTCGCCCGGCGCGGAGCGGGGGCCGACCTCGACCATGTGCGGCTGCTCGCGGCTCAGCGCGGCGTACCCGTCGAGGAGGTCGACGAACTCCCGTACTCCTGCGTCGGTCTGATCCACCCGCGGTACACCCGCGGCGCCACCGACGAGCACGGCACCGCGGTCACCGCCCCGGCAACGATCCCTGCCCAGTCGGATCCGGCCGGGGGCGCCCGGTGACCACCACGGCTCCGAGCCCCGTGCAGCACCGCCTCTGGAGGCGACATACCGTGACCTCGACCGCCGCCGGTGCCACCGCCACGGCTGCCGATGCCTTTGCCGCTCCGAACCGGGGGACGTGGCCCCGGCCCCCGGCCGGCGCCCGCCGGAGCCCCGGAGGTGTTGCCCGGTGACCGCTCCGGCCCCGCGCTTCCTGGTCGCCAGCGACCTCGACCGCACCCTGATCTACTCGCCGCGCGCCCTCGCCCTCGGTGTCCCCGACGAGGAGGCCCCGCGGCTGCTCGCCGTCGAGGTCCACAACGGCCGGCCGCTCTCCTTCATGACCGAGCACGCCGCGGAGCTGCTGGTCGAACTGACCCGCAGCTGCATCTTCGTACCGGCCACCACCCGCACCCGGGCGCAGTACCAGCGGGTCAACCTCCCCGGTCCCCGCCCCGACTGGGTGCCCCGGTACGCCATCTGCGCCAACGGCGGCCATCTGCTGGTGGACGGCGAGCCCGACCTGGACTGGCACCGCGACATACGCGGCCGGCTCGCCGAGTCCTGCGCGCCGCTGGAAGACGTGGTCCACCACCTGGCCCTCACCGCCGACCCGGAGTGGACCCACAAACGCCGCGTCGCCGAGGACCTCTTCGCCTATCTCGTGGTCGAGCGCGAGGAGCTGCCCGACGGCTGGGTCGAGGAGCTCACCGCCTGGGCGACGGAGCGCAGTTGGACGGTCTCCCTGCAGGGCCGCAAGGTCTACGCCGTTCCCGAGCCGCTCACCAAGAGCGCTGCCCTCGCGGAGGTGGAGCGCCGCACCGGCGCCGCCACCGTGCTCACCGCGGGCGACTCCCTCCTCGACGCCGAACTGCTGCTCGCCGCCGACGCCGGCTACCGCCCCGGCCACGGCGAACTCGCCGACACCGGCTGGACCGGCCCCGGCGTGACCGCGCTGCCGCAGGTCGGCGCTTCGGCGGGGGAGGAGATCGTCCGCCGTCTGCTGGCCCGCGTCCGCGAGGGGGAACTCACCCGGGTGGGGGCCTGACCGCCGTTCGGGCACACCCACGATCGCCCTGGTGGCGGCCGTGCTGACCAAACCCAGGGGGTTCCTCTTCCGGGTGGTCACCGGCAGCGGCGACTACGCCTCGCTCGACGGCGACCTGCTGCTGATGATGGTCGGCCGGGCGCGGCGCGCGGCGACGGACCACGCGGCGGCCACGGCACGGCTGCGTCAACCGTCGCCGGCGCCGTCGCGTCGCTGCCGTGCCGCCGTACGCCCGAACTGCCCCGGAGCCGCAGCAGCAGCCCCGCACCACCGCCGGTACCCGGGCACGGCAGCCCCGCAACGCACCCGCCCCGGCCCTGATCCTGACGGCGGCCGGGGCCGGGCCACCCGGCCGCCGGGAGCTGATCGGCGCCCGCGTCGCCGCGATCGCCGTGCCGCGGCAAGGCACCGGCCTCCGGCCCGGGTTTTGGTGGCGGTCCTGGCCGCGGCGGCCGGGGCCGGGCCACCCGGCCGCCGTGAGCTGATCGGCGCCCGCGTCGCCGCGATCGCCCTGCCGCGGCAACGCATCGGCCTCCGGCCCCGGGTCCTGGCGGCGGTCCTGGCCACTGCAGCTGGGGCCGGGCCACCCGGCCGC